>JAICYR010000180.1 GCA_025934135.1 Acidobacteriaceae bacterium | reverse complement strand
GGACGGACCCGAAATATGTGATGCAGTGGTGGGGGCCGAAGGGATTAACTTCGCCTTCTTGAGAGATCGATTTACGCGAGGGAGGAAAGTATCTCTGTTGCATGCGATTTCCGGATGGGCGCGAGTTCTGGAATGCTGGCGAATATCGTGAGATTGTTCCGTACGAGAAGATCGTTTCAACAATGTACTTTGCCGACTCGAAGGGAAACAGGGTTAACCCTGCTGAATTAGGAATCGACCATGAGGCCATCGACGATTCGCCCGACGTGATTCTCTTTGAGGACATTGGAAACAGCCAGACGAAACTCACCTTCATTGGAAATGAGACCGTGCAGAGCGCACGCGAGAGCGGCCAGTTGGAAGGCTGGAAGGAGATCCTCGATAAGCTTGCTGCAGTGCTTGCAGGGCTGGTGCAGGCGGGCTAAGAAGCTGACGCTTTGATGACGGTCATGCGGGAGCTACGGAAAGGAAAGTAAAGGCAGGCTATCGCGGAGACCTCGGCTGAGGCTCAGTTGTAGCCTGCTTCTCATTATCCAGTGGGATGGCCATCTTAGATTGTCGGTCTCCCACCCTTCGCTTAACCACCCCGTGAACGAAGACCTGTTCACGGGGACCCCGCTGGCGCGAAGGATGGGGCACCCGCTGCAAATAACCCTGTGGAGTCGTGATCCCCTGGTGATGTAAAGTCGTGGTCGGGCAGCAACTTCCTTAATTGGGGTCCTGGTATGTTCTTGTTGGTCAGCACACTATTGGACGATTCTCACCAGTTGCTGTGCAGCGCGAAAGGACTACCAGACACGCTATCGGCGCGTCGGGTTCGTAAGGTATATCTCCGCGCTGCTCTAGTTCTCTCATGGCTCGCAATTGAGGAATCCGTTCGGTCCGTTGCCGGAGGATATAAAGGACGCGGTTTGACTCTCATGATGCCCACAAAACTTAGTCAGGCAGTCATATTCTTGCTGGCATTGAATGAACTCTCAGGTTCATTAGCGGACCCAGAGTTTCCCCTGAGTAGCGATGAATACGATGCGATGGATCGCAACAGGATCGGCAGCATTAACGAAGCTCAGCTCGACTCTTATTTGAAACAGGCGACTGAAGAGTTTGATATGGGTGCTTTCCTCAGGATGCGGAAATTGCGAAACGATCTATTGCATTTAAATTCGGAAGCGAGCGAACCTACCATTGAGACTGTCGACGAAGGCTATCGGTTCGCAAGGGCAATTATAGAAGTATTAGAAGGAAAGCCGATCGTCCACAGGTGGTTAAAAGGTGGAGGAGAGTTGCCAGCTTTATGAAGTGTGAGTACCCGATGTATGTGAACAGATTTGAAAATGATTGATCTCGGGAGGCGGGTGACCTACCCCAAATAATCATCAAGTTGAGGGTGCTCCAATGGGAAATTATGCCCAAGACAACACCCTTCTTGCACTTAGCTCCTTAGTGACCCCTGCCGACAGATGGGGCCGAGACTGCCGGCCCGGGCGAGGATGGCATCGATGGCGCGCTTTGCACGGGTGCCGACATTCCCCTACCGCCCGAGGAGTTGCCCATATTTCCGGCGGGGCGTGCATCGGAGAAGCTGCCGCGGTTAGACGGCGCATAGCCGCGCTGAGCACCCATCGAGGCCTGGCCATTTCTTTGTCCTCGCATTGCGGCGCCGGGCGTTGGCCGGTAAATGGGCATGGTAGCCATGCCTCTTTGATCGGCGTGCCTTGAGAAGCCCCTGAGGTTACCCAGCACATGGCGCGGAACTCCGAGGCCGGCTGAATCGTTGCGGAAGACAAACGACCCTTGCGAGTCGAGGCCTGAATGGACGAGCGTCTTCTGGTTCACGCTTATGAGCGAAGTCTTTTGCCCAACGCGCGGCGGGAGCGGGGCGACCGGAAAGCGTTTGATCGCGGTTCCATTCGCGGGCCTCACCGCCGGAGACACGGCGGCAATGTTGTTGAGACCCATCCACGAGCCACCCGGACTCCATCCCCAGCCGGTGCCGGGGCAGAACGACCATGATCCGTAGTGGTACGGGGTCCAGGCCCACGGATAAGGGGAAACCCAGCTATAACCGGCTCCGCTGTAGTAGGCCCATGTTCCGTTGGCATAAGGGCTCCAGGCGGTGCTGGCGAAATATGGCCGCCACATCATGCCGCAACCGCCCGCATCGTTAAAAGCGCCGTAATAGAGCATGTCGGAGACGCCGTAGCTATACGGCACTCCGCCGAAGCTGCTCATCGACGCCCTTCTGGAGTGGTACTCTTCCAGATTCTTGTCCCAGGAGTCCAGCCGCGACTCGGATTCACTGTCCAGCAGCGACTCGGATTCGAGGCCCTTGGCGACAAGGGGCTGAGTATTGTCCGCCAGCGCAAAGGTGGCGGTATGCTTGCGCGAAACTTCGGTTGCCTGATCGGCTTCGGCAAGTTGGACCTTGCCGCCCAGCACAGCGAGCTTCGCCTGATCGCCGCGAATCTCCAGCCGCACGTGGCTGTCCGGCTGCAAGGCCAGGTTGCGGTCGCCAAAGGCCAGGTTGAACTGATTCGGTTCCTTGGTTTTCACCAGGCTCACAAAGGCGATTCCCTTGACCACGCGGACGTCGGAAACTGTGGCGCCCTGCGCGGTACGTCCGAGCAGGGAGAAATCGACCTCGGTGTAGGGCCCGAGGCGGAGCGTGCTGTCGTTCTCAAACTCGACTTCCGCGATGCCCATTTCGGTTCGCAGACGGTTCTGCTCCACCACTGGCATGTTGATAATGGCGGCCTCGTAACCTTTGCCGATGCCGCGATCAAGCTGCACCGCCCCTCGCACCTCGCTGATGCGCACAATGCGCACGTGGGAAAGCGAGAGCTGGCCCTGGGGTTGAGTCTGGCTGGGGTTTTGGCTTTGGGCGGGAATAGCTGCGGCGAACAGCAATGTTGCAGAGGCGGCCGTCGCGACGAGTGCGGAGAATCTGGACATAATCCGCTCCTTCCGGTGAGTCAGGACAACTCAAACCGTATTGCTTTAGCTCCACAGCCGGGCTGCGGCCAAAGCGCTTCGCGTCCAGATGGTACCACTGATGGGATACATCCGTCGCTGCAATTCTGGACGCGGCCCAGGTGATTTTAGTTTCCCAAAACAAAATTAATGTTAATGGTTGTGGCAACCTCAACCGGCTGGCCATTGAGCGTGTAAGGCTGATAGCGCGCGCGGCTCACCGCCTGCAAGGCCGCTTGCGCCAGCATCGGCTGGCCGCTCACGACTTGCGCCTGCATCACGAGTCCCTGTTCGGAAATGATGGCCTCGATCACCACTCTACCCTGAATACCGGCGGCCTTGGCAATCGCCGGATAGATGGGCTGGATGGGAGTAAGCAAATGGCCCTCTGCGACTCCGGAGGATACTCGGACCGGGCCTTGTGCCTTGGCGCGAGGAGGCGCGGGCGGGGTCGGCAGAGGGACGCCCAACCGGGAGATCGCGTCGCTTCCGCGAACTTCGCCGAAGCCTTGATACATCGTCGGAGGAACTGGAGCGTTGTCTCCCTTGGCGATTCGGGTTGGGATGACCTTTGGCGCGGTGGGGTTCACGAGCTGGGCCACCTGCACCGGGGCTTGCGCCTGCTGCGCCGGGGTAGCGTGGGATGCGGGCGCCGGAGCCAGCGGAGGCGGCGGCGCAATCAGCATCCGGGTGAGCACCTGTGGCGGCAGTGCCGCGGGATAGATGAAGGGGATGAGAATTAAGGCGGCGAGCGCGATGGCTTCAATTCCAAAAGATCCAATCGCGTACCACTTGCTCCGGGTGCGAATGCGCCCGGATGACTCGACCAGGCTGTCCTCAAACATAAGCCCTCCATTCTTACTGGAGAGAGCGAGATATCTGCCTGAATAGACACCTGGGTGGAGGGTCTGGTTCCCTACTTCCAGTCCGCGTGGCCTTCGGTGATGGTGATGTAGCGGTCGACGGGGAGGCCGGTGAAGCGCTGTTTGGGGCCGCCGGGTTTGGGCCATTCGACTTCGATCCAGTCGATTGTCTTTTGCGGGCCGAGGCCCAACACCATGCGCGGATCGTGCGCGGAAAGATAGCTTCCTCCGCCGACTTTGGTGCGGTGGCGAAGCAGGTCTCCGCACTTCCAGGTGACTTTCGCGCCGACGGCGTCGATGTTGGATTTTGTCCCGACGAGCTTGAGGCCAAGCCAGTGGTTCTTTCCGGCGGCATTGTTTTTAAGCAGCAGAGGCGCGCCGTTGTTCGCTGTAACAAGGACATCGACCGCGCCATCATTGTTGAAGTCGCCGAGCGCGAGGCCGCGCGCCGCGCGAGGCTGATCGAAGGCGGGGCCGCACCGCGCGCTGAGGTCCTTCCATTCGCCGCTGTCGCGGCTGAAGAGCAGCATGGGCTGGTCGTAGCGCAGATCAGGATGGTGCTCGTGGATGGTGAGGTCAGGATGGCCGTTCGCGAGGATGAGGTCGAGGTTGCCGTCGTTGTCGTAGTCGAAAAACTTGAGCCCCCAGCCGCTCATCAGGCGGGTTGTGGAGCCGATGAGGGTGTGGATCGCCTCGTCGGTGAAGCTGCCGTCCTTGTTGTTGTGGTAGAGCGAGTACATTTCGTGATCGACATTGGCGACGAACAGATCGAGCCAGCCGTCCTGGTCGTAGTCGGCGGCATCGACGCCCATTCCGGAGCGCGTTGCGCCGAAAGGGTTGAAGGCAATGCCGGCGAGCACTCCGTTGTCGAAAAACTTGCCGTTGCCCTGGTTCATGAACAGATTGTTGGGCGCGGTGTCGTCGCCAACGAAAAGGTCCATCCGGCCGTCGTTATCGATGTCCGCCGCGACCACGCCCCATGCCTTGCCAAGCGAGTCGGCGATTCCGGACTCGCGGCTGACATCGGTAAAAGTGCCGTCTCCGTTATTGTGGAAGAGCCAGCTCGGCATGGGCTTAAAGACATTCGGCTTGCAGTAGAAGCGTTCTCCGGGGCCGTGGCCGCCGCACCAGACGTTCTTCTCCTTGCTGAAGTCGGCGAAGTTGCAAACAAACAGGTCGAGGCGGCCATCGTTGTCGTAATCGAACCAGACGGCGCTGGTGCCCCATCCGGGGCAAGCGACTCCGGCCTTGGCGGTCACATCGGTGAAGGTTCCGTTGCCATTGTTGCGGTAGAGAATGCTGTTGGGATATTGCGTGACGAACAGATCGGGCAGGCCGTCTCCGTCGTAATCGCCCACGGCCACGCCCATTCCGTAGGCATTGCCGGGAACTCCGGCCTTGAGGGTCACGTCGGTAAAGGTGCCGTCGCGATTGTTTTTGTAGAGCGCGTTGCGCAGCGGCGTGGCAGGCTTGTAGAAGTCGCAGGGGCCGCTGTTGACCAGGTAAATGTCCATCCAGCCGTCGTTGTCGTAATCGATAAAGGCGCAGCCCGCGCCGACAGTTTCCGGAAGATACATTTCAGGAGAAATGCCAGCGGTGTGAGTCCAGGTGATTCCGGACTTCGATGCGGGAATGGCTTCAAAGAGCCATGGCGCAGAGGCTTCGACGGCGCGCGCCAAGCGCGGGTCGAGCGCGGCGGCCAGAGCGGAGCAACTCGCGGCACGGAGAAATTGCCTGCGGGAGAGCGACGCTGTTTTCGTCCAATCTGTCATTACGGCGGATGGAGATTCCTATTGGGGTTGGACGGAGTGCCCCTGGGTGTTGTCGGTGGTTTTGTGGAGGGCGGCGGTCTGCTTCTGCAACTCCATCTCGTGCTGCGCGGCCTGCTTGTCGCCGGTGCGAGCATAGGCGATGGCCAACTGATAGTGACCGGCGGGATCGTCCGGCTGCAAGGTCACATAATGCTTGAGCGGAGCCTTGGCCTCGGCGAACTTTCCGGACGCGGTGAGCGACATGCCGAGGGCAAGAAACGCCTCGGAGAAGCCGTTGTCGAGCTTGGTGGCTGCGGTGAAGTAGTGAATAGCGTCGGTGAAGTCTCCGCTGCGGCGGTCAAGCTCGCCGAGCACAAACTGCGCGGAGGCGTTCGAGGGATCGACCTCAGTTTCCTTTTCAAACTCCGCCTTGGCGGCTTCGTTGGCACCTGATTGGCCAGCTTCGGCCAGAGCAATCTGGCCGAGGCGGTAATGAATGCCTGCGAGCTTAGGTTGCTGCTTGAGAATGTCGCGATAGATTTCGGCGGCCTGCTCATCCTTGCCCTGCGATTCGAGCGACTCAGCCTGGAGCCGCTTGGCCTGGTAGGAATCGGGTGCGCGGGCTTGCAGGCGGCGCGCGGCTCGCATGCCAAGCTCGGAGAAAAAGTGGGTTTCGATATAGAGGACTTCCGGGTTGTCCGGATCTTCTCGCGAGAGTGCGATCAGAGTGTCGG
>JAICYR010000204.1 GCA_025934135.1 Acidobacteriaceae bacterium | reverse complement strand
TCCAGTGCGGGCGGCCGGCGTTCAAAACGCAGCAGAATTAACATCCTCCCTTCATCGGCACCGCTGAGGTCTGGTTAAAGTTTGAGAAGGAAAACCGGTGCAAGCGCCGCAAGCGCGGTGATCGCCTGTAGTGCCAGGATTTGCAGCGTCCGTCCTGGCTTTCTTGGCATCCACTTGATCGCGAAGAAGGCCACGATTGGGACTTGCAGGAGTATGAGAAGTTGAAAGATGTGGGCAGCAGGGCCTTCGTCGGGCTCCCGCGCGGCTCCGAACAGAACAAGGTGAGTAAGCACTGTAGCCAGGGCGGCTAATGACATCACCACTGGAAGCCAGGCGCTGAACTGCTTCATTGTGGGCGAGTTATTCATATCAATCTCTCGATCTCGGAGTTCACGGGTCGAGGAGAATTGTAAAGTACTTCATAATACAAAGTCAAGCAGTACCATAGACTTTCGCAGCAGCTGGTTTTTGCCGGAAATCGCGCGCACATTGCTACTCGCAGCGCAAAGCCACCATTGGATCGACGCGCATCGCTCTTCGCGCCGGCAGGTAACAGGCTGCGATGGCGACCAATATCAGCAGCAGAGCTACCCCCGCTAATGTGAGGGGATCCTGCGCGGAGACGCCGAAGAGTTGGTTCGACATCAGTCGCGTCAGGCTCAATGTGGCGAGAATGCCGATGGCCGCTCCGGCGAGCGCCATCTTTGCTCCCTGGCCGACCACGAGTTGGAAAATCTGCTGCCGCTGCGCGCCCAAGGCCAGGCGTACTCCGATTTCGTGGGTTCGCTGGCCGACCAGGTAAGAAGTCACGCCATAAATTCCGACGCATGCCAGCGCCAATGCCAGCGTTGCGAAGACGGCCAGCAGCATCATCGTGAGTCTGCGCGCGGCGAAGGAATTGGAGACGACTTCATCCATGCTCTCCACGTTGTAAATCACTTCGCGAGGATCGATTTGTGCCACCGCGGCGCGCACCGGGCCTACCACCTGTGTGGGATCACCCTGGGTGCGCAGAACCACGGCGACCGCATTCGCGACCAGCGGCATTAGTTTTTCCGAAAGCTGCATGAAGGGGTAGAAAAATTGGGCCTCGATCGCCGATTTCGGATCAGCGTCAAGCCCAAATTGCTTCACGTGGCCAACGACGCCGACAATTTCCGCCTGCGCATTGAAGATGCCAAGATTCACATGCTCGCCCACCGGATTCTGGTGAGGAAAGTAAGTGCGCGCGAAGACGTCGTCGATGTCGATCACCTTGGGAGCGTACTCGTTGTCCTGTGCGGTAACGAAGCGCCCGCGCTCCAGCGATAGCCCCATCGCCTGCTGAAACCCAGCTTCTACCAGATAGAACATCGCCTGCGGCATATCGTTTACCGTGGCCGGTTTGGGACGGCCCACGATCCAAAAAGGCTCGGAGGAGTCGTGAATCATCGGACGCGAGCCCAGCGTGACCGAGACTGCCTGCACCCCGGGGATGGAGCGCATCTTCTTGTCGAAGGCGCGCAGACGAGCTCGTGTCTCTTCCGAACTGGTCGCGGGACTTGCCGGCAAAGACAAGCTGAAGGTGATGGCGTGGCTGGGATTGAAGCCAGGATTCACGCGCCACAGCGCGGCCAGCGTGCGCACCATAAGTCCAGCTCCGACCAGCAGAACCAGCGCCGTTGCCACTTCGAAGGCAACAAAAAATCCCTGCAGCCGATGGCGAAGCCCGCTGGCGCCGCGGCCGCCGGTCTCCTGCAGCACCTCCTGCAGGTTTACGCCGCTGGTCTTCAGGGCAGGCGCCAAGCCGAAAATGATTCCGGCAAACAACGACAGTGAGAGGGTAAAAAGCAAGACCCGCGAATCCATCGACACTTCGCTCGCGCGCGGCACTGCGCCGGGTAATGTGGCGAGAATGGCCTTTGTTCCCAAAAAGGCGAGCAGGAGTCCCGCGGCTCCGCCGATTCCCGCGAGCAAAACGCTCTCAGTAAGAAGCTGACGAATCACCCGCATCTGGCTTGCGCCCAGAGCGGCGCGAATGGCGAACTCACGCGATCTTTCCATGGCCCGCGCCAGAACCAGATTCGCGACGTTAGCGCACGCGATCAGCAGCAGGAATCCAACCGCCGCCAACAGCACCACCAGGAATGGCTGCACGTTGCCAACCATGTCTTCTTTCATCGACAGCAGGGTGACGCCGATGTCTTTGTCGGCCTCGGGAAAGGCCGTCGCGAGATTTCGCGCAATTGCCTCCATCTCAGCTCGTGCCTGTGCCAGGGTTGCGCCGGGCTTCAGGCGGCCGATCGCGTGCGCGCTCACACCGATGCGGCGGTCGCGGAACGAAGCATCGTTCCATTGGCCGACAGGAGTATAGAGATCTTTGGAATTGCCGTAGAAAGTGAAGCCCGCCGGGATGACGCCGATGATGGTATAGGCGGCGCTATTGAGTACCATCGATTTGCCAACGATGTCGCGCGTCGAGCCGAACTCCCGCTTCCACAAGCCTCCGCTAAGAACCACTACCGGGGCAGCGCCCACATGATCGTCGTCGGCGCGAAAGGTTCGGCCCAAAATGGGACTCACCCCTAAAGTCGAAAAGAAATCTGCCGAGACCATGTAACCGCTCAGCCGCTGGCCTTCGCCCCTGCCGGTGAAGTTGTAGTCCTCATGGCGGTAGAGCGCCATCGACGAAAACGTCCGGCTCTCGCGCTCCCAGTCGAGGAAATTCGGGTAAGTAATTGCGCCCTTGTCGAATCCCGGAGCCTTCTCGTACAAGGCAACAAGTTGGCTGGAATGCGGGTAAGCCAGCGGATTCAAAAGGACCCCATTGACCACCGAGAACAGAGCCGTATTGGCGCCAATGCCCAGCGCCAGGGTCAACGCTGCGATCGCCGTAAACCCCGGAGACTTAGCCAGCATTCGAAGCCCGAGGCGAATGTCCAAAAGAAGAGTATTCATGCAGGCACCGTGCTTAGACGCGACAGGACCCCCTGGCGGTAGCGGGAGGCGCTCCGTAACACACGCCCGGGGGCCTAAACCGACCTGTGGGTTTTTTCAAAAGCTCCCGTTCAACACTCCGCTGCAGCGGACGGTCCGCTGGAGCGGCCCTCCGCTGCAATCGGTTGTTAAGCGTTCGTGTGCCGTTGGCGCCCTAGGACGAAATGCGTGGCATTCTCCGAGGCTACGAATTCAGCGCATTCGAATCCCAGAGCGCGCAAGTCAACTCCTTTGAACAGCGGTTTTCCCCCGCCGAGCAGGACTGGATTGGAAGCATCCAACTCCGAAAAATGTGACCTGCCTCGCCCCAAGCATCTTCTGCAGGTAATCCACAACGATGGCCGTTCTCACTCGGTGCGCAGCATCGTTAGCGGATCGATGTGCACGGCACGCAATACCGCCGGGATCGTTGCCAGGACTGCAGCCGCTGCAATCGCGGCAAACGGAAGAATCAACATGGTCGCGTCTGTTGCTCGCACCTGAAAAAGCAGCGCCTGTAGTCGATTGGCACACAACAGACCAAAAGTAAGTCCGACCATAGCCCCGGCCAGCACTGCGGCGACCATCCGCGAAGTCACGAGGCGAGCGACAGTTGAAGCCTGTGCGCCCACTGCCATTCGTATTCCGATTTCACGGCGGCGCTGTACAACGGAATGGTTCAGTACACCGTAAAGGCCTACACCCGCGAGCAACAGAGCCACGACTGCGAAGAAAAGTGACAGCATGGCCAACAGGCGCTCGCGGACGGTCTGTGCCTGGTCGATTTCCGTCTGTGTCAGCAGACTGCTGACGCGAAATTCCGAGCGTCCCGCGGGAACTTCACGCCGCAGCACGGCCGCCATTGACATCGGGTCAGAAACTGAGGTCCGAACCATAATCTCATCGTCATTCTCAGCCTGCAGCTGCCCTGAAGCATTCACCTCGCGAAACGGTAAATAGGCCTGTGGCGGCATCGGTTCGTGCACATCGCGAAATACCGCGTCACCGCACAAGCCCACTACCTCGAAACCAAGCCGCTTGTTGTGCTCAGAGTCAACTTCAAAGCGTCTTCCCACCGGGTCCTGGCCATTGAAATACGCTCGCGCGAATGCCTGGTTCACGATGGCAACTCCGGGGTAAACATCTTCTGGCCGGAAGTCGCGGCCGTTGAGCAGCGGAATGCGCATCACGTGCAGCCATCCTGGCGAAATGTTGAGTTCATGAGTGAGCACAAGACTGGGAGTGGCGCCATTCACTGAGACAGAGGTGATCGTGTCCCATCCCGAAAGCAGGGTATCGCTCGCAATCGCGGCCGACTCAACACCCGGGACGCTGCGCAGGTGCTCAAGCTCCTGGTCCCAGATGGCTGGCGGTTGAGGTTGTGTAGCAATCGTCTCCATCGCCAGCACACGTTCGGGCGAGAACCCAACCGGCCGGTTCGTGAGTCGCTGGAAGGTGACTACGAACAGGCCGGCCAGCTGCAGCACGATGAAACAGAATGCCACCTGGCCCGCAACCAGCAAATGCATCGTGTGGTGATGCGCTTTCGGATCATCTCCGCCCTTCAGCACGCGAGCAGGCATGACCTGCGAGGTGCGCAATGCGGGCATGGATCCGAATATGAGTGTCACAGCGAGAGTCAGCAAGACGGCGAAGCTGAATAACCGGAGATCGAACGGGAGCCACAGCCGCGCGGGATTAGTCGCGGGATTAATTCGGCTGACGACGAACGGAGCGGCCCACCATGCGAACGCACATCCTGTGGCGGCTGCAAGCAGCGCGATCCACAGGCTTTCGAGCATCACCAGTCGTACCAACCGCGAGCGGCCGGCGCCAAGAGAAACGCGCACTGCCATCTCGCGGCTACGCGATTCTGCCTGCGCGGTCATTAAATTCGCTACGTTGGCGCAGGCAATCAACAGCACAAGCGCGGTCAACATTGCAAGCATCCACAACGATGCGCGGTAGTCGCTCTGCAGGTTGGACGCTCCCGCCGCGGCGGGCACCATCAGCAGTTGCTGATTCAGGTCTCGCTCGAAAACTTCGCGTGGCTCCCCCCGCATCCTTTCCTCTTCGGAGGCGCGCGATG
>JAICYR010000273.1 GCA_025934135.1 Acidobacteriaceae bacterium | reverse complement strand
GTCGAAGGAAACCGCCACACACTACCCACCATCAGGACTTTCCGGAACGGGTAACCATCACGCGTTTGCATCACCCGTTCCAAGGGCAGTCTCTGGAGGTGCTCCGGCACGCGCGCATGCGCGGCCGCTTGCAGTTCGTTCTTATTTTGCCGGACGGAAGTAAGTCGCTGATCCCGGCGGAGTGGACGGACTTCACCACCGGTGCCCCGCAAACTCCTCAACTCGTCGGGTCGGTTGAAGATTTGCTCCGGACCCGCAGCCTTGTGGATGCCCTCCTTCGGCGTACCGCCGACATGCCAGTAACATCGGGTGCAGACCAGGAGAGCCATGCCCCAACTGAATCTCAACTTCAGCGACATCCCGATCCCGGAGACGTGCCTGTGGGAGCAATTCGACGACGTGCAAAAACAGACCGTCATCGAGACTCTGGCGCGCCTTCTTGCCAAGGCCAGCCGAGCGGAGCAGACCCAGGAGCAAAACAATGACTGATTCCTCCAAAATCAAACCAACCCACACCCAGCGTGTAGCCTTGGTTTACATTCGCCAGTCCACGCCGACTCAGGTCGAGCAGAATCGCGAATCCACGGCCCGCCAATATGCCCTGGCTGATCGCGCCTGTCAACTCGGTTGGTCCAGAGAGCAGGTAATCGTCATTGATGAGGACCTCGGCTTGTCCGGCTCCAGCGTCGACAAACGTTCCGGGTTCACTCGCCTCACCAATGAAGTGGCTCTGGCGCACGTCGGCATTGTCCTGGGACTGGAAGTCTCTCGTCTGGCCAGGAACAATGCGGACTGGTATCGCCTGTTGGAGTTGTGCGGCATTACCGATACGCTCATCGGTGACAATGATGGTGTCTATCATCCAGCGTTGTTCAACGACCGCCTGCTGCTTGGACTGAAGGGCACGATGAGTGAAGCAGAACTGCACATCATTCGCGTCCGGCTCGACGGCGGCATCCGTAACAAAGCGGCACGCGGGGAGCTTCGTCGCGGATTACCGGTGGGCTTCATCTGGGGAGAACAAGATGGTGAAGTATTGTTCCATCCCGATGAGGCCGTCACCAACGCGATCCGCACTGTCTTTGAACGCTTCGCCGAGTTCGGTTCCGCTCGCCGGGTATGGCTCTGGTTCCGCTCGGAAGGGTTGCCCTTCCCGCTGCAGGACAATCCCGGCAGTCACCATAGTCCGATCCGCTGGGTCGCGCCGACCTACACCGCACTCCATCACATCCTCACCAATCCGGTGTATGCTGGCGCTTATACCTACGGCAAGACACGATCGGAACGCTACGTCGATGAACACGGGGCCGTCAAGAAACGGATGCGTCATCTGCCTATCGCCGAGTGGGCGGTTCTCATCCCCGATCACCATCCGGGTTTCATCGATGGGGCGACCTTCCAGGCCAACCAGGCACGGCTCGATTCCAACACCAGGCCGCGGCCTCACCACTCTGGAGGTGCCGTGAGAGAAGGCTCAGCATTGTTGCAGGGCATTGCTACCTGCGGTCATTGCGGGCGCCGCCTGCATACCCACTACCGCGGAAGGAACTCGGCTCCGGGTTATCACTGCTCCGGCAAAGATCTCGTCAATGGACGTGGACAATACTGCCTGACCATTGGCGGTATGGCAATCGAGCAAGCAGTGGCCAACGCTTTCATTGAGGCCATCACGCCCGCGGCCGTAAAAGCGACCTTGCTCACCGTTGAACAACTGCATGCCAACCATGATGCGGCACTGTCGCAATGGCGCCTTGAGGTAGAACGCGCACGCTACGAAGCGGAACGGGCCGAGCGCCGTTATCGGACTGTGGAGCCTGAAAACCGGCTGGTCGCACGCGGACTGGAAAGCGAATGGGAGAATCGCCTCCGCAGTCTGGCAAGAGCTGAAGCGGAACTGCGCCGCCGCGAGCAGCAACAACCCGACAGGCTCAGTCCCGCACACCTGCAGCAACTGGAGGTTCTCGGCGCCGATATCGGCAAGGTCTGGGCGGCGGCAACTACCACTGATCGCGATCGTAAGGAACTCTTGCGTACGCTGCTGGAAGAGGTGATCTTTGATCTGAAGCGCGCCGAAGGCCGGGCGCATCTGACGCTTCGCTGGCGCGGCGGTGCCATCACAACGCTGAACGTGGCGACCCCGCGTTTCCGGCCCATGGGACCGCGCACCGACGAAGATACGATCTCCTTGCTTCGCCGCCTGGCGGCTCTTTACCCGGATGAAGTCATCGCCGGAATCCTCAATCGCCAAGGGCGAAAAACCGCGACGGGAGAACGCTTCACTGCCAACCAGGTGGGCAGCCTGCGCCGCTATCGCGACATACCGCGCTTTCAGCCGTCGGCTGAGCCGCTCACTGGGGAACTGGTTTCTATCCGCAAGGCAGCGCAGATTCTAGGCATGAATACGTCCAGCATTCATCGATGGTTGGCGGATGGTTTCATCGCCGGTGAGCAAGTCACCCCAGGCGCACCCTGGCAGATTCGAATCACCGATGAGCTGCGGGCGAGCATTGTGCAGCAGGCCCCGGCGGAGTATCTGCCGATGCTCGAGACGACCATGAAACTCGGCGTTTCGCGGCAGACCGTGTTGCAGCGCGTTAAGCGCGGCGAGCTACAAGCCGTGCTGGTGAGGCAAGGCCGACGTAAAGGCTTGCGAATCAAAGTGGTCGATCAGCAGCCGGAGCTATTCGCGCAACTTTCATGAACCGGGGGGCAGTATGAAGCCGTATCCAAGAACCCACGAATGTCTGCGTCCAACACCCAGTTCACTCGCTTCCGCTCGATTCCCACATTCAGCGCGTCCAGCGCTTGATGCGGGCTGCGCCCCGGCCGGAACCCGTAAGAGAAGCCTAGAAAATCCTCCTCGTAAATC
>JAICYR010000051.1 GCA_025934135.1 Acidobacteriaceae bacterium | reverse complement strand
CCCGCCGGATTCTCCGTTACAAACTGCTCCAGCGCGAACTCGCTTTCCGTCCAGTGATAGAGCTTCCAGTCATCGCCCAATTTCGGCTTCAGGACCATCGGCCACAAGGCCTTCTTTGCCGCATCCACAATGGCTGCCGGCGCGGAGTCCACCCCGAGCACGCCGTCCCAGGTCCGCATCAGGTCGGCGGCCTCGCGAAGCCGCTGGTTCGTGTTCTTGGCGTGGTAAATCGCATAGGCAAAACGCTGCGCCAGCTCCTGGTCCACTTCCGAGTACACATCGGTCTGGAGCGTCAGCATGTCGGCGGGAGTCAGATCATCTTTACCCGCCAGCCATTTCCAGATGCGCTCGTTGCGGTACGGGTCAGCCCACTGATTGCTGATGACGTAAGGGTAGCCGTCCGGAGTCATGCGCGAGTTGGCCGTAGCGATGATTCCGTTTGCGGGGTCGAGCGTCGAAGGTAGCTGGTCGAAGGGAATATAGCCCTGCCACTCGTGTTTGTTGTCCGTGATGGGCAGGTTGGCGATGCCGTTCGGCCGATTGGGAATCTCCCCAATGGCCTGGTAGCCAATGTGTCCCTGGTCGTCGGCATAAACCGCGTTCAGCGACGGCCCCCACCAGCGGCTCATGGCCGCGCGGAACTCATTCCAGTTGGCGGCGGTATCCAGCGCAAACAGCGAAAGGTTGTTGTGTGGCATGTCATAAGCGCTCCAGCGCAGCGCGATGGTCCGCGTCTCATGCGGAATAAGCGGCGTCACGATAGGCCCGTGCGCAGTGCGCGCCCCATCCACCGCCACATCACGGCCCATGCGCACGCGGATCGTCTCACGCTGCCGCTCAATCGGCTGCCATGAGCCGTCAGCGGCGCGGTAGTCGCCGCGTCCATTGGTCTGTTCCACGTAAAGGTCCTGCATGTCGGCGTACATCGCCGTAAATCCCCACGCGATGTGGTCATTGTGTCCCGCGATGACATAAGGAACTCCGGGAATCGTGACGCCGGTCACATGAAAGTCCGGCGCCGCGAGTCCGGCCTCATACCAGATTCCGGGAATCTGGTGCGGCAGGTGCATGTCGTTCGACAGAATAGGCTGGTGCGAAGCCGTGTGCGCGCCGGAGACGACCCACTCATTCGACCCGGGAATGCAGCCTCGGCAAGTCGTGCGTGCCGGCTCGACGAGTTGTCGCAGCTCCAGCAGGTCCCGGACCGAAGGCCCATGCAGCAGAACCTGCGTCGAGTCCAGCGGGACGTCCTGAATGTAGGCGTTGGGTTGGCTCAGATCGGGAATGATCTCCGTCGGCGGATGATCGCGCCACGACCCCACCGGATACAGCGGTTTCGCCAACGTGGGGCCAATACGCGCCACCACGCGCTCTCGGTCAAGCTTCGAGTCCCAGGTCTGGTCAAGCAGTTGCACCATGCCCATCAGGATGGCGGCGGAGTCGGTGGGCCGCCACGGACTCGGCTTGTACATCAGCAGCCTGAATGGCGGCGGCAGGTCGTCCTCATGCGTGTCGATGTAGTTGTTCACGCCCTTGGCGTAGTCCTCAAAGTAGCGGCGGTCCTCGGGGCTGAAGTTGGCCACCATCTTCTCGGCGGTTTCGCGAATCAGCAGGACGCGCTCCATGCGGTCGTGCTTCACGTAACTGGAGCCGAGAATTTCCGACACATCTCCCGAGGCCATGCGCCGCGCCATGTCCATCTGCCACAGGCGGTCCTGAGCGGCCACGTATCCTTGGGCCGTGAAAAGGTCATCAAGGTTCGCGGCCTGAATGTGCGGAACTCCATGCTCATCCCGCCGCACCACGACCGGAGCGGATAGTCCTGTCACATGAATCTGCCCGTCCAACTGCGGCAGCGTTGCCCGCATGTCATGCTTCAGCCAGACGGTCCCGCCGACGGCAAGAACAACAATGGCAATGACTAGCAGCGCGACTACGGCTATGGATATGCGGAGGATGTAGCGCTTGCGCGGCGGCGGCTGTTCCGCAGAACGGCTTTCGCGCCATCCTGTTGCCGGCGCTTCCCGCGCCTCAACGTGAGATTCTTCTGTTGCTGTTTTTCTTCCAAAAGGCATTCTTCTTAAGGGTAAAGGCCGCTACGCACCTCTCCGTTGACTTGGATGCGCGAGACGGCTCACGCCGCGTTTTCGAGGCTTTCGTTTTCAATAACCCGGGGCCTTCGGCTCCATGCCGGTCGCCATGCCTGTCCCTTGAACGGCGACTCGCCCCGGCGGCCCCACCATAGCCACATCAGAATGGCGATGACAATCAGCAGCGGCACGATCAGAATGCTGCCCTCCGGACCCGTTTTGCCGCCGCTCCACAGAATCTTGCCAACCGGATGCTCGCTGAAGAGACGCCCTTGCGTCACGATTCCGCTATCCGCCGTCCCGTAGAAGTAGCTCTGCCCCCAATCCCAGGCCGCGTGGAAACCCACCGCCCAATAGAGCGACCCGGTGTACCAGATGCTCAGGCAGAACACGAGCCCGACGGCTCCGGCCGAGAACAGCCCCACCGGAGACTCGCCGGTATTGGTAGTATGTGCGAACCCGAAGAGAAAGGAAAACAGCAGGGCGCCCCACCAGAAGCCCACACCGCGAGTCGCGGTGAATTGGAGATAACCGCGCAGAATTGACTCCTCGAAGATGCCGGTTCCAAGGAACACCAGCCCCCATAGCGCCGCGTACTTTGCCATGGCCGCGCCGTGCAGGTTCTGGCCGTCAAAGGCCAGGTATCCAAGCTGGCACAGTGCGAAGACCATTACCGAAATCGCGATGAATCCCCACACCAGCCCGGAGACAAAGCGCGTGGCGCGCGCTTTGCCTTGATATCCGTAGGCCAGAATGGATTTGCGCTCGATCAGCGCCATGATGGCGGTGGCGATCACGACGCAGAGGACCTGATAGCCCTCGAGCACGAGGGCGACACTCGGCGCCATCATGCCGGTGCGCGCATGTTGCCGAAAGAAGGCCCGCAGGAAAAAGCCGCCGAAAAACGCGGCGGCGGCGAAAACGATAATGAAGATCAGGATTCCCCACCCAGCGCGAATGCCGTTCCTGCCGACGAAGATCCAACCCACGCCATGCTCGGGCGCGGGCGGCGGAGCGGGAGGCTCCGGAACGGAGTTCAGGACACGTTCGGGTGGCTCCGGGCTATGGGTCAGATCGTCCACTGGGGACCTCCGTTGCGTGATGCCATCTTACGATATGGAAGGGAGGAATCGAGCCATTTTGGCCCGACCCGCCTTGACTTTACCGGCGGTCGCGATGATTCTAGTCAATTCCGGCTTTTTTGTTTTTCCTGGTCCTACCCACCACCTGCTTTCTCACTTTTTCAGGAGCCGTCGTTTTGAAAGTTCGCGTTTTTTACCACGACAAATGCTTTGACGGGGCCTGCTCGGCCTCGCTCTTCTCCCGCTTCCATCGGGAGCGCATTGCCCCCGGCGCAACCTACGAGTTCTGCGGACTGCTCCACCGCGCCGGAGCTCTCTTCAACGAGGCCGATTTCATCGGCGACGAAAACGCCATTGTGGACTTCAAGTATTCAGCCTCGCCCAACATCACCTGGTGGTTCGACCATCACCTGAGCGCGTTTCTTTCCGCCGAAGACCAGCAGGACTTTCAGCGGGGGCTGGCCGATGGCCGCTTTGTGGACCGACGCTTTTATGACCCGCAGTACATCTCCTGCACCAGTTTTCTGGCCCACATCGCCTCTACCCGGTTCGGGTTCGACGCCGCGCCCGTCGCCGAGCTTGTGAAGTGGGCGGACATTGTGGACGGCGCCCGTTATCCCAGCCCCGAGGCGGCGGTCGAAATGGCCGAGCCGGCCATGAAGCTGACGCTTGTGATCGAATCCACACAGGACCCGAAGTTCATCCCGCGCCTCATCCCGCTGCTCACCTCCATGCCGCTGAGCGACGTGCTCAAGCAGCCCTTCGTTTCGGAACTGCTGCCCCCGCTGCTGGAGCGGCACCAGAAGTCCCTCGCCCTCATTCGCGACCGGTCGGAGTCGAAGAACGGGACGATTTATTTCGACATCACCGACCAGCCCATGGAAGGCTACAACAAGTTCATCCCCTACTACCTGCATCCCGAGGCGACCTACTCCATCGGCCTCTCCAAGTCATCGTTCCGGACCAAGGTTTCGGTCGGCTCCAATCCCTGGACCAAGGCCGATCCGGAGAAGATGGTGAACCTGGCCTCCATCTGCGAGCGGTACGGAGGCGGGGGACACGCCCGCGTCGGAGCTATCTCCTTCCCCCCCGACCGCGAAGACGAGGCCCGCGCCGCGGCCAGGGTCATCGTCGAGGAATTACGAGAGAAGAATCCGCTGGACTGAACGTGACAGGTATTCCTGTCTATTGAATCCTGGCGTGGAAGGCCATTGATGTCGCAACATCCGGCGCGGCCACAGGGTTTGTGCTGGAACTGGACAATGTGCCGTCCGCGTTAATCGTGAACAGATAGAGTGCGTTTGTCGTGGAAGTGCTCACGGAAACATACAGGTACTTACCGGAAGGATCGATGTAGACTCCGGTCGCATTCGCGAGCGACACGGAGATGGACAGCGGTAGAGCGGATAATGTGCCGGCCTGCTGGTCGATTGTGAAAGCGGAGATTCCCACCGCCGACGTGACATAGATGGTGTGCGCAGTTGGCTCGACCGCAACGGATGTGGGAATTGCTGGGAGTGCGATATCGAAGCTGTCGGTCATATTTCCGTCACGATTGAGAGTAAGCATACGTAACTGATCGTCGCTGCCCGCCACGAAAACATGATTGCCGGTAGGGCCGGTGCAGATGGCCAATGGCGAAGCAGGTAGTGGGAAAGCGGGGATTGGAGCTGCTCCGGCAAATTGAAATTCCGAGATGCTGTTATCAGTCTGATTGGCGATGAATACATAGCGGCCTGACGGATCCGTGGCGAGGGGGCCAGCACCGGCTCCGGCGGAAAAGACCGGAGGCGTGGGCGCGCCGAGGTTCAGACCAGTCCAGGAGCCCGGAGCGGTTTGCCAATACCAGGAAATCGTTCCGGTCGAAGAGTCAGATGCAAAGGCAAGAGAACCGGAGGGGTCCATGATGAGCCCGCCTGGAACAGTGGCATCTCCGAAGGTGAAGCCCCCTGTGAACGCTCCGGCGCTGTTGGTAGCTGTATACGCCTGGAGATTGGGCGCCGCCGCGCTGGAGGCCAGCAACAAATCTGATGCCCACGGAAGCGTGGTAAGAGAGAAGGGCGATTGCAACGTGGATGCGGTCTGAACCGGAGCGAGCGTTCCATCGGAATTTACTGTGTAGGACGCCAGGCGATTGTCACCGCTCGAAGCGATGTAGGCGGATTGTGTGGTGTAAGTCACGGGAGAGGCGCCGGGTAATATGGCGATGCTGTTTTCTAAAACGCGGCCCGCCATTTCACTAACCGGGCTGAGTGTGCCATCGGTATTGATTTTGTAGGTGGAGAGATAATTGAAATCCGAAATGAGGTAAAGGAATTGGCCCGACGGATCGACCGTGACGCCTTGCGGAACTGCTTTGGTTGGGGCGGTGGAGATGGGAGTGAGCTGGCCGGCCGCATCCACTGAGAAGCTGACCACGCCACCGGTGCTGCAACTGGTGAACGCAAATTGGCCATCCGGAGTAAACCGCACAGCATTCGGATTTACGCACGGGTTGATGAAGCTCGCGCTCGCAGTCAATGCTCCGGAATCGCGATTAACTTTGAAATTCCTGATTGCGGTTTCACTGCTGTCCGCGAAATAGAGAAAATTGCCGGACGGGTCGAAAGAGAAAAATGCATACGTATTATTGGGGAGCTGTAAAGGGGTGCCCTCAACGGGAGTGAGTCCGCCAGTGGTGGAGTCGATGGTGTAACCGTAGGCATAAGCGCTTCCATTTTCGGTTATGGCTTCAGATGCGACGTAGAGGAATTTTCCCTGTGGATCGACGGCGAGGCCGTCCGGGTAACTGGGCAGTGTGATGGAACTGACGACCGAGAGATTGCCGCTCGCGTCCTTTGCCAGCGTGACCAGATGGTTGCCTGTACCCTCGACTCCCGGGGTTGCATAGGCGAAGTTGCCGCCCGGCAGGAACTGAATGCATCCAACCGCTTCGGCGAGCGTGTAAGGGCTTCCAGGCAAAAGCGTCAGCGCGCCGGTGGTTGCGTTAATGGAGTAAGCCAAAACGTTATCCACAACGGCTCCAGTGCCTGCATCCTGAATTTGCGATGTGACATAAGCATACTGATCTGACGGATCGATGCTGAGGCAGCCGAATCCGACATTGTTGTAAGCCTTTGTGGTCTGATACCCGAGATATCGGGGCTGGCCCGTCGAGGCATTGATCGTGAGCCGGGAAACATCGCGTCCGGCATCGCTCAGGTCGTAAAGATAACGGGGAACGCCGACGACGGCGAGGTTGGCGGTGCCGGAGATGCCATTCAAGGTTGCCATTACCGTGGTGAAACCAATTTTTGCACCCGATGCGAGCCCTGTAGCGCTGGTCGAAGCAATCTGGGGATCGGCGCTGCTCCAAGTAGCCTGATCTGTGAGATCAGCGGTGCTTTGATCCGAATACGTTCCGATGGCGGCAAACTGTTGCGTTCCTCCGAGTGAGACAGATGCCTTTGCCGGGGTAATGGTGATTGATTTAAGAGTGGACGCAGCCGCGGTTACGGTGAGAGTGGTAGACCCGCTGATTGAACCGAGGGTGGCCGTAATGGTGCAAGTTCCAGGTGAAGAAGCGGTTGCCAGTCCGGAAGAATTTACCGATGCGACGCTGGCGGTGGCGGACGTCCATTGCACGGAAGAAGTAATGTCTTTGCTCGAATTGTCGCTGTAAGTGCCGGTTGCGGTGAGTTGCCGGGTTGATCCAACCATGAGGGAGGGAGACGCGGAGGTGACAGCTATAGAGACGAGGGTCGCCTCAGGAGAAGACGGGCCTCCTCCCGGGCCGCCGGCAACGGGATTGCCAGGGTTGACGCCGCAGCCAACCATGCCCAGACCCATTGA
Organism: Acidobacteriaceae bacterium; assembly: GCA_025934135.1. Taxonomy (GTDB): domain Bacteria; phylum Acidobacteriota; class Terriglobia; order Terriglobales; family Acidobacteriaceae; genus Silvibacterium. The sequence continues at coordinate 14,630 of JAICYR010000051.1, read as the reverse complement.
ACAGAGGAACAATATCGAAAGGGGCGAGCAGGCGAACGATGAGAAGTACCTGGGCAAGATCCATCTCCTGTGAAATTGAGAATTACAAAAAGAGAGGCAAGCGAATCATAGCGAAACATGCGAGCCAGTAAAAGGATTTTGTTGCAGGCTGGTTTAGCGGCCCTGGGCGCGCATCTGGTGGGCGATAGCTTCGAGCAGGCGCTCGGGTTTCAGACTCCCCACGAACGAAGAGCCGTTCGTGGGGGCCCCAGGATTCGACTCGGCTTCGGCGGGCAGGTTCATCTTGGCGCTCATCTGAGCGGCCAGCCGCTCGGCGATGCGGGCGCGGGTGTCCAGGCCCATGTCGAGAATGCGCGAGAAGAAGCGGTCGATTACTACGAGGTCTTCGTGCGTGAGCCGGGCGACGGCATCGGCGGGCAGCAATGGTCCTTCTGAAGCCCGGAACGTAGGCTCAGGCGCGGGCGCCGCGAACGCTCCGGCGGTGATGGTGCGCGTGCCTCCCCCCCACAGCGGCTCGTCGGCTGGACGTTCATGCACCACGAGGGTTGCGGCGGCCAGGTCGCCCAGGCGCTGGTTGCGGCGGTTGCACATCATCGCGATGACGCCGATGAGGTAGAAGCCGGGTAGCATATCGATCACGCGAATGAGGTTTCGGGTCATGGCCTCAAAGAATGTGATCTGGCGTCCCGTCTGCTGGATCACCCGCACCTTGCAGAGCTTCTTGCCGGGCGTCTGGCCGTTCCAGAAGGTCTCAAACAGGGCGAAGTAGCCCCAGTACACGAGGAAGTGGAAAAGAATGATTCCGGCGATCAGCCATTTTTCACCGTTATGAGTGAGGGCCCCGCCCACGGCCTTCGGCGCCGACGAGGCGATAAGGACGAGGATCAGAATCAGCACCGCATAGCCAACGCCCTGAACAATGCTGTCAGCCAGCACGGCCAGGAACCGGCTGCCGATTCCGGCGATGGGGAAACGAATTGCCACCTGCTCAGGCGTGTCGATAGTAAACTGGTCGGCGCTGAGTGGTACCGCGGTTTGCTGAGATTGGAGTAGGTCCGGCATCCTGAGTTCTGCTCGATTCTCTATATGATCTCGAATCGCTGGATTGAGCAACGACAAAATTCGTGGAGCAGGCTGGATGCGCTGACCCGCCAGGTGGAAAGCTCTGGCCTGCGCGCGCTCAGCGGGGGCGAGTTGCGCGAGTTTGGGCTGCTCTACCGGCAGATTGCCGCTGATCTTTCAGCCGCGCGGGCTGACTGCGCTTCCAGCACGCTGGAAGAATACCTGAACTCGCTGCTGAGCCGCGCCCACAACCGCATCTACGCGGGGCGGCGCAACGGGTTCGGCTCGGTGGCGCGCTTCATGGCATTTGAATATCCGCGCATTTTCCGGAGACTGTTTCGTTATGTTGCGGCATCGTTTCTGATTTTTCTAGGAGGCGCGCTGCTCGGAACACTGCTCACGCTGGCCCGGCCCGAGTTCATGCACATGCTGCTCGGTCCGCGGATGGTGCAGACCATTGAGCATCACGAGATGTGGACGCACTCGATCGTCAGCATGAAGCCGCAGGCATCGAGCGCGATCCTGACGAACAACATCGGCGTAAGCTTCATGGCCTTCGCGGGAGGCATTGCCGCCGGACTGGGCACGCTGTACCTCATGTTCTTTAACGGGGTGGAGATTGCCACGGTGCTCACTGCTTGCGCGCAGGCTCACATGGCGAAGGACCTGCTGAGCTTTATGGCCGCGCACGGCGCGCTGGAGCTGCCCAGCATCTTCATCGCCGGAGGAGCGGGGCTGCGGCTCGCCTCGGGCCTGCTGTTTCCGGGAGCTTTGTCGCGGCGCGACTCGCTCGCCCTCGGCGCGCGCGAGGCAATTCGGCTGCTGGCGGGCGTGGTTCCGCTGCTGTTTGTGGCGGGAATGCTGGAGGCGTTTCTGTCTCCGTCAGGAGCGGCGGCCGGAGTTAAGTTCGCAGTCGGCGGAGTGTTGCTGCTGGGACTTGCGTTCTGGCTTGTGGAAGGCGGGCGAAAGCGCGCACCGAAACCGGTCTTAATCGCCGCCGGTGGATAACTCCATCGCGGGCTCCGCCGATTCCAACTCGCGCAGGTCGCGTCCGTGGGTCTCGTGCCCGAGGAAAAGGATGAGCGCCATCGACAGAACGCAGGGAATGGCCACCGCTCCGGCGGCCAGGCCCAGGGCTGGAACTAAAGCCATCATGCCGAGCACCTGCGCAACCAGACCGCCGCTCTTGCTGAATCCCGCGACCCATCCGGTGGCGCGGCCCCGCACCCGTAGTGGATAGCTCTCCGCCGAGTAGGGAAGCAGCATGGAGATGATTCCGCTGGTGCCGATGATGAGCAGGGAAACGGGAAGGATCGGATTTGCGAACAGGTGAAAGCCGAAAGCGTCGCGCAACAGGATCATGAGCAGGCCGAACGTGGTGGTTGCGACGGCGAGCACGAGCATGCGCTTGGTGCTCCAGATGCTGTAGAGCCAGGCCACGAGAACGATCGTGGGCGCGGCGAGCAGTGTGGAGTCAGCGATGAGCTTGCTGGCTGCCCCCATGCTGCGTCCCTCATGCATGAGTGCGCCGGGCAGCCAGAGCAATACTCCGAAATTTACGAAGCCCACGGAAAGCGCCGTGAGGGTAAGAGCGAATGTGATGCCGAGCAGGCCGCGCACCTTGACCGGAGAAGCAGCGGGCAGCGCATGCACGGGGGCAGCGCCGGCAGTGGGCGCGACCACGGAGATTCCGAAGCGGGCCAGTGTTTCGCGCGCCTCGCGCACGCGGCCCATGCTTTGCAGAAAGCGGGCCGACTCCTGCAGCACCGGGCTGAGGGCAACCAGGATAAGCGCGATGGGCAGGTTGATGAGCCACATGATGCGCCAGCCGAAGGTGGGCTGCAGCAGCGCCGAAAGCACGCTGGTGGCGAAGTAGCCTCCGATGCTGCCGATGCCGCCCACCAGCACCAGGCACCAGCCCCGGTGGCGCGTCGGCATGATCTCCGCCAGCAGCGCGTAGGTAACGGGCAGCATGCCGCCCGCGCCAAGGCCCATGATGAAGCACATCACGATGTTCCAGGCGAACGAAGGCATGGCTCCGCAGATCGAGGTGCCCATGAAGATTACGGCGGCCAGCAGGATCGATGCGCGGCGTCCGTAAAGGTCGGCCAGCGCGCCCCACAGGAACGATCCGACAGTGGTGCCAAGCAGGCCGGAGAACGGCAGCGCGGCGACCCCGGCAAAGGTCAGTCCGTACTCCACGCGCATTCCGGGAATCACGAAGCCCAGCGTGGCGGCCTTCATCACGTCGATAACGAGCGCGACGGCCAACACGATGATCTGCACCCAATGGGCCTTGGTCAGGGGAGCATTCTCCGGCGGCGCGATCTCCTCATAGACAATGTTTTCGGATTTGCGGCGGGGCAGCAGCCCATAGCCCGTGGCGACGAACCCGGCGATGATGAGCCCCATTCCGGCCAACATACCTGCGCCCATGGGCATTCCGGCCAGCACGTAATGCGTGTAGCGGCCCATTAGAAACATGGGCAGATGCAGCAGAACGCCGGCCGTCACCGCCACGCAGCCGCCCCAGAAGGCGAGCGCGTGGGTCCGGCTTGTGAACAGGGACGCTTCTTGCGACATGTCGCTGATCTCCCGGCGTGCCGATTTGGCCGCATTCTGACGTTATATCGTTGGACGGAAATCGGCCTCAACCGAAAGTGGGAGACGGAGGAATTTTCCTAGCGCCAGTCGTCGATCACCCAGGCATCCGCGCGGTTGAATCCCGCTGCGTGCGGGCGCTGCATGGAGACACCCTGCGTCATCACCCGATAGCCCCGCGCCTTCATTTGGCGAAAAGCTCCTTCGCGGGCAAGGTTCATACCGGCTTCGACTGCGGCTCCGCGTGAGGCTGCGAAAGCTTCGCAAGCCGCGAGCAATTGGTCGAAACGCTTGTCGGCTCCCGTGCCGGGGCGTACGGCCCCGAACTTGATGTAGCAGAGCTTTTCGCCGCCTTCGGAGCCGGGTCCGGTCAGGCAGAGGGCGAATCCATCGAGCGCGCCGCGCGTTTGCGTCAGCACAACATCGCCCACGCGCTGCTTGAGCACGGAGCGGATTTCGCCGCTGAGGTCGAGGCCCTTGTCGATCTTGTGAGTGAGCCGGGCGCAGGCGTCGATGGCCTGCTCGCGCTCGGCTTTCTTCAGGCCGGAGAGCAGGGTCGGGGGATGTTGGGTTGAGCCCGATTCCGGCGCGCGCGTCATGAGGGCGGTAAGGTAGCCGGGCCAGTAGCCATATTTTTGATAGAGTCCGACGTGCTTGGGGCTGTGCGCGAAGGTGAAGAGTCCGGTGCGGCGCAGGCCCCAGCGGTCGAAGATGGTCTGAGTGGAGGCCAGCAAGCGCTGGGCCACGCCGCGGTCCCAGTACTCGGGCAGCACGGTGAGCGGGCCGAAGAAGCCGAACGATCCCCAGCGCGTGGCGATGTTGGAGCCGATGAGGCGTCCGTTGTCGCGCGCGGCGATGAATTTGGTGTTGGGCGAGTGCCAGCGCGGCGCGATGAAGCTGCGGTCGCCGAAAGTTTCGAGCGGATTGGGCACTCCGAGAAAGGTTCCAAACGCCAGGCGGCAGATGCGGTCGGCTTCTACGAGGTCGCTTTCCTTAAGTAGAGTGATCTGGATGGATTGTTGGGTGGGCATGGGTACCTCCTGATCGAGACACTTCGAGACGGAAGGCAGTTTAGACGATGGAGAGGGGAGTGCACCAGAGGGGTGGATCGTGTCTCAGATTACCGCAAGGCCAAGCGAACTCACCACAAAGGACGCAGAAAGGACAGAGTTTAGCGATATGCTTTTTGGAGAAGGAGTGCAACCCAAAAGGATGCGAGCGGGTGCACTCTGGTGGAATGCGAAGAACGTGAGATGGGAATTCTTTTCAGAATACTCGCAATTGGCGTAGTGCTCATGTCCGGGGGTGGAGGCGTAAGGGTCCAGAGCGTTGCGCCGGGTCAAAGTGCATCAAGGACTGCGCACAATGTGATCTCGAAGACAGAGTGGAAGAGAATCGCCCCGGCTGTTTCCAGGCTTGCTCAGGCCGAAGATATCGGAGGTATTAAGTTGCCAGGACCTGCCGAGCCGGGACTGATGGAGTCCGCCTACATGACTGGAGATCATGTGGCGACGGCGCTTGTTGACCTCGGCGGCAGGGGAGCATCGACGGATGCGGTTGTCGTGATCCGCATCGAGCAAGGCAAACCTATGTTGACCAGATTTCTTAGGCGTAATGGTTCGGTTGCTACCAAAGACCTATTTCTCGACGGTGCGTCCGTCATGCACAGTGACGAGGTGCGGTTGTTAGCCGAACAGAGTGCTGTTTATACCCTCTCAACCACACTGTCTGAAGATGGCAAACGAATCAAGACTTGCAAAGTGAATGCATATCGCTGGCACCCGACGATGCGGGCGTTCGTTGTGGACCATGATCTCGCTGGTCAACTGCGGCAGCACTATTGCAGGCTGGCGAATGCAGGCGATTAGAATTTTGCACGTTGATTTCGAAAAAGTGATCTGTATAAGGCATCTGATAACGCTGGAGGGACTCTGTTTCCCGTGCTAATCTGGCGAGTCCATGTCTGACTCTGGTTCTTCTTTTCTGAATACGGTGATTGCCTCGAAGCTTGATGCAAAGAGCAGGCGCGCGCAGGCGAATGCGGCGGGGATGGGGCGGCTGCTGGAGGAGATTCGCGGGCAGGAAGCGGCCATTCGCGAGGGCGGCGGGGCCAAGGGCATCGAGTCGCAGCACAACAAGAAGCGGCTGACGGCGCGGGAGCGGCTGGCCCTGCTGCTGGATGAAGGCTCGGAGTTTTTTGAGCTGGGGCTGTTTGCCGCCTTCGGCATGTATGAGGAGTGGGGCGGCGCTCCGTCTGCCGGATGCGTGACCGGGCTGGGGCGGGTGGCCGGGCGGCTGTGCATGATCGTGGCCAACGACGCGACGGTGAAGGCGGGCGCGTTTTTTCCCATGACGGCGAAGAAGGTCCTGCGCGCGCAGCACATCGCAATGGAGAACCGGATTCCCACGCTCTATCTGGTCGACTCGGCGGGCGTGTTTCTACCCTTGCAGGAGGACGTCTTTCCCGACCAGGACGACTTCGGGCGCATCTTTCGCAATAACGCGGTCATGTCGGCGATGGGGATTCCGCAGATCACGGCCATTATGGGGATGTGCGTGGCGGGCGGCGCGTATCTGCCGGTGATGACCGACACGGTGCTGATGACCGAAGGCAGCGGATTGTTTCTGGCGGGGCCGGCGCTGGTGCAGGCGGCGATTGGGCAGAAGTATTCCGCGGAGGAGTTGGGCGGCGCGACCATGCACGCGGAGATTTCCGGCACGGTGGACTACAAGGAGCCGAATGATCACTTGTGCATCGCGAGGCTGCGGTCGCTTGTTGGCAAGTTGGGCGAGAGGCCGGGCGCTCCCTTTAACCGCGCCGCCTATGATCCCGCGAAGGATGCACCGAAGTATCCAGCGGAGGAGTTGTACGCGCTGCTCGATCCCGACCCGGCCAAGTCCGCGGTGAACTCCTACGATATGCGCGATGTGATTGCGCGGTTTGTGGACCGCAGCGAGTTTGACGAGTATCGTCCGGACTACGGACGCACGCTGGTTTGCGGATACGCGCGCGTGGGCGGCTTTGCCGTGGGTATTGTGGCAAACCAGAAGGTGTCTCAGCAGCAGACCAGCCAGTCGGGCGAGAAGCGCATGGAGTTTGGCGGCGTCATTTATTCCGAGAGCGCGGACAAGGCGGCGCGTTTCATCATGGACTGCAACCAGAACCTCGTCCCGCTGGTATTTCTGCATGACGTGAACGGCTTCATGGTGGGGCGCGACGCGGAGTGGAGCGGGATTATTCGCGCCGGGGCGAAGATGGTGACGGCGGTGGCGAACTCGACGGTTCCGAAGATTACGGTGATCGTGGGCGGATCGTTTGGGGCGGGGAATTACGCGATGTGCGGCAAGGCCTACGATCCGCGGTTTATCTTTGCATGGCCAACGGCGCGGTATGCGGTGATGAGCGGAGCCTCGGCGGCGCAGACCCTGGTAGAGATTCGCGTGAAGCAATTGGAGCGCGGGGAGAAAAAACTAAGCCAGAAGGAAAAGGACGAGCTTCGCGCTTCGATTGAGGCGACCTATGAGGAGCAGTCCGACTGCCGCTACGCCGCCGCGCGCCTCTGGGTGGACGCCATCATCGACCCGGCAAAGACGCGCGAGGCGGTGCTGACCGCACTGGAGGCCTGCGCGCTGAATCCCGACGTCGAGAAGTTCAACGTGGGAATATTGCAGACGTAACCCAGGGCACAGGGCTCAGGAAAGCGATCAGAGAAACAGGGCTAACGGCGCAGGTTCGAGGATTTGGGAAAGCGACTCGGGGCTGTGGCGCGTTCGGGTATGCTCATGGAATGGCGACGGCGGCCCGTTCAGCAAGAGGAAATCGGAAGCGCAAGAGCGGCTCCGGATGGGCGGCGTGGATTCCGTTTGTCCTTGGCATTGTGATGACCCCTTTTGCGCTGCGGGCGGCCAGCGTTCTGGCGCTTTCCGGCCCGGGCGGGTTAACTCTGCTTTATCCCTTCGTGCAGATTGTGCAGAACCCGGTGCTGCACGGGGCAGGCGGTTTGGCCGACCCTCTGGCGCAGGGAATCATGTATTTGCAGTTTCCGGTATACGGACTCTTGATGGCGCGAATCACAAAGTCGAAGGGGTTCTGGGTGGCGCTCAACGTGGTGGTCGCCATCCAAGGAGCAGGCATCGGGCTCGCGTATTTGTTCGCCCATTTTCAGAACCCCTTTCTGAGGCTCTGATGACGAACCAAGTGAAGCTGATCGAGTGTCCGCGCGATGCCTGGCAGGGTCTGCCGAAGACGATTCCGGCGGAGGTCAAGGCGGACTACCTGCGCGCGCTGGTCGCGGCGGGCTTCCGTCATATTGACGCAGTGTCGTTTGTATCCGAGGCGGCGGTCCCGCAAATGGCGGATTCCGAGCGAGTGCTGGCGTATCTCGACCCACCGGAAGATGTGGAGATCATCGGCATTGTCGTGAACAAGAAAGGTGCGGAGCGGGCCGTAGCCACCGGGGCGGTCACGACGCTCGGCTTTCCCTATTCGATTTCGGCGGAGTTCCTGCGCCGCAACCAGCGGCAGAATCCGGAGGAGTCGCTCGATGCGCTTGAGGCGATCGGGGAAGCGGCCTACAAGGCAGGCTTGGGTGTTGTGGTGTACATCTCAATGGCCTTCGGAAATCCTTATGGCGATACGTGGTCGGCGGACGAAGTATTGGCGGCCTGCGACCTCCTTGCCGATACTGGCATTGAGCAGATATCGCTCGCCGACACGGTCGGGGTGGCGTCGCCGGAGCAGGTTGGCGCGCTGGTGGCCGTGGTCAAGCCTGCGCTGCCGGAGTCGGTGGAACTGGGGGTGCATCTACACGCTCGTCCGGACAACGCGGCGGCGAAAGTCGCGGTGGCTTACGGCGCGGGAGTGCGGCGGTTCGATGCGGCAATTGGCGGGCTGGGCGGATGTCCATTCGCGCAGGACGCGATGGTGGGGAACCTGCCGACGGAAATTGCGATTGCGGAACTGAAGCGGCTGGGGGCGGAGCTTCCCACTCTGGCTCCGCTCGACGGCCTGCTTAAGGCAACGCAGGGGATTGAGAACAAATTCGGGGCGATGCGGCAATGAACCACTACTCGACATTGCAGGTGGAATCCGAAGCCGGAGTCGTCGCGATTACGCTCAACCGTCCCGAGAAGCGCAACGCGCTTAACGCTGTCATAATCGACGAGCTTCAGCGCGCGCTGGAAGCGGCGGCGAACGATTCTTCATGCGGCGTGGTTCTGCTCACCGGAGCGGGCAACGCGTTTTGCGCCGGAATGGATCTGGCGTATCTGGAAGGACTCAATGACAAAACTCCGGAGGAGCATCGCGGGGACGCCGAGCAGATTGCGCGGCTGCTGCGCACGCTTTACGACCATCCCAAGCCGACCATCGCCGCCGTGAACGGCGCGGCGGTCGCGGGCGGAATGGGGCTGGCGACGGTGTGCGACTTCACGCTGGCTGTCCCGGAGGCGAAGTTTGGCTACACCGAGGTGCGGATAGGATTTATTCCCGCGATTGTGTCGGCGTTTTTGCGGGAGCAGGTTGGGGACAAGCGAGCCCGCGACCTTCTGCTTTCGGGAAGACTGATCGAGGCCCGCGAGGCATTTGAAATGGGGTTGGTCACGCGCGTCGTTCCGACGGACGAGTTGATGCGGGAAGCCCGGACGCTGGCGGCGAAGCTCCTGCAGAACAGTCCTGAGGCGATGCGGGCCACCAAGCGGCTGCTCAGCGATTGCGCGCGGGAGCGGCTCGACAGCGAGATCGAAGCGGCGATGGCGGCGAACGTGGCGGCGCGCGCCACGGAGGATTTCCGCGAAGGCGTGCGGGCATTTCTGGAGAAGCGCAAGCCCAGGTTTGGGGTCCGGCGCCCAGAGAGGGGCGAATAGTCCAAAGCGGAACCCGGTAGCCCGACGAAAATCCCACATCTGAAAAGCGAGACCCTCTGAGTGCCCGTCAGCTTGCTCTGGAGACGCTGCCGGAGTCGAGAAGACGGTACAGGGTGGAGCGGCTGATGCCGAGCAACTTGGCGGCGCGTAGCTTATTGCCTTCCACCCGCGCCAGCACCTGCTGAATGTGGCGCAGGATGGCACGGTCGAGGTTGGGATCTTCGTCAGGCGATGGCGTGTGCAATGGCTCCGGCATTGAGGGGGCGGCGTTGAGTGACGGCAGATCAATGGGGCGAATCCATTGGCCCTGGCAGGCGAGCGCGGCCGAGTGGATCACGCTTTCAAGCTCCCGCACGTTTCCCGGCCATGTGTGCTGAACCAGCCGGGGCAGGGTCTGCGGGCCGAGTCCGCGAATGGGCTTGCCGTGAATCTCCGAAAACTGCCGTGCGAACAATTCGGCCAGCAGCGGAATGTCTTCGCGACGCTCGCGAAGCGGAGGCAGCGCGAACCGGTTGGTGGTGAGCCGGCTCACCAGATCTGTCCGCATTGCCGCTGTGGAGCCAAGCGTGCGCAGCGACCGCCCGGAGAGGCAGAGAATCTGGTGGGGAATCGACGATACCGCCCTCAGAATGTGCTGGTGGTCAATCCATTGCAGCAACTCCAGCAGACGGGCCTGCTGCACGGCGGAGAGTTCATCGACGCGGGTAAGCACAAGCGTGCCACCGCACGACTGCTTGATCGCGGCAATGGAGGAAAACTCCGGCCGGGTCGAGCGGGAATGCACAAGCGCAATCGCACCCTGAGCGTCCAGAAGCCGCGCCGCCGGGCTGGGAACAAACGGCGACCGCGGGTCAAGGCCAAACTCATGCAGGGCGCGCGCAGCCAGCATCTTCCCCGTGCCCGCTTCTCCCTCAATCGCCGCAACGCGCAAATGCCGCGCCGTGTGGCGCATCTGCGCAAATAGCTGCTGCATCACGGGGCTGCGTCCCCACATGGGGCCGAAGCTCCAGTCAGGCCGTTGCTCCGAACTGAAAGCCCCGGCGGACGTGTCGTCTATGGAATGGGCGGCGTGATGCAATTGGCTCTCCCGATGATCTGGAGAGCTTATCGGCGGCGCGCCCCAAGAAGATTAGCCTCACGCGAAAATTTCGCGCCGGAAGGGAATCATCTTTCTGGTTAAGTCTGCATCGCCTTCCCCGAGGGTTGGTCGGAGAAAATCTTTCCATCGCGGATATGCACCACCCGGTGTGCGTACTCGGCAATATCGGGCTCGTGGGTCACAAGAACAATCGTGTTGCCGTGCGCGTGCAAATTATCGAGCAGCGCCATGATCTCGTCGCCGGTCTTGGAATCCAGGTTGCCCGTAGGCTCGTCCGCCAGAATGATCGACGGCCGGTTCACCAGCGCGCGGGCAATCGCCACCCTTTGCCGCTGCCCCCCGGAAAGCTCGTTGGGCTTATGGTTCATGCGGCCTTCAAGGTTGACGGAGCGCAGCGCCTCTTCGGCGCGCTCCAGCCGCTCGGCCGCTGGCGTGCCGTTGTAGATGAGCGGCAGTTCCACATTGTGCAGCGCAGTGGCGCGTGCCAGCAGATTGAAGGTCTGGAACACGAACCCTATTTCCTTGTTGCGGATGCGGGCCAGCTCGTCATCGTTCAGGTCGCTGACAAGGTGTCCGCTCAACCAGTAGCGTCCGCGGGTCGGCGTGTCCAGGCAGCCGATCAGGTTCATCAGCGTCGATTTACCCGAGCCCGACGGCCCCATGATCGCCACATATTCGTTGTGGCGAATGCGCACAGAGATGCCCTGTAGCGCATGGACCTCCTGCTCGCCCATGCTGTAGGTCTTCCACAGGTCCTCAACCACGATCACATCGCCGGACGGGACCTCGGTTACGGACCTTCCTTCGGCTTCCTCTGTGGTGTCGATGGCCATAGCCTCGCTCCTGCCTCCCGGTTGAATCGCCACTTTCGCCTTCTCTCTATATTAAGAGGAACTAAGAGGACGAGGAGTCCGAATTTGATTGCTGATTTTGCGCTGGCGGCGTGTTGTCACGTTTCACGAGCGCGTCGTTCTTCATGTCGCGCAGCACGCTGAAGGTGCCCGTCACGATCTCATCGCCGGCTTTGAGGCCGCTGAGCACCTGGATATTTGTGGTTCCGGTAATGCCGGTGCTGACCGGGACGAAGTGCGCGCGCAGCTTTCCTTTTTCCTGGCGCAGCACAAAGACGCCCTGTTTCTCGTGCGGATCTTGTGTGGGATCGTGCGTGGCCGCCTGCACGTCTCCCGGCTTGGCGTTCGGGTCACGCATCACCAGCGCCTGAATGGGAATCACCAACGCGTTGTCGCGCGTGGCCGTGATGATCTTGGCCGTGGTTGAAAGACCGGGCTTCAGGTCGTCCGTCGGATAGTCCAGCGTGATGACCACTTTGAAGTCCTTGGCTTCCTCCTGCCCGCTGGTGGTCTGGCTGGTGGCGAGGCCGGTGGAGCGCAGCAGCGCCTGGTCTCCCACTTCAGTCACGTGTCCCTTGAAGACCTTGCCCGGAATCGCGTCCACCGTCACATCGGCCGGCTGCCCCAGCGCGACGTTTACGATGTCGGTTTCATCCACCTTGACCTCGGCTGTAATGACGGATACATCGGCCAGCGTCATCAGCACCGAACCGTTTGTGTCCTGAATGCCGGGGACCACGGTCTCGCCTTCGCGGACAGGCAGGTTGGTTACGATGCCATCAAAAGGCGCGGTGGCGATGGTTTTCTGGTAAGCGTTCACGTTGGCCGCCAAGCTGGCCACCTGCGTATTCATGTGGGCGCGTGCGGATGCGGTCTGCGCCCTGGCTTGGGTCACCCCGGCTTCGGCCTGCGCCAGCGTGGCGACGTCCGTGTCATAGGCGGCCTTCTTGGCGTCAAAGTCCTGCTTGGACATCACCTGCGCCTTGTAAAGCGCCTGCGCGCGCTCGTAATCGAGCTTCTTCTGTACCAGATCTGCCTTCGCGTGGGCCACGGCGGCTTCCTGCGTCTTCACCGCGGCGATGGCGGCGGCCACGTCGGTTTTGGCGGCGGCAATGGCGGCCTTCTGCCCGGTAACGTTGGCCTGCTGCTGGATGTTCTCAAGCGTGGCGAGCCGCTGGCCCTCGTGAACGTGGTCGCCTTCCTTGACATAAAGGTGGGTGATGCGCCCCAGCGCCTCGGCCCCTATGTTCACATAGGTTTTGGGCTTGATCTGTCCGGTGCCGCTTACGGTGGAGACCAGCTCTTGGCGCACAACCTTGGCGGTCATCACCTTGGTGTATCCCGCCTGGGCGCGAACAATCGTCAGCGTGACGATTGCGGCGACAACCACAACCCCGATAACAATAAAAACAATTTTCTTCAATCCTGTTTTCCTGTGAACGGATTCCAAAGCCACAGCCATGAGTGAAAACTACGCGGAACAGCAGAGGATAGTTCCCTTTGGTTACTGCTTTTTTGCGCCGTGCGCCACAACGGGGGAATCAACTCGATAATATCAGGACGGCGCGAAGAACAGGAGGTGAGCGGGGAGCCGCCGTGCGGCCAACGCAAATCGACCCGAAACCCTTGAAGTAGCCGCCGGAACGCCGTAAAATCAAGCTGCTGTATAGGAGTAGCCGAAGCGGCGTTATGCGGACCGGTCGTATTTCATTGATTCTCGCGATCGCGCTTGGTGCGGTTGTTTATATTTCCCCTGGCCACGCCAATGCGCAGCAGACAGCCCAGTCGGACGACGGCTCTCAGCAGAACCCGCTGACGCGGAAGCTTTCCGATAAACAGCGCTTCAAGCAGCAGAAGGAACTGAGCAAAGAGCTGCACGGCACCTATGAAAAGTGGCTCAAACAGGACGTGCGCTGGATCATCACCGACCAGGAGCGGAAAGCCTTCCTGAGCCTCAGCAACGATGAGGAGCGCGACGCTTTTATCGAGCAGTTCTGGCGGCGGCGCAATCCTGATCCCGATTCTCCCGAGAATACCTATCGCGAAGAGCACTACCGCCGCATCGCCTACGCCGACGAGCACTTCGCCGCTGGCAAGCCCGGCCAGTTCACTGATCGCGGCATGATCTACATCAAGTTTGGTCCTCCTGACGACAAGGAGTCGCATCCCAGCGGCGGCTTGTACGAGCGCCCCATTCAGGAAGGCGGCGGCGAAACCACCACTTATCCGTTTGAGGACTGGCACTATCGGTACATTGAGGGCATCGGCAGCAACGTCGATATCGAATTTGTGGACTCCTGCATGTGCGGTGACTACGAAATGACGATCGACCGCGGGAAGAAGGACGCGCTCCAGCATGTTCCCGGGGCCGGCGCGACTTTGTATGAGCAGATGGGCATGGCGAAGCGCTCGGACCGATACCAGGGCGGGCTGGAGTCGCTGGGCAATGGGCCGTTCTCAGGTCAGGAAAAGTCGAAGGAATTTGACCGTCTGGAGCAGTTCGCCAAATTGCAGGCGCCTCCCGTCATCAAGTTCAAAGATCTCGAATCGTTTATCTCGAACCACAAGCTCATCGTTGGGCCCATCTTTCCTTTCGACGTACGTACTGATTATGTGAAGGTCACAGACGACACGATCCTCGTGCCCATCACCCTTCAGATCAAGAACCGGGACATTACCTTCAAGACTACTGACGGCGTCGCGAAGGGCGTGGTGAATATCCTGGGCCGTGTCTCCACCATCACCGACCGCGTGGTGCAGACCTTCGAGGACACAGTGACGGTGGAACAGCCCTCCGAACTGCTACCCAAGACGCTGAACAGCCAGGACCTCTACTGGAAAGCGCTACCGCTGCGGCCCGGACGCTATCGCCTGGACATCGCCATCAAGGACGTGAACAATCCCGACCACGTGGGCATCTACGCGCGGGCCCTGGATGTGCCGCGCTACAATGACGATCAGCTGTCAGCCTCTTCGCTGATCCTGGCCGACAAAATGGAGCGGGTGCCGTCGAAGGAAATTGGTACCGGCAGCTTCATTATCGGAAGCACCTTTATCCGGCCACGCGTTGCATCGAGCCCGGGGAAGCCGGCGATCTTCCACCAAAACCAGAACCTGAACTTCTGGATGCAGGTCTACAACCTGGGCATTGG
>JAICYR010000219.1 GCA_025934135.1 Acidobacteriaceae bacterium | reverse complement strand
TGTCCTGCGAGTGCGGACCGACAATATTGGGGAACTTCTCTTTCAATGCGTGGATTATGTCCCGCGCCTCATCCAGCGAGAGCGTCGTCTGCGTGAGATACGCCACGCGGTTTGGATCTGGAACCTCGAGCGTCTCGACCTCGGCGGCGTTTGAAACAATCTGTGTCGCGTCCGGGGCCTCGCCCAGCGTCCCTTCAATTTCGTCATGGTCGCGGTGCCCAATCAGCACCAGCGAATAACCCTGCTTGGCGAACTTAATCGCCTCCACGTGGACCTTCGTCACCAGCGGGCAGGTCGCGTCAATCACCTTCAGCTTCCGCTGCTTCGCCCGCTGCCGCACCGCCGGCGAAACTCCGTGCGCGGAAAAAATCACCCGGGCCCCCTCCGGAACCTGGTCGAGGTCATCCACAAAAATCGCGCCCTTTTCGGCAAGCTCGTCCACCACAAACCGGTTGTGTACGATTTCCTTGCGCACATAAATCGGAGCGCCGAAGGTCTCCAGCGCGATCCGCACCACGTCAATCGCGCGGACGACTCCCGCGCAAAATCCGCGCGGCTTCAGCAGCAGGACCCGTTTCTCAGAACCAGCGGAAACAGCCTCAGGAACAGCAGAGATCGTGTCGGAAGCAGTAGCAGTCACAATAACTAAGTATACCGTGAATACGCCTTTAAGCAGAGCAGAACAGTGATGCGTAGCCTGGTCACAGCGTGGACAAGAGCAGCCCTTTGACAATTCTGGCTTTATAATTTCGCCAGAATCCACGGTGCCCTGCGTTCACACCCCAATACAAGCTTGCTTGGCTAACCGAAGTTTGGATGTTGGATGATTTGATCTCAATGGACGGGAGAGCGTGACCATGAGTGAGCTTGCTTCGCCTTCAGTTACTTCTGAGGCTACGTATCTTGAAATAACCTTCAGGCGCGCACTGTGCATTTGGTGGGCTTATTTCTGGCGACACATGCTCTATGGTGGCGCTGCTCTCCTCGTTGTCGGATTTCTCGAAGGATTAGCTGGGTTGGGCGGAAGACACCTGTTGTTATCTTTGAGCGCTGTTCTGGTAATGGCCATAGCCTCAATGTGTGTGTTGGTGTGGGTCTTATGTAAACAGTTTCGCCACTTTTCCATTCGGCTTGTGGCATCTTCACGCTGAAATACCACTACCTGGTGATGCTACTGTTTTACTTTCCGTCACTGCTTCCACGTATTTCCGCCCTACGCCAACCCCACATCTGCTCCGCAATCTCGTCCATTAGCCGCGACGCGATTCCAACACGCGGCGCCGGAGAAGAACTGGTCTGAAAATTTACTCCGCTTTCACCCGATGACACTCCGAACGCATTTTGCCGCCTAGCCCATCAGACGACAGGCTCACCGACCGGCCCGCGGCCTCCCACCAGATGTACTGCCGCGCCGCATACCGCGCAAAACCCGCGCGGCTTCAGCAGCAGGACCCGTTTCTCAGAACCAGCGGAAACAGCATCAGGAACAGCAGAGATCGTGTCGGAAGCAGTAGCAGTCACAATAACTAAGAATATTGTGATTCACGCCCTGAACACTGTCTCGCTCCACACCGCGAAACTCAGACCATCTCGTTGGGCGCGCGTGCAGCCTTTCAATTCTGAGTCGCGCAGCGTGAGGTCCGCTCTTAGAAGCGATCGCAGCGGCCTCGGATGTATGCCATTTTCTATTCCGTCAGATTCGTTCAAGTAGTTACCACAAAGTTACTAAGGGTGCCCCCGAGCGAGGAACTGCCGGAGCTATAGTCGCCTTTAAGACGGAAGCTGTCCGCATTCCCCCAAATGAGCACCACTTCGAATTTCTCGGAAGATTCCGCGCGCAGGCCCCTGTTCTTCCTGCTCCGCACAGGCGCAAACGCACGTTCAACAATTTTGGAGACTCACAATGAAACAGGAAGAAGTACCCACCCAGTCGCCAGTCTCAGCCAACCGCCGCAATTTCCTTAAAGGCGCGGGAATCGCCGGAATTGGCCTTGCCACCGCTGCCATGGTCAACAACGCATTCGGGCCCGGTGAAAAGAAGGTCGAAGCCGCCCAATATGCTGACGCCGAAATCCTCAATTTCGCTCTGAACCTTGAATATCTCGAAGCCGAGTTCTACCTGATGGCCACCTACAATACCACTCTGGTCAGACATGGAGTAATCAAAGCGTCGGACGAAAGCGGCCCCACTACAGGCGGCCACAGGGTTTCCAGTTTCGGCAACTTCGCCTACGTCGCGACCGGCTTGCGGGAGGATGAAATCGCGCATGTTAAGTTCCTGCGCTCCGCTCTCGGTTCGGCGGCGGTCAAAAAGCCCGCCATCAACCTGGACGCGCTCGGCTATGGCTTCTCCTCCTTGAACAGCTTTCTGAAACTTGCAAGGCAGTTTGAGGATGTTGGAGTCAGCGCCTATCTCGGCGCCGCTCCATTCATCAGCAGCAGCAAGTATCTGGCTGCGGCAGCGGCAATTCTTGGCACCGAAGCTCAGCATTCTGGCGCCGTTCGGCAGATTTCCATCATGGCTGGCGCCACCAGCCCCGCCGTTGATTCTCTTGACGTGCCTCCGTCATCGAGCAAGCCATACGATGTCGACAGCAACGCCCTGAGCATTCCGCGCACGTTCTCGCAGGTGCTCAACATCGTGTACCACGGGGGCAACTGCTCCGGCGGGTTCTATCCCGACGGCATGAACGGCTCCATCGTCTGCAAGTCATAAACAGACAGGCTGGCGGCGTCATTCATCTCCGCCAGCCTGCTTTTTCCACGTTTTTCCCGGCCTTGCCACCGCCCACATCTGCTTCGCAATCTCGTCCATCAGCCCCATGCGGTCGTTGCCCACCGTATACAAATTCCCGTGCGTCCGCCCTGGCAAAAACGTAAAGTGCGCGTCCGCGTGCAGTCCCTTCAGCACAGCGTCCAACTTGTGCGCCGAGCCATCCAGATAAAAAGTGTCCGCCGTCCCAACCCACACATGGATCTTCCCCTTCAGGTACCGCCCGCGTTTGGCCCAGTCCGTCTTGCAAATGTGCGCCAGGTCGTAATGCTCGCGCCAGTACGCCATCACCGCCGGGTCAACATCGCCCGTTTGCCAGTTGAACATCTCCAGCGGACGCCCATCTTTCCCACGCGGCGAAAACACCCAGTTGAACGACGCCATCTGTCCGCCATACGGCCCCAGCACATGCTCCAATTTTGCGAACTGCTCGTAGGTCTCAATCACCTTCCCGTTGGCCCGCACCAGCGGATAAGGCGTACCATCCGCCCGCCGATACACATTCGCGTGCGGTGCATACAAATCCACACCCGTAAAGTCATGAAAATCACTCGGGTCAGGCGACGTGGACCACGTCCCGCCAAATACACGCGGATAATTCACCTGCAACTGCAACGTGGCCCATCCCCCCGACGAATGCCCCTGCAAAAACCGCCCGCTCGGCTTTGCATCCATCCGGTACTTCGCTTCCAAGTGCGGGATGAATTCCTTCGTCAGCGCCTCGCCCCACGGCCCGTCGTTCACCGAATCGGCAAACTCATGCGTCCCCGTCGGCAGCGACTCGTCCAGCATCACCCAGATCATCGGAGGCATCTTCCCTTCCGCCTCGCGCTTATAAATCCGCTCGCCCGTCACCTTCGCGTAATCCAGGTCGCCGCCAAAGCCGTGCGTCCAATACACCGTGGGATAGCGCGTCTTCCCCTGCGCCACGTATCCCGGAGGCAGAATCACCCACGCCCGCACGTAGGTCGGCCTGCCCCAGAACGCCGTCAGTGCCTTGCTTCGCATCCGCTCCAGATGCGCCGCTGCTTCCTCCGCCGCCCTTCCCTTCGGCATCGCGCGTTCCGGAACCTTGCTCGTCAGCGTCAGCTCCGGTTCCGTTCCTGTCCCGGGATTCCACCCCGCCAGCGGAACCACCGCGCTTACCCAGTCGCCCGCCGTCCGGCCCGAATAGTTATAGGTGTGCCCCACATCCAGCACCGCCTGCGCCTGGTAGTCGCCCGCTTTCAATTCTGAAAACGGCGCCGGATACGCAATGCCATCCGTATCCACATCCACCGACTCTCCCGGAGCCAGCCGCTCAATCTCCTTCGCCGCCACATACACCGCGCCGGGACTGAATTCGCCCACGTCTACCGATTTCGCGCCCTCGCCCGCTTTCAGAAAAATCAGCAGACGCCCCGACACCGGAGCAGTGATTTCCGGCCCCGCCGTCACGCGAGAGAAAAGATGCCGCGGCCCCTGCCCAAAGGCCGAAGCCGCGCAAACAGCAAATATCAGAAGAGAAGAAGAGAGAAATCTACGTGCACGCATCGCAACGGCAGTCTAGCAAATGCCGCGCTCGATGAGGCAATCAAAGGTTCCACGCAGCAAGATTTAAGGCTCAATCGAAACTCAGAGGTTTGCGTATCCGGAGCAATGCTATCACTCATCCAAATTCAGCCGTTCAGCAAGCGTTGGCCTGTGCTTTTGCTCGCGCCGGGCCTCGCGGTGGTTTTCGTCAATCACCCGCTCCGCCTTCGGCTGGCCCACGCGCTCGCGGGCATTCGCCTTCACCGCCTTGACTGCGGAAAACACCTTCTTCTTTGCACGCTTTTTCGCCATCGCTTCCCGTCCGCGCCCGCTTGTCCTTACAATCTATACGAGAGCACAACAGGGGGAAACCAAATGGAAGAACGCGATTTTTTTGACGAGCGTCCCGAGCA
>JAICYR010000003.1 GCA_025934135.1 Acidobacteriaceae bacterium | reverse complement strand
TTCTGGTAGAGAGCAAGCAAGGCGCGGGCCTGGTCGATTTTGGTTTGCGATGAGGCAAGCTGAACCTCAATGGCCTTCTCGTTGACCTCAAGCTGCTGCTGGCTCAGGTGGTGCTGCGTAGTGAGCTGATCGGCGGTGCTTTTTGACTTGTTGTAGGCCAGGCCGGAGATGACTCCAAGCTGATAAAGCTGTTTGTCGGTCTGGGCCTGAAGCTGGTCTTGCGCGTAATCGGCATCAACGGCGGCCGCGGCGGTCTTCTTGTCCATGAGCGTGCTTTGCAGGGTGGCCTGCTGGCTCTTGTAGTCGGCCTGCGCCTGCTTAAGCTGCAACTGCGCGTCCAGCAGCTTCTGCTGTAGTTCGGGGTCGGAGAGGTCCATCAGGATGGTGTCCGGCGTGACCTTGGCGCCGGGCAGCACGCGGATGCGGACAACTGTGGCGTCAGTCTGCGCGGGGATGAGCTGGATGGAGTCCTCGCGGGGGACCAGCGTGCCGAGACCGTGGACCTGACGGATAAGATTGCCGCGCTTCACCGTGTCGGGATAGATGGTGCTGGCGTCCACAGTGGGAATGGCCGGCTTCAGGCGCGAGACGGCGAACGCGACACCGACCACAACAAGGACGCCAATAGCGGCGAAGAGAATGTTGCGGCGGCGCTTCTTCTTCTTAAGGTCGGGACGTTCAATATCCATAAGCAATCAATACGGCAATATGCCGCAATTTGTTGCACGCGGCGTGCCAGCCGGAATAATCCTTGTAAACGCAGCATAACGCGAAGGTTAGGCCATTGCTGGATTTTACGCCGCTCTGGGTGGAGTGACCGGTTTTGAAAATGAGTGTCCGGAAATGGACGGCCCGGAGCCCGTCTTGCAGGCACCGGGCGCGGCGGAAGGATGATCAACGCCGGATGGGTTCTTTTGGCTCGGCCGGAGTGGGGATGTGCTGTCCGTCGTGGTCTGTGCCTCCGGTACTGCCGGTTTCGGGGAGGCGCGGATCATCGATTCGCTCCTGGGGATTTTCGAGCAGTCGTCCGGAACCGTTTCCATTCCCGGTCTGAAACTCGCCGCGATAGCGAGGCAGACTGCCGGGGTAATTCTTAGTAAGGAAGTCGATCATCTGTTCGCGGACGACGCAGCGCAGGTCCCAGGCATCGCCGGAGGTGCGGGCGTCCATGAGCGCGCGAATCTGCACAACGAACTGCTGAAGCTGCGAAACCTGGAGTACGCAGACTTTGCCCGCCCAGAGCGGAGTGGACTTGAGGATGCGGCCCAATTCGTCACGCAGCGCCTGCACGGGAACGCTGTAATCGGTGTAAAGGTAGCAGTGCGCGAGCAGGTCAGCGCTCTTGTAGGTCCAGTTCTGGAAAGGGTGGTCGAGGAAGTAGGAGAGCGGGAGGACGAGGCGGCGCAGGTCCCAGATGCGGACCACAACATACATGGTGCCGATCTCTTCGATCCAGCCCCACTCGCCTTCGATGACCACGGCGTCTTCTATGCGGAAGGGCTGCGTGAATGCGATTTGAACGCCGGCCACGAGGTTGGAGAGGGTCCCTTTCGCGGCGAGGCCCACGATCAAGCTGGCGAGTCCCGCGGAGGCGAGAACGCTTTCGCCGATGTGCCGGATGGCCGGAAAGGTCATGAGCATGATGGCCAACGTGACGATGACGACCAACACAACGACGATGCGGTGCAGCATCTTGAACTGCGTCTGAATCCGGCGCGCTTCCAGATTGTCCTTGACGTCGATGCGGTAGCGCCCCGAGATGACGTCGGAAAAGATTTCAATGCAGAGGATCACAAGCCACGCGGCGGCGGCGATCAGCCCAAGCCCGACAATGTGCTGCAGGGCGGCCATGACCTTGGGCGTGAGCGGAAGCCCGGGAAGAATGATGAGCACGGCGAGCAGCGGGAAAATCCATCGGCTGGGCCCCTGCGCGTGCCTGACCAGCGACTGGCCGAGCACGGCGGATTTGCGATGCGCGACTCGGCGCAAGACCCAGAAGACAATGGCATGTATGATGAGCGCGACGATGATGGCGCCGGCAAGGAACGCGGCCGCGATAAGAAGATCGTGCCAGTGCTGCATGAAGTAATGAGCCATAGTTTCCCAGTTTAGATGCCGGGTCGCGCGAATTGCTGGCTGCCGCCGCGAGGTAAAGAACAGAAAAGTCTGGAAGTAGCGCAGCTTCGTGGGTATACTGCGTCTGCTTTTCACCTACATTTCAGGAAGGTTGCGAATGCGGGTCATCCGGATTTGTTCTATTGCGTTACTGATGATTGTGGTGGCGGTCCTACCTTGCCGTGTGCGCGGGCAGCAGAGCCAGAAGCTCGACAGGTTCGCCATGCAGCGGGCCCACCTGATGCTTCAATCGGTGTACGACGAGGTGAAAGATCACTACTATGACCCCACCTATCACGACGTCGATCTGAAGGCCAGCTACCAAAAATACGACAAGATCATGGACTCGGCCCAGTCTGTGAACGCCACCTTTCGCGTGATTGCAGCATTCCTGCAGGAGCTGCATGATTCCCATACCTTCTTCATGCCTCCGCAGCGCGTGAACCCTTCGACGCCGGGTTTTGCGATAGAGATGGTGGGCGACCAGTGTTTCGTTACGCGAATACGGCCCGGCTCCGACGCCGCGAAGAAGCTGCATGTGGGCGACCAGGTGCTCGCACTGGACGGCTATAAGGTGACGCGGAAGGATTACGATCCGCTGTATTACTTCATTCAGATATTGTCGCCAGCTCCGACGGAGACGGTCGCGGTGAAAAGTCTGGATGGGGCGGTGCGGCAGGAGACGGTCCAAAGCATGTGGCGGACAGGCAAGGCTGTCCTCGACCTGACCGGAGGTGACGGTGGCGATTTTTGGAACATCGTGCGTGAAGGTGAGCAGGAGGACCACCTGAACCGGGAACGCACGACCGTTGTCGGCGACGTGCTGATCTGGAAAATGCCGTCTTTTGTCGCCGATCAAGACATGGTGGATTCGGCATTTTCCAAAGCGCGGAAGCACAAAGCCCTGGTTTTGGACCTTCGAGGAAATCCCGGAGGAGCGGTCGATACGCTCAAAAGAATGGTCTCGAGAGTTTTTGATCATCCGGTGCCGCTCTACACCGAGGTTTCGAGAAAGGAATCCAAAAAGGAGATTGTGAAGCCGAAAGGCAGGCCGTTTACGGGCAAGCTAATCGTGCTTGTCGACAGCCGGTCCGCTTCAGCGGCAGAGCTGTTTGCGCGGGTGATCCAGTTGGAACACAGGGGCGAGGTGATCGGGGACCGCTCCGCCGGAGCCGTGATGGAGGCGCGCCACTACGGTGAATCGCTCGGGATGGGAATTTCGATTAACTACGGTGTTTCCATTACTTCCGCCAACCTGCTGATGAGCGACGGCAAGAGCATCGAACATGTCGGAGTCACGCCCGATGAGCTTATGCTGCCCACGGCGGCGGACTTGGCGGCGGGAAGGGACCCGGTCATGTCCCACGCGGTTGAGGTGGGCGGCGCGAAGCTGGATCCGGTCGCAGCAGGTAAGCTCTTTCCTTTCGAGTGGCCGCGGCTGTAGATTTCTGCGCTGACCGAGATAAGGCCGGTGAGGCGGCCTGAATCTTTCACTCGATATCAAGCATCTCTATATCAAGATAAATGAAAGCGACGTCAAACAGGGCGGCGGACACTAGCGGGGTCCATTTGTGGCTGGTGCTGTGGAAAGCCTTCCGGGCAATGGAAGCGCAGGCGGGGCGGAGCATAGCGGGCCTGGGGCTTTGCCAGAGCGACTTTGGGGTGATGGAAGCCCTGTCGCATAAGGGGCCGCTGCCGGTGAAGGCGCTGGGAGAAAAGGTCCTGCTGACCAGTGGGTCCATGACGGCGGCCATTGATCGACTGGAACGTCGCGGTTGGGTCGCACGCGGAGATGATCCTCGCGACCGGCGCAGCCGGATTGTGCGTCTCACTCCGGAGGGGCGAAAGACGATTCAGGTGCTGTTCCGCACGCACGAGCGCGACATGGAACAGGCCGCCGCGCGGCTGAGCCTCAGCGAGCGAGCGGAGTTGATGCGGCTGCTGCGAAAGGCAGGCAACAGGCAATAGGCATTAGCGCGGAGACGTGCAGGAGAGGAGGAAATATGACGACGACTACATTGAAAACAAAAAAGGTGCTGGCGGTGCGAGGGCCAGGATCGAACCACTGGGTTGGAGACGGGTTTCCCGTGCGGAACCTTTTTCCGTCGAATGGAATTGATGCGCAAGTGAACCCGTTCCTGATGCTGGATTATGCGGGGCCGCTGGAGTTTAAGCCTACGCAGAAGCGGCAGGGAGTGGGCGAGCATCCGCATCGCGGATTCGAGACGGTGACGATTGCTTATCAAGGCGCGGTGGACCATCGAGACTCGGCTGGGAACGCGGGCACGATTTTCCCCGGCGATGTGCAGTGGATGACGGCCGCTTCGGGCGTGGTCCACGAGGAGAAGCACGAGCGTGCCTTCGCCGAAAAAGGCGGCACGTTCGAGATGGTGCAGTTGTGGGTCAATCTGCCGGCCAAGGAGAAGATGTCCACGCCGCGCTACCAGGCTATTGCGAAGGAGCAGATCCCTTCAGTGAAGCTCGGCGCGGAGAGCTATGCTCGTGTAATTGCGGGCGAGTTGAATGGCGTGAAAGGCCCGGCGAAGACGTTCACTCCGGTGAACGTGTTCGATGTTCGCGCCAAAGCCGGAGAGCAGTTCGATCTGGCTCTTCCCGAGGGGCAGAACTCGGCAGTGGTGCTGCTGAAGGGCAAAATCCGGCTGAACGGCGAGACAACGCTGGAAGAGGCGCAGATCGCGGTAGTGGATCTGGATGGAAGCGGCGTGTCGGTTGATGTTGCCGAGGACTCGACGCTTCTGGTGCTGAGCGGTGAGCCGATCAACGAGCCTGTGGCAAGCTATGGCCCCTTCGTGATGAATACGGAGGAGGAACTGGCGCAGGCTGTGGCGGATTACCGCAGCGGGAAGATGGGGCACCTGGGATAAGGAAAACTCGCTTTGTGGCGAAAAGGCCTTCGATCCTGAATCGAGGGCCTTTCCTTTTTAGTCTGGCAATGGCGGGGAAAGGTTCGTGGAAAGCGCGATCTCTCTTGTACATTTCATCGTGAACCGCTACAAAACAGATATGCCGAAACGAAAGAAGCCAGAGTCCCAAAAGGACAAGAGCGGGTTCCTGCCCGGGCGGCCCATCAGCCTGAAGACGCTGGGCGATTATCTGGATCTTTCTCCGGCGACCATTTCGCTGGTGCTGAACAATGCTCCGGGGGTGCGGTCGATTCCGCAGGAGACGCGGGACCGTGTGACCGCGGCGGCCAAGAAGTTCGACTACCGGCCCAGCTTTTATGCGCGGTCGCTGCGGCGAAGGCAGAGTTTTTCCATTGGCGTGATGGTCCCCGAGTTAAGCGATGGCTATTCAGTGCTGGTGATGAACGGCATTGAAGAGGTGCTGATCGAGGAGGGGTACTTCTACCTCACGGCGAGCCATCGGCGGAAAGCCGACCTCATCGAGGAATATCCGCGGCTGCTGATGGACCGCTCGGTCGAGGGGTTCATCGCCATTGATACGGCGTTGCAGCATTCGCTTCCGCTGCCTGTGGTGGCGGTGGCGGGGCACCGGAAAATTGAGGGCGTCACCAATATCCTGCTGGACCACCGGCGGGCGGCGGAGCTGGCGCTCCGGCATTTGTATCAGCTGGGACACCGGCATATCGCCTTCATGCGAGGGCAGACTTTCAGTTCAGACTCGGACGATCGCTGGAAGAGCTTTATGGCGGTTGCGAAGGAGCTGGGGCTGGAGGTCCGTCCCGAGCTTGTGATTCGGCTTGAGTTGAACCTTTCTTCGCCGGAGCTTGGTTATCCCGTGCCGCAGCAGTTGCTGGCGACCAAGCGGCCGTTTACGGCGCTGGTGTCGTTCAACGATGTGGCAGCAATTGGCGCGATTCGGGGCTTTCGCGACCATAACATTCGTGTGCCCGAAGACGTTTCCGTGATTGGCTTTGACGACATTCAGGGCGCGGCGTATCACAACCCGAGCCTGACGACGATCCGGCAGCCGTTGGACAAGATGGGAATAACGTCCGCCCAGGTGCTGCTGGAGCGGCTGCGCGGCAAGAAGGACTATCCGGAGGAGATCGCGATTGTTCCGGAACTGATTATTCGCGAATCGACGATTCCGCCGAACCCGAAACGGATGGTGCGCCACGGTTGAAGGCCGTTGGTTGCCATTTAAATTATCCAGAGCTAAACAGTTTTACTAAATTGATGTCGGGGTGCTAGGATGTCTTCGTCCTGCCCAGGAGAAGCACCGTATGAACCGACGCCAGTTCCTGAACTATTCAGCGGCCTTTGCCGCAATGACCGCTTTCTCGCGGTATTCCATCGCCGCCGAACGCTATTACACGCAGCCGGAAGCGGGCGTTCCGGAAGTTGACATTGCGGGGGCGCGCTTTCCGGAGCACTTTTTGTTCGGCACAGCGACGGCCTCCTACCAGGTGGAAGGCGCGTGGAAAGCCGATGGGAAGGGCGAGTCCATCTGGGACCACTTTGCTCACACACAAGGCAAAATCAAGGGTGGCGACACAGGCGACACGGCCTGCGACACGTACCATCGCTACAAGGAAGACGTGGCGATCATGAAGCAGCTCAACCAGAAGAGCTGCCGCTTTTCCGTGGCGTGGACGCGGATTCAGCCGACGGGCACGGGAGCGGTGAACCAAAAGGGGCTGGACTTTTACAGCCGTTTTGTGGACGAGATGCTGGCGGCGGGGATTCGGCCCATGTGTACCGTCTTCCACTGGGACCTGCCGCAGGCGCTGGAAGATCAGGGCGGCTGGCCCAATCGCGATGTGTACAATAAGTTCGCCGACTATTCGGCGATTCTGGCCAAGTCGCTGGGCGACCGCGTGGAGACGTGGGCGATTTTCAACGAGCCGTTCATCTTCACCAGCCTGGGCTACGGAACCGGAGTTCATGCGCCAGGCAAGAAGGACATAAACCTGTTTCTGAAGGCTGCGCACACTGTGAATCTGGCGCAGGGCGAGGCGTTCAGGGCGATGAAGGCGGCGTCGCCACGCGCGAAGGTTGGGACGGCTTTCAGCATGTCTCCGGGCGCTCCGGCAACGGACAGCGCGGCGGACAAGGCGGCGGCCGAGCGTTACCACGCCATCAACAACATCTTCTTCCTGGACACGGCGCTGAAAGGAAAGTATCCCGATCCGTTTGAGGGCAACCAGCGGCCGTTCGAGACAATGGGCCTGCGGCCAGACGATGAGAAGATTATGCGCGCGCCGCTGGACTGGATCGGAATCAATTACTACAACCGGCACATTGTGGCGGATGCCGGCCAGGGCGGTGAGCCGCTTACCCACCTTACGGAGTACATGCCGACGGTGGGGCCCATCACCTACAACGGATGGGAAGTATGGCCGCGTGGTCTATATGACATCGTGATGCGGATTTCAAAGGAGTACAACCGGCCGATCATCGAGATTACCGAGAACGGCTGTGCGTACTCGGACGCGCCTCTGCCGGATGATGCGAACAAGGTGCCCGATGCGCGGCGGATTGAGTTTTACAAAGGCCACTTGGCGGAGCTGGCGCGAGCCATCAAGGATGGGGCCGACGTTCGCGGCTACCATGCGTGGAGCCTGCTGGACAATTTTGAGTGGGCTGAGGGCTACAGCCAGCGCTTTGGGATGACGTATGTGGACTTCCGCGATTTGAAGAGAACGGTGAAGGACTCCGGCCACTGGTATGGAAGGGTGGCGGCGAGCGGGAAGTTGGAAGTATAGCCAAGATAAGTCGAGATAAGTTTGGAGTTTTTCCGGGGCGGCTTGCGCAATGGCCGCCTTCTTTTTTTGGGGTTTATACTTCTTCAGCGATTTCTGAAGCATGGGAGGAAGATACGTGAGATTGCTTCGAGTGTTGATTATGGCGGCTGCTGCTACCTGCTTTGTTTTTCCTTCAGCGATGTTGGCGCAGCGGACGCCCGAGGACGTGGTGGCGCAGAAGGCGGCAATTCTGCATTCCGCGGACCTGGCGAAAGTGGTTCCAGGCTCGGTGTTCTTTCGCGGCCAGTCGGCCACCACGCAGTTGCGCAACTCGGTCGGCGTGCGGTTTGCGAACGGATACCTGATGTTCGCAACACTGGTGGACAACTCCGGGTATTCGACGGGCATTCAGCAGAAATATCAGGCGTACTTCATTACAGAGGTTCCGCTGGAGATTGAAGGGCACCGGCTCGCGCCGGGAGCGTACGGCGCGGGAATTGTGAACGGAGGGCCGGGGCTGCATTTCGTGATTCAAGATCTCGGCGCGCACGACCTGTTCGAGGCACCCGCGAAGCATGACGCGGTGCTGCATCGTCCGGTGCCGCTACAGATGATGGCGGGAAGCAGAGCGGGAAGCTATCGACTGTATTTTGGGCGGAATTATGTGGAGTTTGAGAGAGGGAAGTAGCACTACTGATTCGTAATGTCTCGTTTGTGGATGTCGGCTTGGATTTCAGGGACAGTCCCGTCATTCACGATGACTTGGGTGGGCTGCCCCTGGACCAACATTCGGTATACGGTGCGGGTCTTGGCGGGCAGGCGCACGCGATTGGTCAGCGTGTTGCTGCCGGAGCGCACGGTGACGGGGACTTCGGTTTCGGCGAAGCCGCTATTCATGATGTCCACCGCCGCCAGGTACTGGCCTTTGTAGGCGGCGGGGCTGGCGTGGAACCCCGAGATGGAGAGGTCGGGCAGACCGCGGTCGTGGTACACCCAGTCGTCAAAAAACCATTGCAGATCTTTTGCTGAGGCGCGCTCGACGAGCTTCTGGAAATAATTGGGCGTGGTGTCTGCCGCAGGATTATAGGCCTGGAGCGCGGACTGAAGCTGCTGGTCACCGGCAAGGTCACGGAGCATCCATAAGACATAAGTCGCTTTGGTGCGGTAGTAGATGGGGTCTGATGCGTGAATGAGAGGCTCGCCCGTCGCAACGCCGGGAGTGGCGGGTTCTGCCAGGGCGAGCGCATTGCGCTGCGACTCCAGCATTTCCAGCGCATGAGTGCGGGTGCTCGATTGCTCGATCCAGAGCGTCTGAAGGAAGGTGGCCACACCTTCGTTGAGCCATTCGCGGGGCGATTGGAAGTACGCGTGGGCCAAGGCGCGGCTCATCGCTTCGGCATAGCTGTCGGGCGGCCGATTGGCGACGGAGGTCACCAGCAGCGGACCCTGCTCCCAGGTGAGGTCCTGCGCTTCTGGCAGGTCGATGACGTTGACGGGTTCTTTCTCATCCGCACCAAGCCATTTGGAGACGAGCGGCTGGACCATGGTGGCGGCGGTCATCAGGGCCTGTGCGTTGGATTGGTCGTCCGGGCGCGAATAGACTTGGACGCCGCTGCCCGAGGATGGGACCCAATTCGCTATGAAGAGCGAAGGCGCGGCGAAGCCGAGGCGCGTGGGCGGCAGCGAGCAGGTGAGGACGCCGGGATAGCTTCCAGTGGGTGGTACGGCGGGCTTGGGGATGGCAACGGAGTGGCCGTCGAGCGCGATGATGGACGGCGTCGCTAGATAGTATTCGATGGTCAGGCGAATCGCGACGGTGGCATCGGATTCGCGGAGCTTCTGCCGGCCAATCTCCGCGAACACCTTGTTGCCGTCTCCGAGCAGCGCGGGGACGGACGCGACGGGATACCAGAGGACGTTGCCGAATCCGCGAAGGCCGGTGAAGTCCTCGGAGATGCGGTCCCAGTCGGAGTGCTCGGCGGTTTCGGTGGGCGTGCCGAGTTGGAGCAGGCGGCGGGCGTCCAACGTGATTTCTCCGCTGTAGAGGACTTCCAGCGACAGCGTGGCCTTGGGCGCGATAGGCGTAGGAAGGTGGATGTCGGCTTCGTGGAGCAGGCCGGTGTGATCGGTATCGCTGTTGAGGGTCTGCTGCGTGAAGGTGAGGCGTTGCCCGTTGGCGCTTGCTCCGTCGAAGTGGAGCGAGGAGGAAAGCTGGATGGGCAGCACGGTGAGCGGCTGGGAACCGTCATTGCGGACTTGTAGCTGGGCGCGGGCGGCGAGGGCGTGGTCGCGGGGCGAGAGGTGGAGGTCGAGGTTATAGGAGGCAAAGGTGACGGCGGAGCGTTCGGCGTCCGTGACTTTGGGCGCGGTTGCAGGGAACTGAGGCGTGGTTTGGGACGGCTGGGCCGAGGTCTGGTCATCCGAACGCGAGAAGAGGACCGTGGTGTTGGGGGGTGTCGCGGGCGGAGTGTTTTGGGGCGCGGATTTCTGCTGCGCGAATGCGCCCATTGTGGCGCCGCAGAGAAGGAGTGCGGCGAACAATTTCAACATCATTCAGGAACCTAAACCTTTTTGCCTTTTGTGGGGTGCGGTCTCTACGGGTTTTGTTTGGGTTTGAGCGCGGCGCTGCCGGGCAGCCTCGAACAGAACGACGGCCCCGGCGGCGGATACGTTCAGCGATGAGACACCCCCGGCCATGGGAATGCGCAGCAGGTGGTCGCAGGTGCGGCGAACCAGGTCGTGTAGGCCGCTGCCCTCGCGTCCAAGGACGATTACGGTATTGGACGTGAAATCGTACTCGTCGTAACCGGTTGTGCCGTGCTCATCGAGCCCAACGCACCAGATGTTCTGTTGCTTGAGCTGTTCGAGGGCGCGGACCAGGTTGACGACGCGGGCGATGCGGACGTGCTCGGCGGCCCCGGCGGAGGCTTTTACGGCCACGGGGCTGAGGGGCGCGGCTCGGCGTTCGGTGAGCATGACGCCGTCAACCCCGGAGGCGTCGGCGGTGCGGAGCAGCGCACCCAGGTTCTGCGGGTCTTCAATGCCATCGAGGGCGAGCAGCAGGCGGGGTTCAGGGCTGGCCAGCAGGTCTTCCAGATCAAGAAATTCGCGGGTGCGGACAACGGCGACGACTCCCTGATGGGCGGCGGTGCGGGCCAGCCGGGTCAGCTCTTCACGAGGCTCAAAGCGCAGCCGGACGGCGTTTTCGCGGGCGGTGTCGATGATTTTTTGCAGCCGGGCGTCATGACGTTCACGGGCAATGCACAGGTGGTCGAACTTGCGGCTGCCGGAGCGGAGAGCCTCCTCGACCGGGTGCAGGCCGTACAGGATGTCCATGGGGGTAGTTTACCGGGTGGTCGGGGCTGGGCCGGAGAGCAAGGGTGCCGGAATACTCCCGACCTCAACTTTTCCTGTGCCGTTGAGCACTGTTTTGACTACCATAGCGGCATGGGACTCGCGCGCAATGTCGAAAATCTGGTGGCGAAAAGCGTCTTTCCCGGCGGTTCCTCCGTCTCTGGAAGTGAGATGAGCACGTCGGCGCTACGACTGACAGACCGGGCATTGGCCGACCAGGCGCGCGCGGAGAACATGGCCGTGGCGCAGGGACTGAAGCGCCATGACGCCGGGTTGGTAGACCGCCTGATTGTCCAATATCAGCACCGGCTGATGCGCTACTTGCTGTTCCTGACCGGCGATCGCGAGATGGCTGAAGACCTCTTCCAGGAAACGTGGATGAAAGTGCTGACGCGCGGCTCGCAGTACAACGGCGCGGCGCGCTTTGATACCTGGCTGTTTACCGTGGCGCGGAACCTGCTGATCGACCTGCGGCGCAAGCGGACCATGTCCAGCTTGGAAGATTTGTGCGCGGGCCAGGACGAAGGCTTTGTTTTTGAAATTCCCAGTGGGGGGCCGAATCCGTTTGACCACTGCCGCAGCCGAGAGGAGGCGCGGAAGATTGCGGCGGCGCTGCTGCTGCTCGATCCTCTGCACAGGGAGGTGCTGGCACTGCGCTTCCACGAGGAGCTTTCGCTGGAGGAAATCGCCAAAGTTACGCACTCGCCGCTCTCGACCGTGAAATCGCGCCTGTACCGCGGGATGGCGGCGCTGAAGCCGCATCTAGAGAAGGAGGCGCAGTGAGCGATTCTCCGGACGTGAAATTGCTGGACGCGCTGGCTGGGCTGGACGCCGAGGCTGATATGGCCGTGGTGCAGCGCACGAGGCGCGCCGTGATGGAAAAGGCGAACCATATGCGCGAGGCGCGTAGCCATGCGCGCCGGCAGATGGCAATGGTGCTGGTTGGGTTGGTAGCGCTGTTTACGTTTCTAACCCCGATGCTTTGGGTGATTGCCGAAGAGGCGTTCAGCGATGAAAGTTGGCTGGATGTTTCCGGGCTGACATCGTTGCTGGTCGCGACCATGGCCTTTAGCATTTTTGCGGCGCTGGCAGCGCAGTGGCGCAAGCAGTCGCGCAGAGAGAGCGCATGAGGGTAGCGCGTTGACGCAGTCCGGAAACAAAGCGGCAAATCCGTGTGGCGAGTCACACTTCTCAGATGAGTTGCGCCTGATTCCGCGCTGGGCCATCGTGGGCGCGCTATTGGCCTTTGCTCTGGTCGAGTACTACTTCTGGATTGCTTTGCCCCGCATCAGCCATCATCCCAGCCGTCTGCCGGCCCCGCTCCATTTTTACCTTCTGCTTTCCTTGGGCGCGCTGGCCGCGCTGTCGGTGCTCATCATGGGCTACATCAGCAACGATGCGCCGCGCCGTGATATGAGCGCCCGGCTGTGGATGATCTGTGTTGTGGTTCCCGGCGGCATCGGGGTGGCTCTGTATTTCCTGCTGCGCCAGCCTATTCTGGCCGCATGTCCCTCGTGCGGCGCGCATATTGACGGCGAGTATCACTACTGCCCGCAATGCGCTTATCAGGTGACTCCGTGCTGCGGGAATTGCCATCGCAGCGCGCGCATCACGGACATTTATTGCGTCCACTGCGGACATGAGCTTGCGGCGGACCATCCGCCGGCGCGGTTGCACGCCTTCAGCAATTAGGTTTTGCGCGGAAAGCGCTAAGGTGGTGTTCGACTATGCGCCTGCTCTTCACGCCACTCCTATGTCTGCTGCTGTTTTTTTCTGTTACACATTCGCGCCGGTCGCCGGACCAGTACCGGGTGAAGATTGAGACGACGGCTGGGAACTTCGTCATCGAAGTCCATCGGGACTGGTCGCCGCACGGCGCGGACCGCTTTTACCAACTCGTGCGGGATGGCTATTACAACGATTCGCGGTTCTTTCGCGTGGTGCCCGGACGCTGGGTGCAGTTCGGCATCAGCGGCGATCCGAAGACAGCGAAGGAGTGGCGGCATCGGGTGATTCCCGACGATACTCTGGTGCAGCACAACACGGCGGGCTTTATAGGCTTCGCGAATACGGGGCCAAACACGCGCTCGACCGAGGTCTATATCAATACCGGCGACAATTCGCGCAATGACAAGGAAAACGGCTTCGCTCCATTCGGAAAGGTGATCGAAGGGATGGATGTAGTGGAGCATCTGTACGGCGGGTATGGCGAGCATTCCGGAGGCGGAATGCGGGCCGGGCATCAGGATGCGATGTTTGCCGGAGGAAACGCTTATATGGACCGGAAGTATCCGAAGCTGGACAAGCTGGTGCGGGCGGTTGTGCTTCCGTGAGTATTGAATGCGTCCTCGGCCTCTATAGGGCAAGGAGCGCGACCAGAAGCGGGCGCTGTTCTTCGCGGATAGATTCGCGCGCCTGTTGGATAGTGAACCAGCGTCCGCGATCGATTTCAGGAATTTCCATGCGCCGGCCGGAACGGGGCGGCCATTCAATTTCGCAGGTATTGCTGATGAGTTGGTCCGGGTCGCAATCCCCTTCAAAGGCCCAGACCGTTACCATCTTCCCACTCTTTTGCTGAACTGTGCCGAGTTCTACGAACGGGCCGGTTGCTGCGAATCCGGTTTCTTCTTTGAACTCGCGGCATGCAGCCCGAAGCGCATCTTCGTCAGATCCATATTCGCCCTTGGGAACGGTCCATGCTCCCTTGTCCTTCTTCGTCCAGAATGGCCCTCCGGGGTGGACCAGAAAGACCTCAATCGCAGTTCCGGCGCGCCGGTACATCATGAGTCCCGCGCTTCGATTGGGCATGGCTCCATGTTACAGGCGAGCATTATCGGTCTGGAGCACGTTTGACCCCGCTTTCTGCCGCTCCCTATACTCAGAAAATGGCCGTGACCGCGACGATTTCCGCGCTGATTATTGACGACGAGCAGCTTGCCCGCGAAGAACTGAAGTATCTGCTGGAAGACACCGGCGGCGTGGAAGTGCTGGCGGAGGGCGCGAACGGCATTGAGGCCGTGGAACTGATTCGCGAGTATCAGCCGGACGTGGTTTTCCTGGATGTGCAGATGCCGGGGCTGGATGGCTTCGCCGTGCTGAAGAAACTGATTGAGCACAAGGACCGGCTGCCGCAGATCATTTTCGCCACGGCATTTGACCAGTACGCCGTGCGTGCGTTCGACGTGAACGCCATCGATTATCTGCTGAAGCCTTTCGACAAGCATCGGCTGATGCAGGCGCTGGAGCGGGCGCGGTTGCGTCTGCTGGAGACTTCGCAGGCCGAAGGCGGGCTGCGAGGCGAAGTGGGGCTGGACTCACTGCTGCGCCTGATTGAACAGCAGCAAACGCCGCGTCACCAAAGCGCGAAAATTGTGCTGGAGGCGCACAGCCGCCTGTTGCTGGCCGACCAGAAAGACATTTGCTTTGCTGCGATTGAGGACGGCGTGATTTCCGTGGTGACGCCGACGCAGGAGGGCCACTCCAAGTGCCGCACACTGGAAGAACTGCTGGAGTTGCTCGATCCGAATATGTTCTGGCGGGCGCACCGGTCTTTTGTGGTGAACATCAACCACATCAAGGAAGTGGTGCCGTGGTTCAAGAGCAGCTATCAGCTTCGCATGGATGACAAAAAGCAGACGGAAATTCCGGTGAGCCGCGCGCAAACAAAGCGGCTGCGGGAGTTGTTCAAGCTGTAAGGTGGTCCGGGTTTCGCAGCGTTTTCTTGCGCCGCAGTCGCGGCTCCGCCGACCGAAAAAGGTAAACGGTGAAGATGGCGATGAGCGGCTCCAGCGGATGCCGGAAGCGCGCGTTCGCCGTGACCAGATAGTAGGTCAGCGGCACGAGCGCGAAGGCCCAGGCGAAAAGTCCGGCGGCTGGCACGCGGCGTTTGAGCGAAAGCGCGAGGCCAAGGATTCCGGTGATGCTGAAAATGCAGTAGTTCAGCTCGCGGAAGAATTCATTGAATGCCGAGGTCTCCGGATGCGGCACGCTGACCCAGAAAAAATAGAGCCTCTTAAGCGAGATGAACGCGTAATGGCCGGGGTGCGCGGCAATGAACCGCTTTGCCTTTGCTCCTTTGAGGCGGACGTATCGAAGCTCGCCGAGCGATTTGTAGAGCAGGGTTCGCGGCGCGTTGGCGACCAGCGGGAGCGTGGCCATTACGGGGAATCCGTTGGAGCCCGGGCCGTTGCTTGCTTCGAGTTCCGCTCCTAAGTTGTCGCGAATGGGAATGAAAGCGTGAAAAGCGCGCCAATTGCGGACAACCCACGGCGCGAGGATGGCGATAAAAAGAAGCGCGGCCAGAGCCGCCTTTCCGAATCCGGCGGCGAGCGAGCGCGCGCCAGTCAGGATCCAGATGCCGCACGCGGGTAGAAAGAGCAGCAGCGTTGGATTCAGAAGGGCGATGAGTCCCCACAGCAGTCCAAAAAGCAGCCATTGGGTAGTGGTCTGGTGTGGGTTTTCGCCGGGAGGGTCGCCTATATTGCGCATTCGCAATGCAAGCAGCAGAACGGCCGTGAAGAGAAATGCTGTGAATGACATCTCCCACACCCAGCGCACGGCGTACTGCATGGCCGCCGGGTAGAGCACCCATATCCACGCGGACCACACCGCGACCTTGCGGCTGTAGCAGCGAGTGGAGATTCGATAAATAAGCGGCGCGGTGGCGGCGGAGAAAACGCTGTTGATGGTGAGGATGACCCATGCCGAAAGCGCGGTGTATACGCCGAAGAGCTTGAAAACCCCGGCCAGCACCAGCGGATAAAGCGGCGGAACCCACGTCGTGGGGCCGGTGTGTCCAACGAATGGATCGGCGTAGCCGTGCCCGGTGGCGAGTGCGCGGGCCACGCGGCCCATCTCCCATCCGAACTGGAAGTGGTCTTGCGCCGGGCGGATGTGATAGGTGTGCGCCAGCGTGATGTAGAGCACGCGCACGGCGAAGGCGACCCAGAAGATGATCCAGAGATTGTGGGCGGCGCGCCTGTCGCGGGTGATGGAAAAAGCCATGAGTCTTTATTGTGCCGGAGTTTTGTTCACCCTGCCGCTAGAATGAAAGACGCGCGGCTGCGCGGGACGGTGGCCATGGGGCTATTTGGCAAGAAGCTGAAGCAGGAACACAAGATCATGTTGCAGGCCGAGCGGGCCAAAGGCGCGCTGCTGCCGGAGTATCACCGCGCTACGCCGGAGTGCCCGCATCCAGAGCGCTGGAGCATGTACGACTCCATGACCGCCGAGGCCGAGGTGCTGGAGTTTCTGCGGACTCTGGTCACAACCATCAAGCCGGAACTGGTCGTCGAGACGGGTGCATTTCTCGGCGTCAGCACGCTCTGGATCGCCGAAGGGCTGAAGATGAACGGGCGCGGGCGCATCGTGAGTTGCGAGCTTGACCCAGTGGTCTTTACCAAGGCGAAGGAAAAAATCGCGGCGTCGGAGCTGGCGCCGCTGATCGACCTGCGGCAGGAGTCGAGCCTGGAGATGAAGGTTGAGGGAACCATTGATCTTTTCTTCAGCGACAGCGACCCCCCGGTACGCGAGCAGGAGATTCGGCACTATCTGCCGCAGATCAATCCCAATGGGCTGATCCTGATGCACGACGCCAGCTCGCACATGAAGACCGTGCGCGAAGCCGCGCTGAAGATGGAGGTGGAAGGGCTGATTTCCGTTGTGCTGCTGCCCACGCCGCGCGGGCTGGTTGTGGCGCAGAAGCGGCAGGGGCGGGTTTAGCTCAGGAAACCCATTTCAGCAGCCGGATCACGCCCATCGATGCCGGTTTGGAATGAGCGGAGACATTTGTACGGGCATGAATTTCCTCGCGCTGCACCGCATAATACTCATAGGCTCGGGTGAGCATTTCTTCATTTGAAAGCGTGGGACGCCAGCCCATGGCCTCGCGGATTTTCGTTGTGTCGAAGGCGAAATCCTCCGCGATCATGCGATAGTGGTAAGGGCCTAGCGGCGAAATCTTCAGCGCGTGCGCCAGCTTCATGGCGGCAATGGTAGGCGCTTCGGGCAGGGATGCGACGCGCGAACAGCTGTGGGCCGCGTCGATGACGGCCTGGTAAACCTCGCGCAGGGTACGCACATTGTCTGACCCGACGTGAAAGATGCCCGCGCCGTCGTACCGCATGGCGAGGATGCAGGCGGTGGCCAAATCCTGCGCGTAGACGAACTGATAGCGGTTACCGCCGTCGCCCACGACCCAGATTTTCTTTCCCTCCTGAATGAACTCGAAGAGGATGGCGAGCAGGCCGAGGCGTCCGCTGTCAATGATGGTGGGGCAGCGCAGAATTACGGGATGAAGGCCATTAGTGAATTCGGCCAGCAACTGCTCGCCGGCAAGCTTCGAGCGTCCGTAGACTTCCACCGGTGCGGGCGGATCGTCTTCGCGGACGGCATGACCGAGGTTCGACGCCCACAGGCAGTTCGTCGAGGTGAAGACGAGCTTGCGGACTCCGGCGGCGCGGCAGGCTTCGGCAAGGTTGCGCGTGCCGTCCACGTTGGAAGTCCATAGATCTTTCTCGTCAACGGAGCCGTGCGCGAGCAGCGCGGCGCAGTGCATCACGGCGGAAATTTCATAGTCGCGAAACGTTGCGGCAAGCAGCTTCTTATCGCGCAGGTCCCCCCGAATGCTGATGAGGTTCGGATGATGGTCGGCGTCCGGCACTAGATCGAGATTGATGCAGGCATAGCCTTCGTCGAGAAGGCGGCGCTTAAGGATTCCACCGAAGAATCCCGACCCGCCTGTAATAAGGATGTGGGGCATGTGGCTCTCAGGCTAATGAACCGACGCCGAATGCGCAAGCGTCGCGCGGCGTCGCGGCTGCGCCGACCGGATTAGAAACACGCTGAGGATCACGATGAGCGGTTCCAGCGGATGGCGTTGGCGTGCTTCAATGACCACGAAGTAAAAGGTGAAGGGCAGCAAAATGAATGCCCACAGAAAAAGCCAGGCGGCAGGTTTGCGGCGGCGCAGGGCCAGCGCGAGTCCCAGGATGGCCAGAATGTTAGGGACGCAATAGTTGACGTTCCGGACGAAGAGCAGGAACCAATGTTTGGTTCCCGGATGGGTGGCCGTGCCCCAGAAAAAATAGAATCGCTTGAGAGAGAGTTTGGCAAAACGCCCTGGGTTGTTGCGAATCCATGCCATGGCAAGCGCGCCTTGCTGCTTTGAATACCGGTACTCGCCCATGCTCTTGTACTGGCTGACCTGGTATTGTCCATTGACGGTCTTGCCCCACTTAAATCCATCCGATTCAGGATTGTTCCCCATGTAGAACTCCGCCCCGAAGTTGGCGCGGAAGGGAACGAAGGCGTGAAAGACGCGATAATTGCGGACCATCCACGGCGAGACCACGGCGATAAATACAAGTCCGGAGGCAACGGCGCGCAGCCATACGGCCCTGGTTGGCGAACCGAGCAGGACCCAGATTCCGCAGGCAGGCAGAAAGATGAGCAGCGCGGGGTTGGAGAGGCCGATGAGTCCCCACAGCAGGCCAAAAAGAAGCCACTGTTTTGTGGTTTGCCGGGGCGTTTCGCGCGGAAGATCAGCGGTTTCCTGTTCATCGGGCGTCAAGCCGCGCATCGCGACCGCCAGCGCGATGGCGGCGGTGATCAACATGCAGCTCAGCGATGTCTCCCATATCCAGCGCACGGCGTACTGCATGGCGGCGGGATAGAGCGCCCATATCCACGCGGACCACAGCGCGACCTTGCGGCCGTAGCAGCGATTGGCGATGTGATAGATGAAAACCGCCGTGGCCGCCGAGAAGACGCTGTTCAGCGTAAGCAGCATCCAGGCGGAGAGCGCCGTGTAGATGCCGAAGAGCTTGAACACGCCGGCGATGAGCATCGGATAAAGCGGCGAGACCCAGGCGGTGGGGCCGGTGTGTCCGTTGAATGGATCGGCGTAGCCGTATCCGGTGACGAGCGCACGCGCAACGCGAGCCATTTCATAGCCGAACATGAAATGACCAGCGATGGGAGTGATGATGTAGCGATGTCCGACGGTGATGTAAAAGACGCGGAGAAACAGACCGACCCAGAAGACGGCCTGCATAGAAGAAATAATTTTCCGGGCGCGTGCGGACTGCGGAATGGCGCGGAACGTGGTCAGGAGGGTGTCCCTTGAGGTTATGGGGACATTGTAGCGGTATCTGGGCTTCGGGCCGTGGCCGTGCAATTGCCTTATTCAGGCAAAGACAAGGCGAAAGCTGCCTTACAATAAGGAATGCTGTCTGCCGTGATTCCCGAGTGCGGGCTTGCGCCGGAGGGCCTCGGCTGGGCGCATCCGGTGGTGCGGGAGTGGTTCGTGCGCCGCTTCTCGACGCCGACGGAGCCACAGGAACTGGGCTGGCCGCACATTCTCGGCGGAAGGCCCGCGCTCATCTGCGCGCCGACCGGTTCGGGCAAAACGCTGGCGGCGTTTCTTATCGCCATTGACGTGCTGCTGCGCCAGGCCATTGAAGGGCGGCTGGAGAGTGCAACGCAGGTCGTCTACGTCTCGCCGCTCAAGGCGCTGTCCAACGATGTCCAGAAAAACTTAGAGGCCCCGCTGCGCGAAATTCAGCAGTTGGCGCTGGAGCGCGGTTATCTCTGTCCGCCGATTCGCACTGCGGTTCGCACTGGAGACACGCTGCCCAAGGAACGCGTGGCCATGCTGAAGTCGCCGCCGCACATTTTGGTTACCACCCCGGAGTCGCTTTATATTATCTTGACCGCCGAGAAGAGCCGCCAGAACCAGCGCCGCGTGCGCACCGTAATCGTGGACGAAATTCACGCCATTGCGGATGACAAGCGCGGCTCACATCTGGCCCTCACGCTGGAGCGGCTGGATGCGCTGGCTCGCGGCGAGAACCGGCTGAACGCGGCGGACCTGATTTCTGGACACAATGCACCGCAGCGCATTGGGCTTTCTGCCACGGTGAATCCCATCGAGGCGATTGCGGAGTTTCTTGGCGGCGCGCGCGCGGCGGAAGTCGAGATTGTGCAAGCAGGGCAGCGGCGCAAGTTGGACCTGGCGATTGAGGTTCCAAGCGATGAATTGGGCGCTGTAGCAACGCAAGCTGTGTGGGAGAGCGTCTACGCGCGGTTAGCTGAACTTGCGCTGGAGCATCGCTCGACGCTGGTTTTCGTGAACACGCGGCGTATGGCCGAACGGCTGGCGTTTGCCCTCTCCGCGCGGCTGGGCGCGGAGCAGGTGGCCGCGCATCATGGGTCGTTGTCGCGCAAGCTGCGCCTCGAAGCCGAGCGGCGGCTGAAAGCAGGCGAAATTCGGATGCTGGTCGCAACTGCCTCTCTGGAATTGGGCATCGACATTGGGACAGTCGACCTGGTTTGCCAGATCAACTCGCCGCGCGCTATATCAGTGGCCATGCAGCGCGTGGGACGAGCGGGACACTGGCGTGGGGCAACGCCGAAAGGCAGATTTTTTGTTACCACACGCGATGACCTCATGGAGAACGCGGCGGCCATTCGCGCCATGCGCAGCGGCGTGCTCGACCGGCTGGAGATTCCGCCGAAACCCTTCGACGTACTGATGCAGCAGATTGTGGCCGCCTGCGCCGCCGAGCCATGGGAAGAGCGGCAGTTGTTCGAGGTGTTGCGGCGCGCGCAGCCGTATCGCGAGTTGAGGTGGGAAGAATTTGAAGAAGCGCTGTGCCTGCTGACCGAAGGCATTGAGTCGAGCCGGGGGCGCTTTGGTGCCTATCTGCTGCGCGACGGCGTCAACGGGCGCATTCAGGCGCGGCGCGGCGCGCGCATGACGGCGGTGACGAACGGCGGCACGATTCCCGACACCGCGCTGATGCCGGTTATTCTGCAGCCAGATGGCGTGCAGATTGCCACACTCGATGAAGACTTCGCGATCGACTCATCGTCGGGTGATGTGATTCTGCTGGGGAACTCAAGCTGGCGTATTCAGAAGATTGAGGCGAGCGGGCGCGTGCTGGTGGAAGATGCGCAGGGGCAGCCGCCGACGCTGCCTTTCTGGGCGGGCGAGGCG
This sequence comes from Acidobacteriaceae bacterium, assembly GCA_025934135.1. Taxonomy (GTDB): domain Bacteria; phylum Acidobacteriota; class Terriglobia; order Terriglobales; family Acidobacteriaceae; genus Silvibacterium. The sequence continues at coordinate 37,866 of JAICYR010000003.1, read as the reverse complement.
CCGCAGCGCACGCGCGAGCTTTCGGAGTTTGTCTCGGATCTGCGGCTGGAAATCGACGGCCACACGAGGGAGGTTGTGCCCGGTCGCGTGAGCCAGACGGATCCGATAGTGGCGGAAACCGCCGCCTGGCTTAAGCGCGAGTGCGCCGTGGACGACGCAGGCGCGGAACAGATGATTGCCTATGTTGTCGAAGGCCGCGCCGTGCTGGGCACGGTTCCTTCTGTAACAACGATTGTTGCGGAACGGTTTTTCGACGAGGGCGGCGGAATGCAGTTGATCCTTCACGCGCCGTTCGGCGGTCGCGTCAATAAAGCGTGGGGGTTGGCGCTGAGGAAGCGCTTCTGTCGCGGATTTAATTTTGAATTGCAGGCGGCGGCCACGGACAACGGGCTGAACATTTCGCTGGCTGAGCAGCACAGCTTTCCGCTGAGTGATGTGTTTCAGTTTTTGACCGCACAGACCGTAACGGAGCTTCTGGAGCAGGCGTCGCTCGCTTCCCCCATCTTCAAGGCGCGGTGGCGCTGGGGCGCGGGGCGGGCGTTGCAATTGCTGCGTTTTCAAAGAGGCAAAAAAGTTCCGCCGCAGATTCAGCGCACGCGCTCGGACGATCTGCTGGCCAGCGTTTTTCCGCAGGTGGCCGCCTGTCAGGAGAACGTCGAGGGCGATATCCAGATTCCCGACCATCCGCTGATTCGTGAAGTGATGCGGGACGTGCTGGGCGAGGCGATGGATCTGGATGGCCTGAAGGCTGTGATCGAGGCCATGCACTTGGGTCGCATCCAATGCCTCGCCGTTGATACTGCCACGCCTTCGGCCTTCGCGCACGAAATTCTGAACGCGAATCCGTATGCGTTTCTCGACGATGCTCCGCTCGAGGAGCGCCGCGCGCGCGCCGTGGCCATGCGCGGTCGGTTGCCGGATGAGTTGCTGGGCGAGGCGGGGCGGCTATCTCCCGAAGCCATAGCGGAGGTCCGCGCGCAGATTCAGCCCGACATTCGCGATGAGCACGAACTGCATGATTTGCTCTGCTCGATGGTGGTGGTTCCGGCGGATTTTGCGCAGGGAAATGGGTGGGATGCGTTTCTGGAAGGGCTCATTCGGAGCGGCCGCATCTTGCTTGCGTCAGTGGACGGACGCGCATATTGTGCTGCGGCTGAACGAGTTGAGGAGTTTCGTCTGCTCTTTCCCTCTGCCGTTTTCGCGAGTGAAACCATGCAGCCTCGCCCTGTCGACCAAATGTCTCTGGCTGGCTAAGCTGCCGGAACAGGGAACGAGTCGGGCGTGCCAGCGCACCACTCTCGCAGCATGGCCCGGTGCTGGTGAAGCACGCTTTGGTAGCGAGGCTCATAGGCCAGGTTCCACATTTCTCCGGGATCCGTTTCCATGTCCACGAGAGATTCTCTGCGCATGCCCTGGTCGTAGACACAATACTTGAACCGTTGGCTGCGCAACATGCGACCGCTGGGAGTGGGCTTTTTGCCATCAACAGGCGCGCCCTGCACCAGCTTGTTGGCTGAAATCACATACCGCCGCGGGCGCGTCTCGGTACGTCGCAGGCTGATGCCCGGCAGTCCCGGGGGAGCGGCAATGCCGGCGTAATCGCAAAGCGTCGGGATCAGATCGATACCCGTATTGACGAGACGGTTCGATTTGCCCGGCTGCAGCACACCCTTGTGGCTCAGGATAAGCGGCACGCGCGAGGCTTCATCGTAGAAGACGGTCTTTTGGTTCCAGCCGTGCGCGCCCTGGCAGTCTCCGTGGTCTGAGAGGAACACCACCAGCGTGTCTTGCTCCAGCCCGGAATCCCTGAGCGCCTTGAGCACGGCCCCGACGTGCGCGTCTGCCTTTTCGGCGAGGCGATAGTAGGCCCATTCGTATTCGCGCCATTTCGCGTCACTGTAGTTGCCGACGGGGAACATCCGCGTGTCGTGGTAGGAGCGGCGCATGAGCGAAATGATGTCCGGCTCGTTGTGTTGTGGAGCGTGGTTGGGGCGCAGGGGAGGGCATTGGTCCACCGGCGGCGGATTGCCGATAGGGCCAAGTGGAAGCTTCTGTCCGCGCGCCCACTCGCAAATGTTGTGCGGATTGAGAAGCGAGGCGACCATCAGGAACGGACCCTTTGGCTTTGACCTTAGAAAGGCCGCGGCATTCGCGGTGGCCACATCATCCTTGAGCGTCGTAGCGATGGTGGTGAAGCCGTGGACATCCACATCATCTTTGGAACAGGCGATGTGCCACTTGCCGAAATAGGCGGTGTTGTAGCCTCTGCGGCGAAAAATCTTTCCCATGATGGGGAACCTGCGCGGATCGAGATGGACGCGGGTCAGATCGCTGTTATCGACCACGCTGGTTTCCGTGGGATAGCGCCCCGTGAACATCGCCGTGCGCGAGGCCACGCAGATGGGGTCCGCGCAGTAAGCTCGGTTAAACACGACTCCATTCGCGGCTAGGCCGTCGACATTGGGCGTATGGAGATACCGGGTCCCGATGCGGTGGCTCACCGCATCGAAGGACTGCTCATCGGTGGTGATAATGACGATGTTCGGCCGGCGCTTCTCAGCGCCATACGCCGGCAGGCCAGCAGCGCAGGCCGCCGCACCGGCCGTCAGCAAAAATTCGCGTCGGTTCATTGTCATCATCCTCTCAGACTCGTCGCGGTGAGCGCAGCTTCACAAGCTGTTTGAGGTGGGATCATGTGCCTATTTGACCAGTATCTATACGAGGTTGATCGTTGACGTGCCCTCATCCGTTGTTGCCATTATGATGAATCGAACATTCGCAAATCGACGTCCTCTTTTGTTCATGGAGCCTGAATGCGCCGTTTGAATCTGCTTCTGTTATGCGCTGCACTGTTGTTCGTTTCCTTCCTGCCGCTCGCCGCTCAGGAAGGCCCACCCGTGCCCACGTCGCTGAAGACGCTCAGGGCTGCGCATCCGAGGCTCATGATTCTCGACTCCGACCTTCCCACGATCAAGGCGCGTATCGCGTCGGACTCATTCGCAAAATCCCGCTACGACGCGATGCTTGCCGAGTCGGAATCTCTTCTCTCCGAGAAGCCTGAAGTTTATGTCATCAACGGCCCCAGGGGCACGCTCTTGTGGACCGTCCGCATTGTGGAGAAACGGGTCCTCACGCTCGCCGGCATGTATCGGCTCACAGGAGACCGCCGCTTTGCAGACCGCGCCACCGCCGAGATGCTCGCCGCCGCCGGCTTCCCCGATTGGGACATCCGGCACCCTCTCTCGACGGGCGAAATGACGGCGGCGCTGGGCATTGGCTATGACTGGCTCTATCCGGTGCTGACGCCGGAGCAGCGCGACACAATCAAATTCGCCATCGTCGAGAAGGGCATCAGCCCCTGGATGAACGTTCTAAGCCACAATCGGTTTCACATGACCAACAACTGGGCGCAGGTAATCTATGGCGGCGAGACCGTGGGCGCGCTCGCCATCGCCGATGATGACACCACCAAAGCCATCGCGCAAAAAATGATTGGCTATGCCAGGCCCGGCATTGCCGCTGCGATGAAGCTCTTCGCGCCGGACGGCGGATTCGAGGAAGGCCCGGTCTATTGGAACTACGCGACCATCTACAACGTCCTCTACATCGCTTCGCTAGAGTCGGCGCTCGACACGGACTGTGGTGCGTCAACAATGCCCGGCTTTGAGCAAACTCCGCAATACGAGCTACAGGCGAATGACCCGCTCTATCTGTACACGAATTTCGGAGATGCGCACGTCGATGCATATTCAGCTTCGCCGCAGATGTTATGGTTCGCCCGACGCTTTCATCAACCGCTGGACGCGGTGCATGAGAGGAACCTGGAGATTCATTTACAAAAGCGGATCGACACCATGGAACCGTACCGGGGGCTTTCTCGCTTCGAGATGATGGGCCTGCTCTGGTACGCCCTCGCGCCGGAGCCCGTTAACGCAAAGCCGCTGCCATTGGTCGAAAGCTTTTCCCGTATAGACCAGACCTATATGCGGACCGCGTGGGGCGATCCGGATGCCTGGTATATCGGCTTCAAGGGCGGTAAAAACGGGGTGAGCCACTCTCATCTTGACTCGGGCTCCTTTGTAATGGACGCGCTCGGCCAGCGCTGGGCGATTGATCTGGGGCCGGATACCTATGGCCTCCCCGGCTATTTTGCCAAAAAGCGCTGGAACTACTATCGCACGCAAACCCGGTCCCACAATACCATCGCGGTCGGCGATAAGAACCAGGACACCGACGGCACAGCCAAGCTGCTCTTCGCCGAAAGCCGGGGCAACAATGAATTCGCGGTCCTCGACCTCGACAATGTCTACAAGGGCAAGCTGAAATCTTGGAAGCGCGGCGTCGCCATTCTCGATGGCCGAAGAGTGCTGGTGCAGGATGAAATCACCCCCGCGACGGCGGACAATCTCATCTGGCATTTTCAAACCAGGGCGATGGTGGCTGTCGCGTCCGACGGGCGCTCCGCCACGCTGACTCAGGATGGTAAGACCCTGCGGGCTGCTATTGTCTCCCCTGCCGGAATCCGTTTCAGTATCCTCGCCGAACACATCACTCCAGCCGAAACTCCCAACCCCGGTGTCACAGACCTGGTGATCGACATTCCCGGTGGCGACGCGCCTCAGAAGATTACTGTCATCTTTTCCCGGACTGGGGAGGCTGGAACCGTCCCGATGCGCGATCTAAAGGACTGGAAATAGGCTGGACCAAAGCGGAGGTTATAACCAAGACACCGCAGCCGGATACCTGCTCTACCCCTACTTGATTTAGTTTTGAAAATAAATTTAAATGAGAGCCGCCATTCCACATTTGAGGCGAAGAGGCAGGCTGCAACGTGCGTCAACTCGAAGAGTACGCGGCAAAATCATCGAAACTGTCGGTAATCGAATCGCTGATCGAGTCGGGCGCCATGTCGCGTTCCGATCTCGCGGAGAAGATTGGCCTGAGCCGTTCCGCGCTTACCGAACTGAGCCGGGAGTTGATCGAAGCCGGCCTGGTTCGCGAAACCTCGGTCGTTCATGATGGCCAGCGCCAGGGAAGGCCATCCGTTCTGCTTGCCCTGAATGAGAATCGCGGATACGTGCTGGGCGTCTCTCTTCAGGACGAGACCGCCTTGCTGGTGCTCTGCGATATACATGGCAATGTTCTACAGAACCACAGCTTTGAGCTCACAACCCGTCCGGAGGCTTGCGCTGCGGCTATACGCGACGGAATGAAATATATTCTTCAAAACAAAGGCATTCAGAAGAAAAATCTGCTCGGGATCGGGCTGGCCATCTCTGGATTCGTTGATCCTCATTCGGGCGTCTGCATACGCTCCAACGAACTGGATTGGTCCGATGTTCCCATCGTTAGCGTGGTCCAGCGAGTGACCGGCGTCCCCACTTATCTGGAGAATGATGCTAACGCTGTGGCGACCGGCGAAAAGCTTTTTGGAAACACCCGCAAGCTGCGCAACTTCACCATCGTGACGCTCAGCTATGCGATTGGGGCCGGGCACTACATTGGTGGAAGACTTTATAGAGGGGCAAGCGGCGGCGCCGGCGAAATTGGACATTACACCATGGACCCGAACGGTCTTTCCTGCCGCTGCGGGAAAAAGGGCTGCCTGGATACCATCAGTGGCATCGCCGCCATGGTGGATCTGGCGCGGAACCAATCCCTCGCGGTGGAAAATTTGCAGGACATCGAGCGGCTCGCTTCAGTGGGAAATACGGCGGCAACCGGCATTCTGCGCAACGCCGGCCAGGCGCTTGGGCTGGCGGTTTCTTATTTGATTCAGACAAATAATCCTGAGGCGGTTCTCTTCGCTTTTACGGAAGATATCGAGGGCGGCATTTTCCTGACCGCGGTCCGCCAGGCAATCGAAAATAATATTCTGCCTCGCTTCCTTCCCTCCACAAAATTGCTCTTCCACAGAGCGGCGAAAAGCTTTTGGGCAAGAGGGGCGGCAAGCATTGCCGCGCATGAATTCCTGCGAACGCAGGCGTCACTCTAAAGCCTCGACGCGGCAACGATGTCACGCGAATAAATTATTGAAAACAAACCAGTTGAAAATTTAGCTTGACACCCTTCCGCACGTTTGGATATATAGTTCAGAAATCGTAGCAATCAAGTGCGATGTAATCAGGTTTCCAGGCGAGTGGCCTTTGCGGCTCATTCATTTAGTAAGAGAACTAAATGAAAACAATCTGGCCCAACTCATTTGAACACTGACCTCGTTCGACCCGCATATGGCCTTCCCCCTTTGCCGCCGGTCGCGCAAAAAAACGGAAGGTGTCTCGAAAAATGAGATGCCACCCCAACAATCCTTAGGAGGCAAGGATGCGTGTTTCAAGATTTCTCCAGTATCTAGCCATAGGCCTGCTCGCGCTGTGTTGCGCGGGCGCACTGGCCCAGACCATCACCGGCGCCGTCAGCGGCATCGTGACCGACCCATCGGGCGCTGTGGTTCCCGGCGCGACCGTGACGGCGACCGACATCGCCACTGGCGTCGAAACAAAGACCACTACCAACAAGGATGGCGTATATAGCATCCGATTCCTCACCATCGGCCAGTACAGAGTGTCGGTGACGGCGAATGGGTTTACCGCCCAGGCGCTCGGGCCCTTCGCGCTGGAAGCCGGCCAGGTGGCGAAGTTCGACGCCAAGCTGGCGGTCGCCGGTTCCACCCAGAGCATTGCAGTAAATGGAAACCTGGCTCCCCTGCTCAATACCGAAAATGGCGAACTGGCCACTACGCTCGATAACAACGCCATCGAGAATATCCCCCTCGCGGGCCGCAATTTCCAGGAACTCGCACTGTACACTCCCGGTGCGATTACCACGGCTCCCGGCAGCTTTGCCGGAAGCAATGCAGAGGTGCGCGACGTGATTGGCGGCTCCGTGCTGTCCATCAACGGCAATCGCGCGCAATCCAATAACTTCCTGCTCAACGGCATTGAAATCAACGAGACCGTCGCCAACCTCGTAAGTTATAACGTCGCGCCCAACGCTCTCTCTCAGGTGCGCGTCATCTCCGCAAATGCTCCGGCTGAATGGGGCAACGTAAACGGCGGTGCTGTAGTTGGCCTGCTCAACAATGGCACCAACCAGTTTCACGGCAGCATGTACTACTTTGGACACGACGCCATCTTCAACGCCAATAGCTGGACCAATAACCGGAACGGCATTGCCCGGCACAGCGCAACCAACAGCCTCTTTGGAGCCACTCTTGGCGGCCCCATTCTTCGCGACAAGCTGTTCTTCTTCGTTGATTACGAAGGTGTCCGGTCCCATTCAGGCGGCCAGGGAGCTGTGTCCGTTGCCACCGCCAAGATGCGTCAGGGGGACTTCTCCGAGTTGCTCGACCCCGCCATCATGTGCATTCCTGGGGTTGCCTGCAAAACCAACCGCATGATTCAGCTCTATGATTCACAGAATGGCTATGCTCCATTTGTGGACAACCAGAACGTGCCCATCACCAATCCAGTGGCGCAGTTCATGTACGCGCATCCGGAGGTATATCCACTGCCGAATCATGCTCCCAATCCGGGAAGTGCGACCAGCGGCAATTATCATGGACTGACGAAAAGCCGGACATACAACGACCAATTTGATGTCCGCCTCGACTACAAGGCCAACAACAAGGACAGCTTCTTTGGCACCTATAGCCAAAGCACTTCGGGGGATGTGGACGTGGCCCCGCTGGCGATTAGCTTCCCCGGCGCCGATACGTACCCGACCAAACTCTTCACTTTCAACTTTGTCCACACGTTCACACCGGCGGTGCTCAACGAGTTTCGCGCCGGGTTTCTCCGCACCATCTGGAACCAGGGCGTTCCCTATGACTCGACCGGCGTGTTCGGGATGAATGGCAATGCGGTTATTGGCATCCAGGGCGGCAACCAGACTCCCGGTTTTGCCAATGAGAGCATCAGCGGCATTACCTCTTTGGGGAGCACGGGAACCTACTCCGATCTAGTGGAGAATAACTTTACCTACGGAGACAACCTCACCTGGCAGAAAGGCCGCCATCTGTTCAAGTTTGGCGCGCAGTTCATCCGCTATCAGCAGAACATCATCTATAGCGGCCTCAGCGGAGCGTCAGGTTCCATCACCTACAATGGCGACTTCACCTCCAACCCGCTCATCAAATCCAATACCAGCACGCCGAACGTTAACGGCTACGGAGTCGCGGATTTCAACATGGACCGTGCATTCAGTGTGGGCCGCGGCACGGTGGCCGGGTATGCGGGCCAGCGCCAGTGGCGCGACGCCGTCTTTGCTCAGGATGACTGGAAGCTCCGTCCGAACCTTACTGTCAACCTCGGCCTGCGCTGGGAGTATGACCAGCCGATCTACGAAGCCCACGACAAGCAATCGAACGTAAATCTGGCGACTGGCGAATTGGAACTGGCGGGCAAGAATGGCAATAGCCGCGCCCTCTATGATTCAGTCTGGACCAATTTCATGCCTCGCGTTGGCTTTTCCTACAATCCAATTCGGCGGCTTGTGGTTCGAGGAGGCTTTGGCACTACAACCTTCCTGGCGGGAACGGGCGCCAATCTGCGGCTTATCATCAATCCTCCTTTCCAGACGGCAGTCAACTTCTCAGGTTCGGCGCCGACCAGCCTCAGCGACCCTGGGGAGTTCACCCCGGCGGAGACGGCATTCTCCGCCCACACTCCTGATTGCGACACGATCAATGACCCGAAGTGCGGGATCACGGTCCGTGCCTGGAGTCACCATCTCCGCTCTTCCAATATCAACGAATTCAGTCTGACGACGGAATATCAATTCACCAACACAACATCACTCCAGATCGGCTATCTTGGCGAGACTGGGGTCCACCTCATCAACGCGAACAACGGCAATCAGCAAACTCAGCCCTGCTGGAACGGCGACAGCCTGTTGCCCTACAACAGCCCCGCGTGCTTTGCTGTGAACAAGACACCTTACTACCAGTTGGTCGGCCAGACCGGGTTCCTGCGCATCACGGACTCAGAGGGCATGATGAACTACAACGCGCTCCAGTCAACATTCCGGCAGCGGTTGGCGAACGGGCTGCAGTTCACCGTCAACTACACCTATAGCAAATCCATGACGAATTCCACCGGCTACTTTGGCAGTGAGCTCGCCTTGACCGGCAATGGTTCGTTCCCGGCGGATCCAAGACACCTCGGCTGGGAGTATTCACCTGCTCCAACGGATGCGACCCACAACGTGAACTTCAACATGGTGTACCAACTGCCGCTCGGCCGCGGACGCATGTTTGGAGCCAACGTCAACCGTTTTGCGGATGAGATTATCGGCGGATGGAAGGTCTCAATGACCGGCTCGGCCTTCACTGGGCTTCCGGAGACGATAGTGGCCGCCAAGAATTACGCCGGTACGCGCACAGGACAGAACCGCGCAGTTCACTACCGGCCATTTAAGATTCACAATCGGTCGATTGATCAGTGGTGGGGCGATGATCCTTCCACGGATGGATGCACGAACCCTGGAGTGGACGACGGGGTGTGCGCGTACGGAACTCCTCCCATCGGAATCATCGATAATGCGCGGCCGAGGTCTGAACGCATTCCCGGCTACCAGTCCTACAACGCCGCGGCATTCAAATCGTTTGCCATCACCGAGCGTCAGCGCCTTGCGCTGCGCGCCGAGGCGTTCAATGTATTTAACATCGTGAGCTACGGAAATCCGAACGATAAAATTGGGGCCGCGGATTTCGGGCGAATCACCGGCGTACGCTCGAGTGCGCGCAACTTCCAACTCTCAGCCAAGTACAGTTTTTAGTAGTTTGGAGCCGAATGACCTGGCCTCTTTCGTGGGGCCAGGTCCCTTTTTATTAAGATACGAGGTGACATGAAACTGCCTAAGTCTCTTTTGGTTTTCACCCTCACCTTCGCCTTTGTCTTTTGTTGCACGGCTTCAAGCCAATCGCTCACTGTCGACAACAATCTTGGCCACATGGTCCGGAAGTATCTCGACCAGCGCGCCAACCACCAATTTGCCGAGCGTCAGAACGAAATTGCCGCCATTCAGGACAAGGTGGCGGTACGAAAGCGCCAGGCTTACATCAGAAAAACCATTCTCAAAGAGATCGGCGGCTTTCCCGCCAAGACTCCGCTGCACGCCACCATCACCGGAACCGTCGACCGCCCCGGCTACACGATTGAAAAGCTTGTTTACCAGAGCCTTCCCCATTTTTATGTGACAGCTGACGTGTACGTTCCAAAGAACGCACCCAAACCCTACCCCGCTGTGCTGGGCCTCGCGGGACACAGCCCTGACGGCAAAGAATTCAGCAATTACCAGACGGTCTGGATTTCCCTCGCCAAGCGTGGCTTTCTCGTGCTTGCCATAGATCCGCTGGGTCAAGGGGAGCGCATCCAGCATCTGGACCCGAAAACGCGTCGGCCGTTTTTGCGCCCCGGCGGGACCATGGCCCACATGACCGACGGCTTGCCGGCCCTTCTCACCGGGACAGATATTGCCCGCTACTTCATCTGGGACGGCATTCGCGGCATCGATTACCTTGAGTCGCGGCCGGACGTGGATAAGTCCCGCATCGCGACCGCCGGCAACTCCGGTGGCGGCACGCAATCGGCTTACATCGCGGCCATGGACCAGCGCGTGGCGGCGGCCGTTATTTCCTGCTACCTCAATTCGTCGAAGGCCATCTGGGATGGACCCGGCCCGCAGGACTCCGAGCAGGTCTTCACAGATTTCCTCGTGGACCATCTTGACTTTGGCGATTTTCTGATTGCGATTGCCCCGCGTCCGGCCCTTGAGGAGACCGCCACGTATGATTTTTTCCCCATCGCGGGCGCGCGTCAGACACGTGATGAAGCCAAGCGGATTTTCAACCTGATGGGGGCCGGTGAGAAGTTCGGCTACTTTGAGTATGCGGACGAGCACGGCTGGTCCGCGCCGCGCCGTGGGGCCGCATACAAATGGCTCTCCCGATGGCTCAAGGACGGCACCAACGACGACGGCAAGGACCTCGTTGAGCATCTGAACACGCCAGCCGATCTCAACGCGACACCGACCGGCCAAGTACTCTCAAGCTATCCCGACGCGAAAAATGTGCAATCCATTACGGCCGCTCTCGCCGACCGCCTCCGCGCCGAAGCCAAGCCAAAAAGCCGTGAGCAACTGGCGATTGTCGTCCGCAAATTACTCTCCCTTCCGCGGCAAACCGAAGCCCCCGCCGTGGACACGGTCGGCTCGCTCGACCGCGACGGCGTTCACATTGAAAAAATCAACATCCAATCCGAACCCGGAATCCTTGTCCCCGGACTCGTTTTCAGCCCTCCCCACTCATCCGGCCGCAACCCAGCGGTCCTGTATCTTAACCCCGCCGGAATGGCCGCGAGTGCGGCCCCCGGCGGCGCAATCGACCAAATCGTGCGGCAGGGCAACGTCGTTCTCGCCATTGATCCGCGCGGCTGGGGCGAAAGCGCGCCGCCAATGACGATGGACTCCGGATACCCGAGCACTTATCAACTTCCGATGCGCGCGATCCTGACCGGCACATCCATGCCCGCCATGCAGACCCGCGACGTGTTCAGCGCAATCCGCTATCTTGAGAGCAGACCCGACGTGAAGGCTGGTTCCATCTCGCTGCGTACCACCGGCAAGGCCACCAATCTTGCCCTGTTCGCCGCTGTGGTCGAGCCGAGCATTAAGGCCGTCGTATGCGACAAGGCCCCGCTCACCTATCTGGCGATGACGCAGGAAAAGGTCGGCAAAGTCGATCCTGACGTGATTGTTCCCGGCATCCTTCGCGACTTCGATCTGCCCGATCTGGAGCGTGCTTTGGGGCCGGGCTTTCGCATTCAATCGCATGCTGCGTCCAGCGCGACGAAAACTTCGTCTAATCTCAGGTAAATCCCTCCAATAGAAAAGGACCGATATGAATCGACGACCGATGATGTTCATAAATGGCATCGTTGCCGCATCCATACTGTGTTTTGGTGGAATCGCTTCAGGCCAAACACTCACCGTCGATAACGATCTCGGCAACATCGTGAAGAACTACCTCGACCAAAGGGCCGATCACCAACTCGCCGAGCGGCAGAAGGAAATCGCCGCCATTCAGGACAAGGCAGCGGTCCAAAGGCGGCAGGCTTACATCAGAAAAACCATTCTCAAAGAGATAGGTGGTTTCCCCGACAGGACCCCGCTGCACGCGAAAATTACCGGGACCGTCGACCGCGGGGACTACAGCGTTGAGAAGCTTATTTATCAGAGCATCCCTCATTTTTACGTGACGGCTGACGTTTACGTTCCGAAAAACGCGCCGAAGCCGTATCCGGCGGTGCTGGGTCTCTCCGGGCACAGCCAGATGGGCAAAAAGGGCGGCCAGTCGGTCTGGATTTCACTTGTTAAGCGCGGATTTCTTGTTTTAGCCATTGATCCGCTCGGGCAAGGCGAACGGATCGAGCACCTCGACCCGACGACGCATAAGCCCATGCTGCGTCCTAATGGAACCATGGAGCACATGACGGACGGCATTCCGGCGCTGCTTACCGGCACCCCTATCGGCCGCTACTTCATCTGGGATGGCATTCGCGGCATCGACTATCTCCAGTCCAGGCCGGACGTCGACAAATCGCGCATCGCAACCGCCGGAAACTCCGGTGGGGGCACTCAATCGGCTTACATTGCCACCATGGACCGGCGGGTCGCAGTGGCAGTCATCTCCTGCTATCTCACCTCCTGGAAGGCGATGTTGAGTGGACCCGGCCCGCAGGATTCAGAGCAGGTGCTTCCGGACTTTCTCGCGGACCATCTCGATTACGGGGATTTCCTGATCGAGATCGCTCCCCGCCCGGCACTGATGGAAACCGCCACGCAGGACTTCTTTCCCATCGCGGGCGCACACCAGACCCGCGACGAAGCCAAACGGATCTTCAACCTGATGGGGGCCGGAGAGAAGTTCGGTTTCATTGAAGCCAATGATAAGCATGGCTGGTCGGCGCCTCGTCGCGCAGCCGCATACAAATGGCTTTCACGCTGGCTTCAAGACCGGACCAATGATGACGGCGAGGGCGTCGCGCGGCAACGAGGCTCTGCGGCGGACCTCAACGTAACTCCGACGGGCCAGGTGCTCACAAGCTATCCTGACGCGACCACGGTTCAGGCCATGACGGCGGCCCTCGCCGAGCATCTGCGGGCTGAAGCCAAGCCCAAATCCAGCAAGCAACTCGCGGCTCTGGTCCGCAAACTGCTCTTGCTCCCTCGGACAAGTGAAACTCCCACCGTGGACAAAATCGGCTCGCTTGACCGCGACGGCGTTCACATTGAGAAAATCAACATCCACACCGATCCCGGAATCCTCGTTCCCGGACTTGTCTTCAGCTCGTCGCAGGGGCCACCGCGGAGGCCAGCGGTCTTGTACATCAATCCAGCCGGCATGGAATCTGGCGCGGCCCCCGGTAGCGCGATCGATCACCTTGTGCAGCAGGGCAATGTCGTTCTCGCCATTGATCCGCGCGGTTGGGGCGAAAGCGCTCATCCTCTGACCTGGGGCTCCGGATATCCGAGTACCTACCAAATCCCCATGGAAGCGATTCTGACCGGCACCTCTATGCCAGCCATGCAGACGCGTGATGTGCTCAGCGCATTTCGCTATCTTCAGGCGCGACCGGACGTGCAGCCTCGTTCCATTTCACTACGCACCACCGGCAAGGCCACCAACCTCGGTTTGTTTGCCGCGATGGTCGAACCGCATATCAGGGCCGTCGTTTGCGACAAGGCCCCCATGACATATGTGGCGATGGCTCAGCTCACGCGCTTCAATCTTGATCCCGATGTGGTTGTTCCCGGGGTTCTCCGCGATTTCGATCTGCCGGACCTGGAGAAGGCCCTCGGTCCACGATTCAGCATTCAGCCACTCGACGCGGTTTCCGCGTCGGGAACTTCGTCCAATAAGAAATAAAATCCATGCAAGGTCCGCGATGAATCGACGACAAATGATGTTGCTGACCGGCGCGCTCGCCTCCTCCGCGGTAGTCAATGCTTACGCGGCTCCCAGCAAGCAGAATGGCCACGCGCCACTGTTCGACCCGACCCACTTCGGAGCGGTCGGGGACGGGAAGGCCCTCGACTCGCCCGCGATTAATGCCGCCATTGACGCCTGCACGAAGGCCGGTGGCGGGCTGGTTTATCTTCGACCGGGGACTTATCGCTCCGGCACTGTCGTTCTCAAGAGCAATGTCACGCTCTACCTTGAAGCCGGAGCGGTGCTGGTGGGCAGCACGGAGATGAGCGACTACGGTACCAAGGGCCGTGTCATGCACGTATCCGGACACAGCACCAAACACCTCATCTATGCGGAGGGTGCCGAAAACATTACGCTCGCCGGACCAGGCCGCGTCAATGGCCAAGGATCGGCATTCTGGGAGCCCTTTCCACCGCATCACGAGAATCCCGGCAGTGAATGGAAGGAAGTCGCCTCGCTCGCATTTCAGGCGAAGCCCACAGGCCGACCGACTCCAATGATTCAGATCGAGAGCTGTCGCTGGGTCCATCTTGAAGATCTTCGTATCGAGGGTGCGTCCGGCTGGACGCTCAATCTGGTCAACTGCGATAACCTGTTCATCCACGGCGTCTCGATTAAGAACCCCGTCACCGGACGAAACACGGACGGCATTGACCTTGACGGCTGCCAGAATGTTTTTATTTCCGACTGCTCCGTTGAGACGGGCGACGACGCCATCGTTTTCAAGAGCGAGGACCCAACCGGACAAGGGCCGCGGCTGGCGCGCAACATCGCCATCACAAACTGCGTGCTTTCCACCTGCTGCAATGCCTTTAAAATAGGCAGCGGCTCGCAGGGCGGATTTGAAAACATTACCTTCTCCAATTCCGTGGTCTACAGCAAGCCGGGCGACTACAAAAACCGCGTCGTCTCCGGCATCGCACTTGAAGTCGTCGACGGCGGCTGGATCGACGGCATCGTCATTACCGGCATCCAGATGCAGCGCGCGCGCAATCCGATTTTTATTCGGCTTGGTAATCGCTCGAACCCTCACAAGACGGAGAAGCATGGACTGCGCGGTATCACCATCGAGAATATCCACGCTTCGGAGTCCCTTATTCCAAGCTCCATCACCGGGCTCCCAGGATCGCCTGTCCGCGATGTAGCGCTCTCGAATATCCACATTGAGAACGTGCTGCCCAGCCGGCCCGAATGGATTCATCGCGAGGTTCCCGAACTGCCCACGGCGTATCCGGAGTCGATCATGTTCGGCATGTTGCCGGTCTCCGGCCTGTATGCGCGTCACGTGCAGGACCTCTCGCTGCGGGACATTTCGTTCCGCGCGGCAACACGCGAGGCCCGCTCCACAATCATGATGGACAACGTGAGCGGCGTTCGCATGGCAGGAATCAAAAGCTCGCCAACCGCCGGTTCTCAGCCGGTCATTCAATTAACGGACGCCAAAGACACCTGGATTTCGGGGTCCGCAGCGCCCGCGAATACTGTCGAGTACATAGCCGTGAGCGGAGCGGAATCTTCCGGGGTGCTGGTCTCAGGCTGCGACCTGCGCAACGCACAGAAGGGAATCGCGGTCTCGACGGAAGTGCCGCAACAAACCGTAATCGAAAGCGGGAACATTTCCGCTGCAAGCTGATTTTTACGAGGGCAACGAATGAATCGACGCACGTTTTGTCAAAGCATGGCGGGCGCTACGCTCGCCGGTTCGAGCATGATGGCCAAGGCCGGAGTCCTGGGAATCATGCCCGCTGAAGCAGCCGAGGGAACCGAGGAGCAACGCGAAGCCCTCGCCCTCATGCTCAAAGTCCTCACCCCCACTCGCCGCGCCTTCCGGCATGGCCGCATCAGCGCCTACGACCTGACTTGGGAAGAATGGCAGAAGCGCACCGGCGAGCTGCCGCCAAAATTTTCTGAGATGCCGTCGCAGCCCTTTCTCCCTGACCCACTCGAAGGCGTCCACAGCAAGTCTGATTGGGCAAAGCGCCGTGGCGAGATTCGGGCTCTGGCAGAGCACTGGATGACCGGCCGCGTTCCTCCCGCGCCCGATAACCTGCGCTCCGCCGTGATCAAGGAAACCAAGGAAGGCAAGGTAACGATTCGCGACGTGCGTCTGGAATTTGGCCCGAACCATCGCGCTTACCTGAATCTGCAACTGCTTATTCCGGCCGGGGAAGGCCCGCGCCCCGTGTTTCTCACTAACCAGGGACGCACCGGCCCGTGGGCTCCGGTCGCGGTGGCGCGCGGCTACATCGGCGTTATCTTCATGGCGGCGGACGAGCAGGACGATTCCGACAAATATATCGAGGTCTATCCCGACTACGACTTTTCCTGCCTGACGCGCCGCGCATGGGCCGCCAGCCGCGCAGTCGATTATCTCTATACCCTGCCGGAAGTGGACCGCAAGTGCATCGCCGTCAGCGGGCACTCGCGCAATGGGAAGATGGCGCTCATCGCTGCTGCCTACGACGAGCGCATCACCGCCGCCGTTCCTTCGAGCGGAAATACCGGCGAGTGCAATCCGTGGCGCTACACCACCGACCCTTTTGCGACGGAAACCATCGAGCAGATCACATCGAGCTTCCCGCAGTGGTTCCATCCGCGCATCCGCTTCTTCGCCGGGCGCGAAGACAAACTGCCATTCGACCAGAATTCCTTCCTTTCGCTCGTCGCGCCCCGCGCCGTTCTCATGACCTGCTCCTGCACGGAAGAGCAGGGCATGGACTTTGGGTTTGAGCAGAATTACCGCTCCGCCCATCGCGTTTATGACTTCCTTGGCGCGCCGGACCGTCTGGGCCTTCGCATCCGCAACGGAGGGCACCCCACGACCTCCGGCGAGATGGAGTTCTACATGGACTTCCTCGACAGCGTCTTCGGGCGGACATCGGTTCCTGTCGCCAAACCGACCTTCATTTTCGGCTACACCTTCGACGACTGGAAATCCCAGACAGGGCAGAAATCTCCCGGCCATCCGGGTGAAGACAAGCTGCGCTGGGCGCTCGGCGAGGAGCCGGCACAGGTGCCTTTTCCCGATCACGGAAGAGCAAGCGGCGGCTGGATTGACTACTTTGAGCGGCGGCCGTATCACAGCGACGTGATGAAAGCTGAAAGCGTGGGATATGGTCTCAGCCAGAAAGCTGACCTCTATACTCCGCTCAAGCACGAAGGGAAGCTGCCGGTCGTCATCTGGCTGCATCAGCGCGCATACAGTACGGGTTATTCGCGGTATGCCAAGGAGCCATTTGAAGAACTGACCCGCCGGGGATACGCTGTCCTCGCCTTCGACCAGGTTGGTTACGCCACGCGCGTGCATTACGCGAAGGACTTCTACCACCGCTATCCCAAATGGTCGATGCTCGGCCAGATGATCGCCGATACACGCTCCGCCATTACAGCCGTCTCCTCGCGGGACGATATTGATGCCTCGAAGGTCTATCTCTTCGGCTACACGCTGGGCGGAACCGTTGCTCTGTGGACCGCCGCGCTCGATGAGAGGCCTGCGGCCATTGTCTCGGTCGCCGGAGTCACTCCTCTGCGCACATCGAAGCACACGGAGGGAATCCGCGCCTACTCGCACCTTTACGGCCTGCTGCCGCGGCTTGGCTTCTATGCGGACAATCCCTCGTCTCTTCCGTTTGACTACGACGAGGTGTTTCGGCGCATGGGCAACAAGAAGACCCTTCTTGTTGCCCCCAAGCACGACTGGTACACCGATCTTCCGGCGCTCGAAAAACTGGCCCAGCCGTTCTCGCAAATCAAAATCGAAAGCCCGGACGATTTCAATCGCTTTCCCAAGTCAACGCAAGACCTGGCCTTTGACTGGCTCGATCAGCAGCGGAAGCAGACCGTGTAGTTGTAGCCTTATTGGCCCTTCTATACTGAAGTCCGGGACCCACGGGTTCCGGACTTTTTGTTTGCTGGAGTAGCGGTGTTGGCCCAGTCATCCGGAGCGAAATCTGCAGACGACATTCTGCGAAAGGCCGTGCAGGGGTGGATGTCCATCCTTGGCCCGGTGACTTCGCGCGGGCTGGCCGTGCGCCTGGGCATCGATGCGGGCGAAATTTGGAAGCAGATGCTGCGCCTCGAAATGTCCGGCACCATCCTACGCGGCTCGTTCGAGGGGCCGTCCGGAGCGGTCGCCGACCCAGACGTCGAGTGGTGCGAGCGCCGCCTCCTACAGCGCATTCATAAAGCCACTCTACATAGCCTCAGGAAACAGATTGAGCCCGTCACTCCGGCGGACTACATGCGTTTTGTCCTGAACTGGCAGCACCTGGGCGCTCAGCGGCAGCTTACCGGCGAGGCCGGCCTGCTAGAAGCCCTGCGCGGGCTGGAGGGTTTTGAGGCCCCGGCGGTCGAATGGGAGCGGTCGCTGCTGCCGCAGCGCGTGGCGAACTACGATCCGCGCTGGCTCGATACCCTTACGCTGACCGGCGTCGTCGGTTGGGGACGCATATCGCCGCATCCGGCCTTTGCCGCAATTGAGAGCGGCGGCCCGAAGCGCATCATTCCCACCGGCGTGGCTCCCATCACATTTTTCCTGCGCGAAGATGCGCTCTGGATGGATTTGTGCCTGGCGCGGCGCGAAGTTCCCGAGGCCCACCTCACGGCCTCGCTCAGCGATCTCGCGAACCGCGCGCGCAGCTATCTCGGTGAGCGTGGCGCTATGTTTCCCGGCGATCTCGCGCGGGCGCTGGGCGCAACCGCTGACGAAGCGGGCCACGCCTTGTGGGAACTTGTCGCCGCTGGTCTGGTCACGGCGGATGGTTTCGACAGCCTGCGCGTACTCGTCGATCCGCGGCGAAAAAAGCTGTTTGCCGCGCCCGCGGGAATCAAGCGCGCCGCTCGTCCTTCCGCCGGCCGCTGGAGCCTGCTGCGCGCGCCCGACGCCGCCGAACAATCGGCGCAGTGGCGCGAATCAGCGATTGAGTCGGCCTGCCACGTGTTGTTGCGCCGCTACGGCGTCGTATTTCGCGACCTCATGGAGCGCGAAACCGCTATGCCCAAATGGCGCGAACTGCTGGGAATGTTCCGGCGCATGGAGGCGCGGGGCACGGTGCGCGGCGGAAGGTTCGTTTCCGGCTTCGGCGGCGAGCAATTCGCGTTGCCTGAAGCGTTGGAGTCGCTGCGCGCGTCGCGGCGAGAATCAGAGACGAATACAGTTACATATTCGGCCGCAGACCCCATGAATCTCGTCGGAGTCGTGATTCCCGGCGAGCGCGAATCGGCCATTCTGGGCCGGACCGTCAGCTATCCCACCGCGAAAACAGCGGCCGACGCTCCGGCGCAGCTCTCGGATGGGGCACTTTCACTTCCGTTCGGAGGCGGTGCCCTTGCCTGATCTGCCTCAGCCTCTGATCGAAGGTGAGGACTACATCATGGAGGGGCCATACCTGGTATTCACGGCGGCCTATCACCTGAAGCGTGGCTATTGCTGCGAGTCGGGATGCAGAAATTGCCCCTGGCGCCCCGCGGAAGAGGATTCCCGCAAAGAAGCGTGATGATGGTCCCGATTCAATTCCCAGTCGTTGGCTTTTCCGGCGCTGCCGCAGCAACCGCCGCCGGATGAACTAAGATTGCTGTTCGTGGAAAGCTGAAGCTCCCGCCCGTATCATCAATCACGTTGATCTGGCAGGTGTACTGGCCGGGCTGGAAGCTGCTCAACGGCACGTCGAACTGGAAGACAATGGCCTTGCGGTCTGGCTCGTTGAGTTCCGTGGCTTGAATCAGCGGCGTCTCAAAAGCTTTCACGCCGTTACGGAGAAACTCGATGCTGGTAAGCACGTGAGTCTTCGGAGATTCGTCCGGCGAATAGACCTCATAGAGAAAATAAAGATGCTGGTTCTGACGGAAGACGTGCGCCAGATTCGGCACCAGTTCCTCGCCATCATGCACCATAGGGTTGGTGTTGCGTTTGGGAACGGTGATGCGCTGGCTGGCCAGCAGCACTGAACTCATCTTGAGCGGGACCTTGCGCAGGTCGGGCACGTTGATGTCCGTCTCGAACGACCCCATGTGCCCGGTCTCGTTCTCGCGCACCACAAACTTCAAGTGGTACTTTCCAATCGGCAGGTTAAATCCGGTTGAGTACTGGACGTTCTTCTGCCGCACCTGCTGCGACTCGTCAATATTGAGCTTGACGGTCTGGCGCGCCTGCCCAATCACGTGGCCCGCCGTGTCCTTCACCTCGCCAATCACGTCGAGCGTGGCCTTGTCCTTGTCGCCGCCATTCACAAACGGAATCTGCGAGCCGGGCACCACAATGGAAACCGGAATGTAGTAGTGTGTCTCATCGGTGCGGAAGTACCAGGCTTGCAGATACACCGCCACGTCGGTCGCGGGCATGTCGCTGGCAAGCTGGTCTTCAAGCTGCTGCTCGCGGTTCTGCCGGTTTGAGTGCTTAAAGTCAGCCGGAGCGTAGTAGCCTTTGCGGAATTCCAACTTCACGTCCGAGCGGTCCACTTTGACAGAAAGCCTGCGATAGCGCCCGTCCTGGCGTTGATCGGTGGAGCGGAAGCCGAGCACATAATAGGCCGAAGTGTCGCGCTGGATCTGCTGGAACGCCGGGCCGAAGTCATTCGAGTCAAAGAATGCTTTGCCGCCGGTGTCGGAGGAAAGCGTGGCCATGACTTCCTGCGTGTTGAAGTTGGAGTCCAGATTGCCTTGCAGCGAAGTGCCGTTATAGCTGTTCGCGCCGCGCAGGCTTCCGGTGGAGGCGTCGCCGAGCGGGCTGACGGCCTCAAGCCCGCGCGAGTCCACGCTGTAGATCGACAGGTTGGCGCGCACCGCGGCGTTGATGGCCGAGCGCAGCGAAGCCTGGTTTTCAATCCCATTGCGCTGGATTCCGCCCGAGAAGTAGAGCATCGATTTCTTTTCCTGGACCCCGGCGAGCGACTTTGAAATTGTGGCGATGGCGAAAAGTTCGCGGTCGGTGTTCAGGTCGTTGAACTCGCTTTCGTCGGGCGAGTAGGAAGTGGCATCCTCGACCTGATTGGAGGAAGTGTCTGATCCCAATCCTTGCGCGGATGCTCCGGAATACCGGTTGACCGCGTCGAGCAATCGTTGCTTGTTCTGCGTGAAGTCCTGATCGATGGAAAGTTCCGTGTCGAGCGAGACCACGGCCACAATGTCGGCGGGCTTCATCTGCTTATTGATGTAGTTGCGGGCCGCGTCCTGCGCGCGCTCAATGTCCTCGGGCTGCATGGAGACCAGGTCAAAGAACATCACGATCAGCCGGTGATTGCGCAGCTCTTCGGGCCTTGCCACTCCGGCCTTCGCGTTGAAGATGCTCTGGCCGTTGATGGTGGCCTCATTGAGCGGAGCGGCCTGGTCCACGCTTTCAAAATCAAAGCTGGAAATGCGCTGCGTCTTGCCGTTTTCCTGAAGGGTGAAGTCCTTGGCCGTAAGCCCGCGGACCACCTCACCTGTCTTCTTGTCGCGCACCACCACGTTGGTCAGCACGATGTCGCTGTTCACTTTCAGGGTGAATTGCGACTCCGTGGTGGACGGCTGCTGCTGCTGCGCGCCTGCGAAGGGGGCCAGCGCGAGCGCCAAAGCGAGAGCGAGATATGCTTTTTTCATCGCGGGTCTCCTTAGAATCTGTACCGCGCCGTAAAGCTGAACTGGCGCATGGGGGCGGCGGAGGTCACTTCGCCGTAGGTTGCGGAGCCGACTGAGGTGTCCACGCCGGAGTACTGAACGGTATTGAAGAAGTTGTTGATGTTCGCGCGGACTTCCATCGTCTGCATCTCGCCGAACCGGTGGGTCTTGGAGAGCGAAACGTCCATTGACACGGTCCCCGGGCCGGGAATCGAAAACCGCGAAGCGGTGCCATAGGTGTTCGCCGGCGTGGTGAACGCGGCCTTGTTGAACCAATTGTCCAGCGTGCCGCCGCCCTTGGTCAGCGAAACGCCCTTCACGCGGTCCGGACGCAACGACCCGGTGCTGCCACGCGCCACGTCAAGGATCGCGGCCTCGTAGCTCGGCGTCAGCGGATTGCCGGTCGCGAAGCCGAAGTCTCCGGAGAAGGACAGACCATTGAGCGCCTGCGAAAGAAAGTTGCCGCTGGTCAGGTAGTGCTGGTCGGGTCCAAAGGGCAACTCGTAAACAAAATAGCCGTTCAGCTTATGTCTCACGTCGAAACTGGAGTTCGACTCTTCCGCAAGCAGGTTCTGCCAGTTCTGCGCGATCCCGGCGGAGGTGCCTCCGTTGCCGCCAATGGACGTGGCATTGTCGATGGAGTGCGAATAGGTATAGGTCGCTCCCAGCCCAATGCCGTTCTGCATCCGCTTCCGCAGCCGCACATCGAGTGCGTTGTAGTTGGAGAAGGCGACCGAGTCCTCGTAGTTGTAGAGCACGCCGCTCAGGGATTCGGTCGCGGTGCGCCCCGGCGCGTTCACGATGTCCAGATGCGTGCCCTTCGATCCGTTGTAGCCCACATTCAGCACAATGCCCATGGGCAGTGTGCGCTGCATGTCCAGAAACCACACCTGCACGTAAGGCAGCCGATAGTTCTTGTTCACGGAGTAGTTGCCCTCCGTCTGCGGAGCGGGGAACCCGTTGGCCAGTGTCACCATGGGCGCGCCGGTGCTGGTGTTTTCGTTCGTCTGCACGTTGGCAAACGGCGGCTGGAAGGCGAAGTAGCGCACGAAGTTTGAGTACTGGCCATTGGTGTAGTTGATGCCGTAGCCGGTGCGGATAACTGTCCCTTTAAGAGTCCGCCATGCCAGCCCCACGCGGGGCGAAAAGTCGAGCCTCTGCGGCTTCACCAGCGTGCGCGGAAACTTCCCGCTGAAGGGGCCAATGCTGTTCGGCGTAACGGTCGCCACCTGGCTGAAGTTGTCGCCGGTGTCGAGCGTGGCCAAGTGGTCGTACTTCTCCGAATAGGGCGAGAAGTATTCGTAGCGGATGCCGACGTTCAGACTCAGGTTCGAGCGAAGGCGCCAGTCGTCCTGCGCGTAGGCGTCGATGATGTTCTCCCGCAGGTAAGACTTCTGATAGGGCGCCTGCAGGCTTGTCTGCTGCGGCATTCCCAGCAGCAGGTCGGCCAGCGACGATCCGCTGGTCGCCTCGCCCGCCGGAATGTTGGGGTCGGTCCCGGGAGCTTCCGTGTAGAGGCCGGTAAAGGTGTAGGTACCTGTGGAGTTGGTCTGCCCCATCAGGTCAAGATGCACGCGATGCACGTCCGCACCGAACCGGAAGTTGTGCTTATTGCGCCTCCACGAAAGCCTTTCGGAAAGCTGGATTGTCTGGTTCGTGCGGAAGCTCGGCTGCTGTTCTCTCATGCCGGTGAACTGGTTGAGCGTGACATTCGGCAACCCGTAGAGCAGGGGATTGACCGGCAGGCCGTTGAGCCCTATCTCACCCGCCACATTCGTGGCATTGGTAAAGTTGTTCAGCGTTTGCGAGTTGCTCCGGTTCCAGCGCAGGCTCACATTATCGTTTATGCGGCCTTTGCTGATGGAGTAGCCCAAGCCCAGCGAGTAGCTGTGGCTCTGCGACTTGCCGCCCAACGTGGGAAAGATGTTCAGGTTGTCGCTGGCCGAGTGGCTGTAGTCGAAGTTCGCATTGATATTCTGGTGAATGCCTTGGCTGGCCGCTCCCGTGAATCGCCGAATAAAGTTGCCCATGGCGGCATTGTTGCCGCCGCTGCCAAAATTATGCACAACACGCGCGCCAATTGTCGTGGTGTTGGTTTGGGCCGTCGAAACCGCGCGGTAGTTCTGGAACTGTCCTGGCAGGTTGGGCAGCGGAACATAGCTCAGCAGCTTCGTGGCCTGCGTGGAAATGCACTCCCCGGGAACCGTGTTGTTCGCGAACGGCTGTCCGGCGTTCGGATCGCCCGCATAGCAGCCCGGATCATAGAGCGTGATCGGATGGCCGCTCTGGGTCGTCAGGTTCTGGAAATTTCCCGCGCGCTCCTCCGCCGTCGGAACGGTCCCATATTGATTGAACGGAGAAGACGACCGCTGACCTGAAAGGGTCAGGAAGATGAAGTCGTGCGTGTCGTTTTCAATGAGCTTCGGAATATACGGCACGCCCATCAGCATCGCGCCAAAACGGTTCGACGAGTACGCCGGCTGATTGAGCTCGCGTCCGCGAATCGCAAACGGCTCGGCGTTCAGCGCGGAGTTGCCGCCGTCCCAATAAATCATTCCATGAGGCTGGTTGGGGTTGAAGCGCCGGAAATTGCCGCCGCGTCCGCCACGAAATCCGCCGCCACCGCCTCCACCGAATCCTCTGCCGCCGCCACCGCCGCCTCTGCCACCCCGGCCCCCTCCTCCTCCGCCGCCACTGGAGGCATCCGGGCCGCCCGCGTCGAGCCGGTCGCCGCGATCGAATCCCGCAAAGGGATTGGTGTAGCCGGTTTCTCCGGCCACGGCGACAGACTCGCCCGAGAAGTCACTGTTGCTCGCGACGGTAGGAAGTTGGGTGTCGCTGCCCGCCTGGCTTCCCAACGATGCGGCCGCGATCAGGTCGGCCCCGGCGCCTTCCAGCGAAAGGCTTTCCGTGCCGCGTCCGGAATACTGCCGCGCCTGGGCTCGCTGCTCGCGTTGTTCCTGCTGCGCCGCGCGGGAAGCCAGCGTCAGCTTAAAATCCACCTGCTTGTTGTTGGCCGCGCCGTTCAGCAGCGCGTCCTGAGTGCCCGCGGCAAACGCCGCCAGCTCCGCCCGCACCACATAGCGCCCATTCTGCGGAATCGCCAGACTGTACGCGCCGGTAATGCTGGTCGCCGCCGAGTATTTCTTTCCGGTCAGGGTGTTGGTGGCCGTCACGGCAACTCCGGGTAGGGGAACCGCACCGGACATGACTGTGCCGCGAATCACGCCGCCCTGCGAAACCGGTCCGGTCTGAACAGAGGACGGAGTCGCGGCCGGCGATGAGGATTGGACCGCCGCGGCAGCCGCCGGGGTTGGGCCTTGCGCTTGCGCGCCCAAAAACGCGGGCACGGCAAGCTGAGACACGGCGAGCAACAGGGAGAGCGAGATGGATTTCTTCGTCATGGAATTTAGTTGTTGGTGCCGGAATCGTTGCTGTTTTGGGAGCCGGAGCGTTGCCGTCCCATGCCCATACTCATGCCGCCGCGACCTACATTCACTTCCGTCGCCACAAAGGTCCCACTGTGCAGCGCGCCGCGCGCGCTGATATTGTCGCCAACCTTGATATCCGGCAGCGTAATTTCTTCCCGACGGCGCCGGAACGTGGTGTTTTCATCTACCGTCACGGCCTGCGTCACACCGTCCATGCGCTTGATTGTGATGTTGGTTCCGTTGATCGATTGAACCGCGCCCGCCGTCCACGTTTTGCCAAGCTCGGCTTGCATCTGCTCGTAGCGGGCCTTGTCCATCACCATCACGAACATCGCTCCCACCGTGTGCGCCTTCGCATCCTTGTCGCCCATGGCCGCGATCATGTCTCCGGGATTCAGATCGCTGATCGCGATCTGGTCGCGCTGCTTGCGGAAGCGCGTGTTCGGCCCCGTCGAAACCGTGTAGACTTCTCCTTCCTTTGTTTTCACCGTAATGGTGTTGCCGGAAACGGCGGTCACATCTCCCTGGATGCTGCGGGCCTGCATGTCCTGCATCTGTGCGTTGAGCTGAGTGGAAAACTGCGGAAGGCAAAATGCCGCCGCTACGAGAAGTGAAGCCAAGGTGCGAACGTGCGCTTTCATGTGAAAGGCCACTTTCTGGAACAGGGTGCAATCTGGTGGGATAGACGCCAAACCCGCGCGGCGGGACGCAGTAGCTGAAAATGTTTTCTCAGAAAATAAATTTGTAAGTCTGTGGAACTTCGGACCGGGTTTCCCCATCCGATGAACCAGCGGCCCTGAGCAGCAGCGGAGCGCCAGGGTGCCGTTTTCGGGCAACACTATAGCCGCACTGCGTTCTAACTAAAGGGGGGTACTGCCTTGAAATCAACTTTCGCGGAAGCGCTGCGTTCCGGCCTGGATCGCCAATTCTGTAATGTGCGGCGGCAAACCGAATCGCTTTGCGAGCCGCTCTCCCCCGAAGACATGATGGTGCAGTCCTGTCCAGAGGCGAGTCCCGCCAAGTGGCACCTGGCCCATACCACCTGGTTTTTTGAGACCTTCCTGCTCTCCGAGTTCGTTTCCGGCTACAAGCCGTTTGACCCCGATTACCGCTGGCTCTTTAACAGCTACTACAATGCCGTCTCGCAGCAGCCTGTGAAGCAGTTGCGCGGATCATTCTCGCGTCCCTCGCTGGAAGACATCCTCGCCTATCGCGGTTTTGTGGACGCGGCCATGTTGCGGCTGATGAAAGGCGACGTTCCGGCGGAAGTGGAGCGGCGCATCACGCTCGGTCTGAACCACGAGCAGCAGCATCAGGAACTGCTCGCCTATGACATTAAGAACGCCTTCTGGACCAACCCGCTGCATCCCGCTTACCGCGATGGCGCACTGCCGGAGTCCGGCATGGCTCGTCCCGTGCAGTGGATCGGGCACGAGGGCGGCTTGGTGGAAATTGGACACCGCGGGAAGGGCTTCTGCTTCGACAACGAGCTGCCCCGACACAAGGTGTTCCTTAAGCCGTTTGATTTGGCCTCGCGGCTTGTGAACTGCGGCGAATACCTCGACTTCATGCGCGACGGCGGCTACGAGCGTGCCGAGCTTTGGCTCTCCGATGGATGGGACATGGTGCGGGCGCAGCAGTGGCGCGCGCCGCTCTACTGGTTTGAGGAAGACGGCGCGTGGCGCGTCTTCACGTTGAGAGGTTCCGTTGCGCTGAGTGAATTGATCGCGACGCCGGTCTGCCACGTTAGCTACTACGAGGCCGACGCCTTCGCCCGCTGGTCGGGCAAACGCCTACCGACGGAAGCGGAGTGGGAGATTGCGGCGGAGGGCGTGCCGGTCAACGGCAACCTGGTGGAGTCCGGCACGCTGCATCCCATTGCGGCGAATGCGGAGGACGGCCTGCAACAGATGTTCGGCGACGTGTGGGAGTGGACGGCCAGCGCGTATCTGGGTTACCCGGGATATGCGGCGCTGCCGGGCGCGCTCGGCGAATACAATGGCAAGTTCATGAGCAACCAGATGGTGTTGCGGGGCGGCTCGGCGGTGACTCCGGACCAGCATGTTCGCGCCACCTACAGAAACTTCTTCGCCCCCGCGTCGCGCTGGCAGTTCTGCGGGGTGCGGCTGGCCAATCGACAGGAGTAACCGGAACTCACGATGCAGATCCCTTCTACTGTGCTCACGCTGCCGGAAGCGGCTTCCACTCCCATCGGGGCTGAGGTCTATCGCGGTCTCACGGACATGCCGAAGCATCTCTCGCCATGGCTGTTCTATGACGAGCGCGGCTCGCAGCTCTTTGAGGCCATTACCCGCCTGCCTGAGTATTACCTCACGCGCACCGAGCACGGCATCTTTGCGCGGAATGCGGACGAGATTCTGGAGTACGCCGGTTGCCTCCCGCTCACCATCGTCGAGCTGGGCGCGGGCACGGCGGAGAAGACGGGGCTGCTGCTTCAGGCCGCCGTGCGCCGCCAGAGCAGAGTGGATTATGTTCCCATCGATGTTTCAGAGACCGCGCTCGATGCGGCGAAGCAGCATCTTGAGGCGGAGATACCCGGCGTGCGCGTGGCGGCGCGGGTGGCCGACTACACGCAGGGCATCGCGGAAATTCCCTCGCCGGGGCGGCGGCGGATGGTGCTTTATATCGGGTCGAGCATCGGCAACTTCGAGCCTGCGGACGGGGTGCGGGTGCTGCGCGAAGTGCGGCGCAGGCTCGTTCCCGGCGACCTGCTGCTGCTGGGCGTGGACCATGTGAAGGATGCGCCGACGCTGCTGCGGGCTTACGACGATGAGGCGGGCGTCACCGCCGAGTTCAACAAGAACATGCTCACCCGCATCAACCGCGAGCTGGGAGCGAACTTCAACACGCGGCTCTTTCGGCACCGAGCGAAGTGGAACGCGGAGCAGTCGCGGATCGAGATTTATCTGGACAGCGTGATCGCGCAGCGGGTCAGTATTCCGGCGCTCGATCTGGAAGTGAAGTTCGCGCGCGGCGAAGCGATTCATACCGAGAGCAGTTACAAATTCACGCCGGAGAGCATCGGGGCAATCATCGAGCGCGCCGGGTTCGCGGTCACGCAATCGTGGACGGATGAACGGGACTGGTTTGGCGTGTATCTGGCAGCGAGCCGATAAAGCACCAGCATCTTATTTCCAAAGGGAGGATGCTATGCGTGGCCATGATGATCCCCGCACCCTCGGCGCCAACATCCGGGAGATGCTGACAAACGTGATCGAGCACGCCCGCGAAGATATCAACAAAGTGGACGATCCGAGCGCGAAAGCCCTCTTTGAGACCACAGCCGAGGTGCTCATCGGGCTGCGCACCGCCTATGAGCATTTTGAGCAGAAAAGCGAGGCCGCGTGGCGCAAGACGGGCTAAGGTCAGGGCCAGTCGGGGCAGGTTCAGGCCGCGGTGTATGATGCGAACTGTATTCGGACAACCCTGGAGGTGTTCCGATGAATGTCCGTCTGGTTGCTGAAATCTGCGCGGGTATTGCTGTGGTTGCCACAATCATCCGTATGGTTCTCGGCGTTAAAGGCATCAATCTGCTGCGGGACATCCGCGATCAGATCAAAAATCGCCAGCGCGGCTAAAAGCAAATCGGCTAACTACCACAACCTATCTCACGTACTCGCCGCTCTTGCCACCGGTCTTTTTCTCCAGCCGAATTTCGCGGATCACGATTCCTTTGTCCAGCGCCTTGCACATGTCGTAGATGGTGAGCGCGGCGACGGACGCAGCGGTGAGGGCTTCCATTTCCACTCCGGTTTGCGCGGTGGTCGCGGCAGTGACCGTGACTTCGATTCCGTCCTTCAAAATTCTTGTCTCTACATCTATATGCGTCAGCGGTAGCGGATGGCACATGGGGATCAGCTCCGATGTCTTCTTCGCGGCCTGAATTCCGGCGAAACGCGCGACCTCCAGCGGATTGCCCTTGGGGTTTTGCGGCAACGCCTTGAGCACTCTCTCGGACATGGCCACGAAGGCGCTGGCCTCGGCGGTGCGGCGCGTGCCGGGTTTGCCGCTCACGTCCACCATGCGGGCGCGACCCTGATCGTCGTAGTGCGAGAGCTTCATAGAAGCTAGGGTACAGCGTTCAGCGTTCAGCGGTCAGGGTTCAATTGTCGTCAGGGGCGGGCAGCCTGGCAAATCATGGTTTAATTAAATACAAATTCAAGCCAATGATTCTAAATGAGCTATACGATTGACCTCTTGACAGCTTCTTTCATCGGGCTAGACCCGCAGAAAGGTGGCGGATTCGCCTTCGGCGAGCTTCCGGTCAGCCGGGACGACGAGAAAGCAATTTGTGCGGGCGGCGGCGGACTGGTCTCCGGAACCTTGCCAGGGGACGGGTTGGATGGTGGCTCCGGCGGCGCTGGACTCGACGCGGGCGGGGAGGAAGCGCGTGAGGCCGGGGCGCGGTTCGACCGGCTGGGCGAGGCGGGCCTGAGCGAATTCGGGGCCGAGGTCTTTGGCTCCGGCGAGCGCGGCGAGCAGGGGCGCGGCGAAGAGCGCGAAGGTGACAAGCGTGGAGACAGGGTTGCCGGGGAGTCCAAAGAAGAAGAGGTTTTGTTTTGGAAGGCGTCCGAAGACGACGGGCTTGCCGGGCTGGATGCGCGCTCCGGTAAAGAAAAATTCGGCGTCGAAGGCGGACAGGGCCTGCTCGACAAAGTCGTATTTGCCCATGGAGACGCCGCCGGAGAGCAGCAGCAGGTCGCAGTCGAGCGCGGCGCGAATGGCGGCTTCGCTGGCTTCGAGCGAGTCCGCGACGGCCGGGCGAATGACGGGGACGCCTCCACGCCGCGAGACCTGCGCGCCAAGTGAGTAACTGTTGGAGTTACGAATCTGGTGCGGCAAGGGTTGCGCTCCGAGCGGGACCAGTTCGTCTCCTGTGGCGAGGATGGCGACGCGCGGATTGGCGTAGACGGAGAGGCTTTCGTATCCGCAGGCCGCGGCGAGCGCGATGTGTTGCGGGCCGATGCGCGTGCCGGGGTGGATGAGCGTTGCTCCGGCGCGCGCCTCGGCCCCGGCGGGGACAATGTTCACGCCTGGTTGGAGGGTGCGTTGCGGAGTGACGCGGCCTTGTCCGGCGCGGGCGTGTTCCACCATCAGCACGCAGTCGGCCCCAACGGGGACGGGCGCTCCGGTCATGATCTCAATGGCCTGGCCGGGCTGGAGCGGCGGACCTGTCCAGGCTTCTCCGGCGCGGAGGTGGCCCGCGATTTCGAGCGGCTGCTGGGCGAGGTCGGCGGCGCGGCAGGCGAATCCGTCGCGGGTGGAGCGGGCGAAGGGCGGCTGGTCGCGGTCGGCGATGACGGGCTGGGCGAGCGTCCGGTCGAGGCCTTGTAGCAATGCGACAGACTCGGTCGGCGGCGCGGGACTGGAGGTCGCTTGCTCGCGCACCGCGCGCGCGGCTTCGTCATAGCTGAGGACGAGGGAATTCACAATCGAGATTGTATTCCGAAAGAGAAAGGACGCCCGCGTGGGGCGTCCTTTGATTCAAGAGAAACTGCTTTACTTTTTGAAGCCGGTTTTCTGCTTGGTTCCCAACTGCGCCAGAATGGCCTTGGCGTCGTTGGCGAAGGGGCCGTTCGGGGCCAGGTCCAGATACTTCTGGTAGGCCTCGGCGGTACCGTCGGGCGCGACGATCTTCTGCGTCTTAGGATCGACGGTGGCCTTGTTGATAAGCGCCTTACCCTTCAGGTAGTAGGGGATGGGCTTGTTGGGGTCGGCGGCAATGGCCTTGTCGGCGGCTGCCACCGTGGCATCTACGTTCCCAGCGCGGTCCATCATGATAGCCTCATTCCCGTAATACATGGCTGCGTTCTTCGGATCATCCTTGACGGCGGCTTCATAGGCGGCTTGCGAGTCGGCGACCTTGCCCTGATCCGCGTAAAGTTCGCCAAGAGAATTTTCGGCGGCTGCTTCGATATCGACGTTAGGCTTCTTGGATGCGGCCTCGAGATCAACGGCCTTCTTAAAGGAAGTCTCGGCGGCGTCCACCTTCTTCTGGCCGGCCTGCGCCTTGCCCAGTTCCACCCATAGCACGGAGGCGTCGGGCTTGGCGGTGGTGTCGCGGGTCATCAACTGCTCGGCCTGGGCGTAGTTCTTGGCCTGGTTGTCGGCGCGCGCCGTCTTCAGGTCGGCGTTGAGGTTCTTGATCTGGGCGTTTTCCGCCTGAATGCCGGCGTTCTTCTTCTTGGCCTCCTCAAGCTGCTTCTTCTGCTCGGGGGTCATCTTGGCGACGTACGCGGCGCGGGAGAGGTCGAAATCCTGCGTGGTGGTCTGCCCGGCCGTCACCTTCACATTATTGAAGGCGTCCACTGTCTGGTTCTTCTTGTTGTAGAGGATGAAGTCGTAGTTGCCGGGGGCCACGTTGTCGCCCGTGTAGTCGCCGTTGGAGTCGGTGGTGAAGGTGTACTTCGCCTGCCCACTTTGCATGAGCTTGACCTGCACGTCGGGAATGGGAACGCTGAGCGGGTCGTTGACATGACCGTGGACCTTGCCCGTCTGCTGGGCCAAAAGCGATGGGACAGCGGCCATGACCAGCAAGGCCGAAAGCAAAAATACCAACCAGAGTTTCGTCTTACGCATTGGTTTTGTTCTCCTTCAGAATCTTAACCCTTCCGGCGCTGGTTCGACTCTATGGAACCGGTCGCGCATAGGGGATCGGATCGGCCACGCCGGCCTCGGCAAAGGCCCGCAGACGGAGCGCGCAACTCTCGCATTCTCCGCAGGCCGCCTCGGCGCTCGAATAGCATGACCACGTTAAATGGAAGGGCGCGCCAAGTTCAAGGCCGAGCGCCACGATCTCCTTCTTTCGGAGATGGATGAGCGGAGTGGCGATTTCGATGCATCCATCGCGCGTTCCTGTGCGGATAAGTTGCTGAAATGCCTCATAGTAGGCGGGGCGGCAGTCAGGGTATCCGGAACTGTCCGGCTCAACCGCGCCGATGAAAATGGTCTGCGCGTCGAGGACCTCGGCCCAGCTTACGGCGGCGGCAAGGAAGTGCGCGTTGCGGAAGGGAACGTAGGTAACGGGGATTTCCGCCCCGATGGGATGGCCGGCTGAAGCCCTGGGAATCGCGATGCTGGAGTCGGTGAGGGCCGAGCCTCCGATGCGGCGGAAGAGGTCGGTGTTGAGGTGGAGGAAGTCCTGAAAGCCGAGTTCTTCGGCGATGGCGCGGGCGGATTGGAGCTCGCGGCCTTCGGTGCGCTGTCCGTAGCTGAAGTGGAGGGCATAAGCGTCGTAATCGCGCGCGGCGAGGGAGGCGCAGACGGCGGAGTCCATTCCTCCGGAGAGGCTGATGACGGCGCGCGGTCGGGAGTGGGGCATGACAATATGTTAAAGCCTCCGGCGGCGCCTACGCGGCGAGCGGTCCTAGCCGGACGGGCATAGAACAAGAGCGCGAGGAGAAACTGCCTCCCTCGCGCCCTTGTTCTTGCTGTAAGGCAACTTCAGTCCATCGCGGAGAAGGCGCTGAGTAATGTTGAGAATTCTCTGACGCGACCAGTCCTCCTGCTCGCGCCCGTGTGTTCCTTCTTTATTTCTTCTCGAAGGAGACCCGACGCCCCTCGTCCGGGTCGTCCAAAAAATAGAACAGACTTCCTCGGCCTATGAAAATCGACACCTCATACGGGGGACCATCGTTCCAATCCGCGATTGTCTGAAAATTAAGTTCCAGTCGTTCTTCGCCATCCTCGGGCATAAGCTTCCATGTACCGGTTCCGTTCTCTAGCCGCGCGGCATGTAACTCAGGGACGTAGAACAATCCCGGCATTTCAGATGCAGAAAAAGTTCCATTCGCGTTGAGGATTATTTTCCCCGAGGCATTCTTCAAATCATCTGGCAGGACCGATCGGGAGTCGCCTGTCATTACCCACGTTCCGACTAGATCTTTGGGTTGAACGGTCTTGCAGCCAATAAGCCCAAGACAAAACCCAAGAGTTACGGCGGACAGGAGTCTCAGCATTTCAGTCGCGGCCCTCCTGTCGCATTTTAGTGACAGGTAAGCTGGTTGCGTCAGCCGGCGATTTAGGAGTTGGTCAGGTAGCGCGCAAGCTGGGGCCACCATACGGTGATCGCGATGTAGCTGCTCAGGAGGCCGGAGGCGATGAAGAGAGCGACGGCGGCTGTGAAATAGCGGTCCAGGCGGCGCGTGAGGCCGAGCTTGAGGAGCCACAGGAGAAGGATGAACACGACTGTGGACCCCCAGAAGGTGGGGAAAAATGCCGCGTGCGTGGCATGAGAAAACGCGTTCCTGAAGAGAGCGATGCGTCCGATGCCGGCCTGGGCGACCGCCAGCGTGCCGATGGTCATGAGCGCCCGGTGGACCGCGGCTCTGCGGCGAAACAGAAATGCGGCACCGATAAAGATCGCGAAATTCGCAATTTCAGTCAGAGGAAGCGCGAGAAAGCGATATGGGCCAAAGGGCGGAAACGAGCGCGGGTCAGCGTAATGGACCTGTAGCAGAGCGGCGATGACGGCGAAGGGAATGATGATGAGGTAGAGCGCAATGGCGGCGCGTCCCAGGCGCATATGCAGGCGGCGATTGCCTTTCACCACCAGTCCGCACTGCAAGAGGAGAAACGCCATCCAGCAGGTCATGAGTGCGGCGTGAACATACACGAGGGGCGCACTTTGCCGCGTGACCGGCTGTCCCGCATCATTCAAGCCGTGCAGGTAGAACATGTGGAAGCCGAGGGCAACGCCCGAGATCATGGCCAGGCAGGCGATGAGATAGAAGAGGCGTTCTCTCCGTTCCGTCGGTACGGCGCGCGTAGCGGCGGCGGCTGTAATGGCTGAACCCATGGGTCCTCTTCCGCAGGCCTGTTGAGATGGGAGGCCGCGATTCAGGGCAGATTGAAGATAGAACCGGGGGCATGGAGTGTCAAGCGCAGAGGGAGCTATGCAAAAAGCTATGCCGTGATGTTCGCCCCATCCAGTTTCTTGCGGAGGCTTCCGGCGAGTTCGGCCATGAGCTTGAGTTTGTCCGCAAGTTGTGGAGGGACGGAGGGGTCGGCGAGGGCGAGTTGCGATTGCAGCAGGAGTCCGGCGACGGTGTCGCGCAGGTTGCTTTCGAGCGAGGTGGCGGCGGCGCGCTCGGCGGCGGCCTGTTCGAGTTGGCGGCGGCCCAGCGCGGCGCGGACCTCGCGGACCAGACGCCCGCATCCGGAGATGGCGAAGTTGATTTCGAGCGGCATGGCCAGGCCGGAGTGCTTGAAGATGGCGTCGGCGTCGCCCGCCACCGATTCGGCCATGGATGTGTCGAGCACGACGATGGAGTAGGCGCGGCGGCGCAGCGCGGCCAGCGCGTCTTTGCGGCTGGAGACAGACTCGACAGCGAGGCCGAATTGCTTGGAGACGACGGCGGCGCAGTTTTCCGCACCCATGATGCCGGTGATGAGCAGGATGCCGTTGGCGGGCGCGGGAGCGGGCGAAGGTTTGTTGGCCACCACAATCCGGGCAGGGGCATTTTTGGACGCGGCGCGCGCAGGGGCATTGACTTCAGACATGGGGAACTCCTCTATAGGGCCTGTTACCAGGCCCTAATTACAGACCGGCGGAATCGCCGATGCCGTATTCCTTCAGCTTGCGGTAGAGCGTGGTTTTGCCGATGCCAAGCAGGCGGGCGGCGGTGAGCTTGTCTCCGTTGAGCTGGCGCAGGGTGTCGAGAATCGCCTGCCGTTCGAGGTCGGCCAGCGGCATAACGTCCGGGTCCGAGGCGGCGGCGCCGTTGGCGTGGCCGTTCGCACCCTGGTGGGTGTGGAGATGAAAGTCCTGTAGCTGGGTCGGCATGTCGCCCAGGCGCAGCACCGGGCCGGAGGAAAGGGCGCAGGCCCGTTCGATGGAGTTTTCCAGTTCACGCACGTTGCCCGGCCAGGCATACTCGCTCATGGTGCGGATCGCGTCGTCGGAGAAGACATATTTCGTTTCCGACTTGCGGGACATGCGTTCGAGGAAGTGCGCCGCCAGCAGAGGAATGTCTTCGCGGCGGTCGCGAAGCGGCGGAATCCTGAGGGCGACAACGTTGAGGCGGTAGTAAAGGTCTTTGCGGAAGCGTCCCTGCTCGACCATGACGCCGAGGTCGCGGTTGGTGGCGGCCAGTATGCGGCAGTTGATGGAAACGCGATGCGTGGCCCCGACGGGCCGGATTTCCTTTTCCTGAAGGGCGCGCAGCAGCTTGGCCTGAAGGTCGAGCGGCATCTCTCCGATTTCGTCGAGAAAGACGGTGCCGCCTTCCGCCGAGGCCAGCAGGCCTTCCTTGTTGCGGGTGGCCCCGGTAAAGGCCCCCTTCACGTATCCGAACAACTCGCTTTCAATCAGCGTGGGCACCAGCGAGCCGCAGTCAACGGGGAGGAAAGGCTTCGAGGCGTGGGGGCCGTTGGAGTGGATGGAGCGCGCGATCAGTTCCTTGCCCGTCCCGCTCTCGCCGAGAATCAGGACGGGATGGGTGGTCTGCGAGACTTTGGAAAGGATGCGGTAGATCCGCTCCATCTCCGGGCTGTTGCCGATGAGGTTGCCGAGTCCCTGCTCGGAGCGGAGCTTTTCGCGCAGGCGGCGGCTGGCCGTGTCCACGGTGCGGCGTTCGGCGGCGCGGTCGAGCACGGCGGCCAGTTCTTCGAGCGCGAATGGCTTGGTGAGGTAGTCGTTCGCGCCTGTGCGCATGGCCTCCACCGCCGAGGACACGGTGGCGTGGGCAGTGACAACGATGACGGCGATTTCCGGGTGCAGCAGCTTCACTTCTTCCAGAAGTTCGAGGCCGGAACCGGCGGGCGACTTTAAATCGAGAATCAGAATATCGACGCTGTTGCCGCGCAACAGCCGCTGGGCCGTTTCGAGGTTGTCGACTCCGCAGGGAACAAAGCCGCGCGAGGCCGCGATTTCGCAGCAGGCGGAGCGTACGGCGGGGTCTTCATCGACGATCAGGACATGCATGCGGCCGGAGTGGGAGGAGCGGGGGGCGGGATCGGTCATAGTGATTTCGTGTAGATCGGTTACTCGCATTCTATGCAGCCTTCCCGACGCGAGTCAGCAGAAAAGGCGCGAGTTGGGGGTACGGGAAGGGTTCCCGAAGTAACCATGCCGTCCACCGGCAGGACAATCTCAAAACGCGCTCCGCCGGTGTGCGAGGCCGTCAAATTGACTGAGCCGCCGGCGGTTTCCACGAGGTTGCGAACGATGCTGAGGCCGAGGCCGCGACGGCGCGGAGTGGGCCAGTTGCCGGATTCCCTGCGGGTTGAAAAGCCCAGATCGAAGATCTGCTCGCGCACTTCTTGTGGGACGCCGGGGCCGTTGTCGCTCACGGTGAGCAGCACGGCAAGAGGCAGCGGGACCGGGTCGGCTCCGGGATTCGCACATTCTTCGGGGAGCGTGGCGAAGCTGAGGCCGTCCTGGTACTGCGCCGTGATCCGGACATGGCCGCCGCCGGGCATGGCGTCCGCAGCGTTGCGGACCAGGTTAATGAGGACACGGGTGAGGTCTTCCACGGCAAGAGAGGCGCGTCCCGGACAGGGCATGGTGGCCACGGAAAGCCTGACCGCGGGGCCGGCGATGGCCGTGAGCAGCGGCTGGAGATGGCGCAACTCGGCGGCGATGTCAGTAACGGGGACGGGCGCAAGCGGCACAGCGGTGGCGGTGGGGAGGGCTTCAGTTTCGCGAATGGGGATGAATTTGGGAGGGCCTTGTTTAGGGGCGGCAGCGGCGACGATCTTTTCAAAAATGCGCGTGGCGGTTTGGACTATGCCGTCGAGTTCGGCGGCGTAATGGCCATGCGGGGGATTGAGGATGCCGGGCGCGGCCAGCAGTTCGCTGTAGAGCATGAGGCCGGAGAGGACGTTGCGGGCGTCGTGCGCGAGCCGATCAAGAGATTCGGATGGACGCTGCTCCGGGGATGGGGTGGAGGACGGATTGGGGGAGGGCTTAAATGCGCCCGCCCGCGCCGCGGCCCCATTGGAATGAGGTACGAACCGGGGAAGAATTCGGTGGGCTTTGGCAAGGGCAGGCATTGGAAGTATTCCTTTCAAGTGGAACTTAAAGCTGCCTCATAAGCGCGTAGTGCGGAACGCCCCGAATGAGACCCGCCGGTGAGCGGGGCCCCAAACTGCGTACTGAAGCCGCATAACAGCTTATGAGGCAGCTTCCCGAAAGCCGGGGTCCGACCCTGGAGTGCCGGTCCCGGCTTTCTGTCCGCTTCTAATACACGCGGCGTGCCAAAGTGGAAATGTAGTATCAAAATGAATGAAATCAATATGTTAGCTGGAAATAGGGACGGGTCGAGGGGAAGGCGGTCTTGTCCCGAAACGGAACGGCCCCGGAACGATACATTCACCTAAAACACTTAAAATGATGTATTTAGCCTTGTGCTCCGGGCTCTGTTCCGTTTTGGGCCGATTCCGTATCGGGACGGGGTGTGGCGGTTCAGCTAAACCCGTACAATGCTGAGGATGACAGACGAAAAGCAGTTCTTTCGCTCCGAGGGGCGCGCGCCTTCGGCGATGCGGCCCCTGCGGCTGACTCCGGGGTATGTGGCCATGGCCGAAGGGTCGGTGCTGATCGAGGTGGGCAACACGCGGGTGCTGTGCAACGCCACGGTGGAGCAGGGGGTTCCGGCGTGGATGCGGAACAGCGGGCGCGGCTGGGTGACGGCGGAGTATGGGATGCTGCCCCGGGCCACGCTGACGCGGACGGCGCGGGAGTCGGAGCGCGGCAAGGTGGGCGGGCGCACCCATGAGATTCAGCGGCTGATTGGGCGGTCGCTGCGCGGCGTGGTGGATATGGCGGCGCTGGGCGAGCGGACGGTGATTCTCGATTGCGACGTGCTGCAGGCCGACGGCGGCACGCGGACG
>JAICYR010000073.1 GCA_025934135.1 Acidobacteriaceae bacterium | reverse complement strand
TCAGATCATCGGGTCGAATACGCGGGCCAATCATGCCTTTGCGGAACAGTTGCTCAATAAGGTGAAGATGGTCGCGGGCACGGCGGACATGCGCATTCAGCAGCCGTTGAACGATCCCGAAATGATGATTGCCGTGGACCGCACCAAGGCGGCGCAGGTTGGATTGACGCAGGCGAATGTGGCCAACAGCCTGCTCTCAGCGACCAGCGGAAGCTTCCAGACCTCGCCGCAGTTCTGGCTCGACCCGCGCAACGGCGTGAGTTACGACATCGCCGTGCAGTCGCCGGAGTACTCGATGGACTCCCTACAGGACTTGAAGAACATCCCCATTACCGGCGCGGGAGGCGCTGCGACCGCGCTCGTCTCGGGAATGGGCGGGAAGCCGGTGCAGATTCTGGGGAACCTCGCGACCTTCACGCCTGGCGCGCAGGCCGGCGTAGTGAATCACTACGACATTGCTCCTGTCATCGACATTTACGGCAACGTGGTGAATACCGACCTCGCCAGCGTCGGCAAACAAATACAGAAAATTGTGGGCGCCTCGCAGAGCAGTCTCCCGGCGGGCTCGCGGATTGTTATTCGTGGCCAGGTGCAGACCATGCAGACTTCGTTCCGGGGCCTCTACGGCGGACTGGTTTTTTCTATCATTCTTGTGTACCTGCTCATCGTGGTGAACTTCCAGTCGTGGCTCGACCCGTTCATCATTATTTCCGCTCTGCCGGCGGCACTCTGCGGCATTGTGTGGTTCCTGTTCCTCACCCATACGCACATTAGCGTGCCCGCTCTTACCGGGGCGATCATGTGCATGGGCGTGGCCACGGCCAACTCCATTCTGCTGGTCGACTTCGCGCGCGAGCGAATGCTGGAAACGGTGGGAGACGCGCGCGCATCGGCGTTGAGCGCGGGCGTTGTGCGCTTTCGCCCGGTGCTGATGACGGCCCTCGCCATGATGATCGGGATGCTGCCAATGGCGCTGGGATTGGGCGATGGCGGCGAACAGAATGCTCCGCTGGGCCGCGCGGTGATTGGCGGGCTGATGTTCGCCACGG
This sequence comes from Acidobacteriaceae bacterium, assembly GCA_025934135.1. Classification (GTDB taxonomy): domain Bacteria; phylum Acidobacteriota; class Terriglobia; order Terriglobales; family Acidobacteriaceae; genus Silvibacterium. Next base: position 15,622 of record JAICYR010000073.1, on the reverse strand, counting down.
TTTCAACCCTGCTGTTTGTGCCGACGTTTTTCAGCGTGGTGCATGGATGGCTGGAGAGACGGCGCAGCGCGGGCGACGAGCGGCCCCATGAAGAACAGGCGGCGATGGCGCGGCAATGAACGACAGGAAGGAACACTTGACGAACGAAAACAACGAGGACGAAAAGCCGCCCATCTCCGGGCGCAAGGCGGCGCTTATCATCATTTTGCTGCTGCTGGCGGCGTTGGTGTTCGCGCTTGCGGGCATTGTGCCTCGGCTTCGGGCGGGCGACGCATTACAGAAGCAGACGGACGCGCTGGCCGCTCCCAATGTGGTTGTGGCCAAGCCGGTGAAGGGCGCTCCGGCGCAAGAGGTGGTCCTGCCCGGCAACGTGCAGGCCTATATCGACTCCGGCATTTACGCGCGCACAGACGGCTATTTGAAAAAGTGGTACTACGACATCGGCTCGCGCGTGAAGAAAGGGGAATTGCTGGCGGTGATCGAAAGCCCCGAAGTGGACCAGCAATTGGCGCAGGCCAAGGCCGACCTCGCGACGGCGAAAACGAACGCCGCCAATGCGAAGATCCAGGCCGCCCGCTACCAGGACCTGCTGAAGAGCAACGCGGTTTCCAAACAGGAGACCGACACGCTGGTGACGCAGGCGGCTTCCACGGCCGCGCAGGTCAACTCCGCCGCCGCCAATGTGAATCGGCTGGAGCAGATGGTGGGCTTCGAGAAAATCTACGCGCCCTTCAGCGGCACCATCACGGCGCGCAATGTGGACACCGGCACGCTGGTAAGTTCCGGCACCGGGCGCGAGCTGTTTCATCTTGCACAGGAGACCGTGCTGCGCGTGTATGTGAATGTGCCGCAGGTTTATGCACCCGCGTGCGTGCCGGGGGTAGCGGCGAACCTCACGCTGGCCGAGTTTCCCGGGAAAAAGTTTGAGGGCAAGATTGTGCGCACGGCCAAAGCGATTGATCCGGCATCGCGCACGCTGCTCGTCGAGGTGGATGTGAAGAACCTGGCGGACCAGCTTTATCCCGGCGCATTCGCGCAGTTGCATTTCACGCTGAAGAACACGCGGCCCTCGCTCATCCTTCCGGTCTCGACTCTCATCTTCAAGTCGGCGGGTTTGCAGGTGGGCACGGTGGTGAACGGCAAGGCGAAGCTGGTCCCCATCACGATTGGCCGCGACGACGGAAACGTGGTCGAGGTGGTGCAAGGCCTCGATCCGGATGATGAAGTGATCCAGTCTCCGCCCGACTCGCTCATCGACGGCGAAACCGTTCATGTGGTGCGACAGCAGCAGCCAAAATCAGCGGAGAGCGCGCAGTGATGGTCAAACCCGTGCTCGGCCTGGCCGCATCGCTGTGCCTGGCCGTGCTGGCTGGCTGCACGGTAGGGCCGAACTATCATCGCCCTTCGGTGCCGCCGCCTCCAGCGGCCTACAAGGAGATGCCTCCGCCGAGCCCTCCCAGCGGAAGCTGGAAGCGCGCGCAACCCGGCGCCGCGCAGGACCCGCAGCTTAAGGGCAATTGGTGGGAACTCTACGGCGATCCGCAATTGAATGCGCTGGAGGCGAAGATCGCGGTCTCGAACCAGACGCTGAAAGCGGCGGTCGCGGACTACTTTGCGGCGCGCGAGCAGGTGCGGGTGGTGCGGTCGAATTACTTCCCCACGCTGGGCGCTGGGCTTTCCATTTCGCGCACGCATACCTCAAAGAACCAGCCGAACGCGCGCAGCAACGCTAACGATGAATACAACACCTTCACGCTGCAAGGCCAAGCGTCGTGGGAGCCAGACTTGTGGGGTACAGTGCGGCGCAGCGTGGAAGCGGCCCACGCCAACGCGCAGGCAAGCGCGGCGGACCTAGCCAACCTGTCGCTGAGTCTCCAAGCGGAGTTGGCCACGGACTACTTCGAGCTGCGCGGGCTGGACTCGCAAAAGCAAATTCTGGACAACACAGTGAAGGCCGACGCGGATTATCTGCGCCTGACGCATATTCGCTTCAGAGGCGGAGTGGCGACCGATGCGGACGTGGCGCAGGCGGAGACGCAGTTTGAGACGGTGCGGGCGCAGTCCATGGACGTGCAAGTGGCGCGAGCGCAGTTCGAGCACGCCATCGCCACCCTCACCGGCCAGCCGGCCTCTACTTTCTCGCTGGCTGCCGCCACGCTCACCCTCAAGCTGCCCACGATTCCGGCAGGCGTTCCGTCGGAGTTGCTGGAGCGTCGTCCCGACGTGGCCGCTGCGGAACGGCGCGTTGACGCGGCCAACGCGCAGATCGGCATTGCCATCGCGGCCTATTATCCCAACATTCAGCTTGGCGGCACAGGCGGATTTGAAAGCGCGAATCCCGGAACCTGGATTCAGGGGCCGAGCGCGTTGTGGTCGTTGGGCGCGTCGGCTGTCGAGACGCTGTTTGACGCCGGACGGCGGCACGCCATCACCGCGCAGGCGCGCGACCTCTACGAGGCTCAAGCTGCGGACTACCGCCAGAGCGTGCTCAATGCTTTTCAGGAAGTTGAGGACAACCTCGCCGCGCTCCGCATTCTGAACGACGAGTCAAAAACAGAAGCTGCCGCCGTGGCGTCGGCGCGTCGTTCACTGGCCGTCAGCACGCGGCGGTACAAGGGCGGAGTCACAAATTATCTGGAAGTGCTGACCGCGCAGACAGCGCAGCTTACGAATGAGCGCACGCAGGTGGACATCACCACGCGGCAATTCGCGGCCAGCGTCCAGCTCGTGAAGGCCCTCGGCGGCGGATGGAACCGCTCGCAAGTGCCGTAAAACGTTCATCAACGCAAGCACCACCAGGGCGCGAAGCGCGTCCGCCTGGACGGCGAGTCCTACATGTTCATCCGCTTGAAAATCGGCCTCGGGACCATCCGCACCGCGAACATAATCCCCCGCCAGAACGACGGCAGATAAACCACATCGCGCCGCTTCTCAATGGCCTTTACGATGCCGCGCGCCACCTGCGCCGGTGTGGCGAACAGCGGTCCCTGTTTCAGATGAGCCGTCATGGGAGTCGCCACGAACCCCGGCTTGATGGTCAACACATGCACGCCTTTGCGGTCGATGCGGTTCCGCACGCCGTCCACAAAAATCGTCAGCGCGCCTTTCGACGCACCATAAACGTAATTGCTCTTGCGGCCACGGTCTCCCGCGACCGACGAAATCACCGCCAGCGTCCCCTGCCCGAGTTGCTCAAAGTAGTTCGCGAGCCACGTGATGAGCGAGACGGCGGAAAGAAAATTCGTGTGCAGAATCGCTGCCGCCGCCGCATAGCTGGCCTCGGCCATGGGCTGGTCGCCCAGAACGCCGTGCGCCAGCAGCGCCATGTCAATGCTCCCCAGCGACTGCGCCGCCGCCGCCAGCATCGCCGCGTGGCCCGCCGTGTCGTCCAAATTCATCGCATAGGTCGCCACGCCCGCCGCGCCGCGCGTATGCAGGTCGGCGGCCATGGCGTGCAGCTTGTCGGGGTTTCGCCCGACCAGGTAAAAGCGCGCGCCCCGCTCCGCTATCAGCCGCAGCGTGGCTTCGGCAATGGCTGAAGTGGCGCCCACCACCAACACCGTCGAGGGGAACTTCCGCGCCGCCATCAGGCCGTCACCCGCTGCCAGAAGGCCGAATCAAACGCCGGATCAACAAACGCCGCAAACTTCTTCCACTGCGGATAAAACGCCTGATACTGCGCCGCCGTCATGGTCGCGTCCTTCGCCGGATACATTCTTCCCTTGTGCTCCAGCGTAATAGCCGCGAGCCGCTCCAGCAGATCGAAGCTTGTTTCCTTTCGTATCGGGAAATCCAGCGCCAGCGTAATTCCCGGTTTTGGGAACGACATCATTCCCGGCGAGGGCAGGTCTCCAAACACCTTTAGCACCGCCAGAAACGAGGCCAGCCCCGACCGCGTAATCGCCTTCAGTATTTCCGTCATTCCGCGATGGTCTTCTTCCCACGGCAGTACGCACTGGAACTGCAATAGCCCCTGCTTCCCATACATCCGGTTCCAGTGCCGCAGGCGGTCCAGCGGAAAGAAGAACGGCTCGTAGTCCACCGACCCACTTTTGATTTTGCCCAACTGCTTGTTGTAGTAAAGCGTGTTGAACAGCCCCACGGTGTGCCGGTTCAGCATGAATCCAGGGAAATCGATCGGCAAGGACAGCTTGGTTTCTTTGCTGCGCTTCAGCGGACGCGCCGCTGAGTCGTGCTCGCCCGCCATAAAGATTCCGCGCGCAAAGTTATTCCCGGTGCTCACGCAGTCAATCCAGGACACGGTGTACTCGCTCTTGGCGTTCCTCTCGGAAAGCGCGACGAACTCTTCAATGCCGGAAAACTTCACTCCCATGTACTGGATCCGCCGCGACACAATCGGCTTCAGCTTGATCTCCGCCCACGCAATCAGCCCCGTCAGTCCCATGCCGCCCATCGTCGCCGCGTACCAGTCGGCATTTTGCGCCGCCGAGCAAATCAGCTGTCGCCCGTCCGAGCGCACCAGCTCAAAGAGCGGAACATGACGCCCGAAGGTTCCCGCAACATGATGGTTCTTGCCGTGAATATCGTTGGCAATTGCTCCACCTACTGTTACATATTTCGTTCCCGGGACCACCGGCAGAAAAAATCCGCGCGGCACGGCGAAATCGAGGATCTCTCCCAGAGTCGCCCCCGCCTCACAGCACAGGATTCCCGTCGCCGGATCAAAGTCCAGCAGCCGGTCCATACCGCCGGAAAGCCCCGGCCCGCGCGTGCGCAACAGCGTCCCATGCCCCAGCAGGCACACGTCCCCATAGCTCCGCCCCGCGCCCACCGGCAACATGCGCGTGGCCGGCGGCGGCTTCAGCGGAAAATCACACGCCCAGTTCAGCGGAACAACATTCGCGTCCAGTTTGGGATAGCGTCCCCAGCTCTCAAAGCCGGGGCGGGGGGGCTTCTGCGGCATTCACTCTTCCTCTTCCTAGAGCTTAAACGGTGTCTAAACGGCGAGCACGACGACCGCCGCGATGCACAATCCAATCAGCAGGCTCAAGCGGTCGGTCACGGCAAAAATCACCGGGTCCTCATCCAGTTCGCCGCGCCCGGCCAGCAGCCACACCCGGAAAATCCACCACAGCAGCAGCGGAACAATCAGCCACATTCGCCCCGGATGCCGGTACAACGCCAGGGTCTCAGGGCTGTTGATGTACAGCGTGAAAATCACCACCGCCGCGATGCCGCTCATGGTCCCAAAGCTGCGCAACTGTTCCACGTCCGTCGCCAGATAGCCGCGCCCATTCGCGGGCGCCTCGCCCTGTGATTGCAGGGTCCGCATTTCGCTGAAGCGCTTCACGATTGCCAGGGACAGGAACAGGAACACGGAAAATGCCGCGAACCAGCGGGAAATTCTCACGTCCACCGCCGCCGCGCCGGCCAGCAGCCGCAGCGTATAGAGCCCGGAAAGCAGCAGCACATCCAGGAGCGGCACCCGCTTCAGCCGTAGCGAATACGCCAGTGTCGTCACCAGATACGCCACCAGCCAGGCAATATACCGGCCCGGAAGAAAGGACGCGCCCGTGAACGCCGCCGCCAGAAACACCGCCGCAATTCCAACGCCGGTCGCCGCTGAAAGGTCTCCCGCCGCAAACGGGCGGAACCGCTTTTTCGCGTGCCGCCGGTCCGCCTCAATGTCCAGCAGGTCATTGACTATGTAGGTGGCCGACGCGCACAGGCTAAAACACAAAAACGCTAGCCCCGCGCTCAGGACCTCCGGCATGCGGACTACGTGCGCCAGCAGCAGCGGGAAAAAAATCAGAACATTCTTCGCCCACTGGTGCAGCCGGATCGCCCGCAACAGCGACTTCCCCCAACCGGCGCGGTCATCAAATCTCCGGCTCACCGGAATCCGCCCCGAGCGGATCATGGCCCGCAGCGGCCGGGTCGGATTCGCCACCATGGCCTCGCCACACCCGGTGAGGACCGCCTCGTCCGGCCGCGCGTTGCCTATGTAATCGAAACCTTCCACGAACCGCTCGCGCAAACTTGCCAGCTTGTTGCCGCCCGTGTGGTTGGTCGCGCCGTCGCTGGCCAGCACTCCGTCAAAAAGTCCCAGGTGATCGGCCACCTGCCGCGCAACTCCCTGGTCCGCCCCGGTCACAAGATAGAGCCTTCGCCCCGCCGCCCGCTCCGACGCAGGTATTGCAGCACCTCGCGGTTCCAGGGCAAATGTGCCACATCCAGATTGACCTGCGCCGCCACCCGCGCTTTGAACGCCGCCTTGCCGCCGCGCAGCCACAGCGGAACACGCGCCGCCTGCATCGGCTGCGCCCTCACGAGCAGCAGCAGTGAATCTACCAGCGTATCGCTCTTGACCAGCGTCCCGTCCAGGTCCACGCACAGGGGCCGCTTCGCAACGCCCTCAGCCGTCGCGGAAACAGCACTCGCCACTGGAACCTCTTCCATACGCCTGAACCGGATTATAGAGCGGGATGCGAAAAGCGCCGGCTAAACTGCCGCGGGCTCCGGAACCACCTTCGCGCTCTGGACCGCGTTCTCCGGGAAATACGCGTTCAGCACATATTGCTCCAGCATCCGCTGCGTGTTGAAGTACGATCCATTCAGCGCGATCGCTGACCGCATAATCCGCTGCCACTCCTCGGGCTTTCGCGTGTACAGCGGCAGAATCAACTGCTCCAGCTTTTCATAAAGCGAAGCCGCTTCGCCGCGTTCATCGTCGCGGTCGGCAATCGCCCATCCCGTCACGCCCTCGATCCATCCCTCGATCCACCAGCCGTCCAGAATGCTCAGGCTCGGAACCCCGTTCAGCGCAGCCTTCATGCCGCTCGTGCCCGACGCCTCATAGGGACGCTTCGGAGTATTCAGCCACAGGTCTACTCCGCCCGTCAGCAGCGCGCCCAACCGCCATTCATAATTCTCCAGATATACGATCTCCAGCGCATCCGAGTTCAAATGCTTCGCCAGCTCAATCACATGCCGGATCATCGCCTTTCCCGGCTCGTCCGCCGGATGCGCCTTGCCCGCGTAAAGTATCTGCATTCCCCCAAAATCACGCGCGATTTGCGCCAGCCGCTGCGCATCGTGAAACAGCAGGTCGCTCCGCTTGTAGGTCGCCGCCCGTCGCGCAAAGCCAATGGTGAAAATCTCCGGATGCAGCTCCACCCCGGTGCGTTCCTTCACCGCCTCCAGCAGCGCGCGCTTGCCATCGGCATGGGCCGCGGCAATTTCCTCTTCCGGAATATCAATCGCATACCGCAGTGTCAGGTTGTCCTGCCGCCAGCGCGGCAGTTGCCGATCATAAGTCGCCTGAAATGCCGCTCCCGTCCAAGTCCCTGCATGAACGCCGTTGGTAATGGCGTTGATCTCGTAATCCGGAAACATCTCCCGCGAGACCTTCCCGTGCTGCATGGCTACGCCGTTCACAAACCGCGTGAAGCGCAGCGCCACGTAGGTCATGTTCAGCAGTCCATCGTGGAAAGCACCGACGCGCTCCAGCAGCCGTGCCCGGTCCTCGCCCAGAATCCGGTAGGCCTGCTCCGGCGAAAAGCGGTCGTGCCCAGCCGGGACCGGCGTATGCGTCGTAAAAATACATTGCTGCCGCACGGACTCGATGTCCTCGTCACTCGCGCTGTCCACATTCCCGCCGTGCCGTTCCTGCTCCAGCAGGGCCACGGTCAGCAGCGCCGCATGGCCTTCGTTCATGTGGTAAACCACGGGCTGATAACCCAGCGCGTCCAGAATCCGCGCCCCGCCCATGCCCAGCACCGCTTCCTGCCGCAGCCGATGGTCGCTGTCCCCGCCGTAAAGCCGGTCGGTCAGCTGGCGGTCGTTCGCTTCGTTCTCGTCAAGATCGGTATCGAGGAAATACACCGGAACCACATGCCCGGTCACGCCCTCCATGTCGTAGCGCCACGCGCGAATGGCCACCTGGCGGCCTTCAATCATCAGCCGCACAATTGGCTCTTCCCGCGCCAGCACGCTTTCCGGATTCCAGGGCTGCGCCTCTTCGGCCTGCGCGCCATCGGAGTCCAGATGCTGACGAAAATATCCATACCGATGGGCCAGCGTGACGGCAACCATCTTCAGGCCCATGTCGGCAGCGGCCCGCAGTGTGTCTCCGGCCAGCACGCCGAGACCGCCACTGTAGGTCGGCATATCCGGCGTTACGGCAATTTCCATGGAAAGATAGGCAATGGGGTTGCGGTCAGAGAGGCCCTCGGACCGCCAGACGAAACTCATGAAGTGGTTCTCCGGCATTTGTGAATGTCATTCTACCAATCGCCGCTGGGTTTCACGCTTCAATTTCGTGCGTCCCAGCCGACGCGCGGCATAAGTAGATATCGGGGTCGATGCCCGTGGCCTTCTTATACCCGTCGCGCAGCTTCTCGCCGAACTCCCGGGCCTGCGCCGTTTCCACCAGATTCACCGTGCAGCCGCCAAACCCGCCGCCCGTCAGCCTTGCCCCAATGCAGCCTGCTTGCTTCGATGCAAGTTCCACCAAAAGGTCGGCTTCCGGGCAACTCGCTTCAAAATCATCCCGATAGCTGGCGTGCGCCTCATACAGCAGCCGACCCAGCGTCTTCAGGTCGCCCCGCTCCAGCGCGTCCGCCGCCGCCACCGTGCGATTGTTTTCCGTAATAATGTGCCGCACGCGCTTCAGCACATTTTCCGGCATTTCGCCGCCCCAGCGCTTCAGGTCGTCCACCGTCGCATCGCGCAGCTTCTTGATCTCCGGCCTGTGCCGCCGCAGAATCGCCGTTCCTTCCTCCACCTCGGCCCGCCGCGTGTTGTACTCGCCGCCCGCGTGCGTATGCTTCACCATTGTGTTGGAGATCACCAGGCTCACGTCCGCCGGAATCGGCGCCAGCCGGAACTGGAGACTACGGCAGTCCAGCAGCAGCGCATGGTCCGCCGCCCCGCAGCAGGCAATAAACTGGTCCATGATGCCGGTCGAAGCGCCCACAAAGCTGTTCTCCGCCTTCTGGCAAAGCTGCGCCATTCTCGGCAGCGGAATCTTCACCTCCGCCAAGGCCAGCACGGCGGCCATGGTCGCCACCTCAATCGCCGCCGATGAACTAAGCCCCGCGCCCACCGGAACGTCCCCTTGCAGCGTCATGCTGAACGCCGGAATCCGCACGCCTTCCTCGCGCAGCACCGCCAGCACGCCCAGCGGATAATCGCTCCAGTGCTGGGACCGGATCTCCGGCAGGTTGTTGGCGGCGTGCTCCACCTGTTCGCCGTAGTTCTCCGAGCGGATGATGACTTTCCCGTCCGCGCGCGGGCTGATCGCGGCGAAGGTGGCAAAGTCAATCGCCGCCGGCATTACGAACCCGTCGGCATAGTCAGTGTGCTCGCCAATCAGGTTTACCCGCCCCGGAGCGGCGAACACCCTCGGCTCCTCACCGAACCTCTCTCTGTGCAATCCTCTGGTAACGGCTACATCCAGCATTTTGAAATTCCCTTCACGATAACCAGAGCAGGTGCTCTTAAGGCGAACTCCGCCTCGATGTATCCGCTTTCATTCCGGCGTGGCCAAACCCGCTAAACCTGGATGTCTGCAATGTACCAGACGAATGACTCCACGCGCTGTTTTAAATACTGTGCCCTGGGCCCTGCGCCCTGAGCGCCGCCCCAAGAATCAGGTCGCTGCAAGTCGTCTTCCCCACCTGGAACGTCCTCGTCCCCACCTGCCGGAACCCGTGCCGCTCATAAAACGCAATCGCTTGCCTGTTGCCATCATGCACTCCCAGCAGCAGGCGCTTTTTGCCCATCGACGCCGCGGTTTTGATGGACCAGCGCATCAGCGCCGATCCTATTCCCGTGCCCTGAAAGCGATGCAGCAAATAAATTCGCTTCAGCTCAATGTCATCCGCCGTGGTCTCCATCGGCAAATCCGGCTTCAGAAGCAGCGCATAGCCCACCGGAGCGCCATTCACCTCGGCCAGACAGGCCCGCGACTCCGGCTGCGCCAACCAAGCCGCGTATTTCGCAACCGAGTGTTGGTTGCGGCAATGCGCCAGAATGTCCTCGCCTTCCAGCACGCCCGCGAACGCCTCAAGAAAACTCGCCGGGCCAATCAGCGCCAGCGTCTCCGCGCAATCCCCGCACTCTCTCAGCGAATACTCCATAGAGCCTTTCTAGACAAACTTCGCCACTATCAATCCTTTGACCGGAAGCTGTAAGTCGCCCCAAACGTAAACTGGAACGAATTTCTCAACGTGGGCGGAACAGATGTTGGCGGATCATTCAGGTAGCTGTCCTGGGTCCCTACCGAAAAGCTCAGGCTTTTGTAAAACGGTATGGCCATCGTATTGGATTCGGTGGCCGAATAGGCCCGCAGGTTGTTGTAAGCAGGCAGATACGCAACCTGCTGGTTGAAAATAAGCCCACGAAATAGATGCAGAACGTACGAGCCCGCAAAGGTCGAGCCAACCAGGTTCTGGTTGGTCTTATCGCTGGCGTTGATGAAATCCTGCTTCTCGTATTGCGCCGTGGCCTTAAAGTCCAGTTCCTGCCTCGGCTGCTTCATTACCGTGGCCCCAATCCCTCCACCATAAATCTGCTGAAGATCGAGCCCCTGGCTGTAGTTGTGGTCGAAGGTGGTTTGGGCGAGGGCGTAAAAGCGTGTGGAAAAATACTGGTCGCGCTCGGCGGCGGCATGATAAATGGCGCTCTTGCTGTCGGTTGCCGGGTAAAACACCCCTCCCGACACATATGAGCGTTGAGTAATTTTGCCATAAGACCCGGTAAAGTCAATGGTTGTCCGGTTGTTCGGATCCAGCCACGATGCCGAAGGCTCAACCCGCGCCAGCGCGATGCCTCCCGAGAAGGTGTACTGCTTCTGGGTCGCCTGCACAACCGTCGCCCCGGCCGTCATGGACCCATTCCATCCGCCGAAGAACCCGGGATGGCCGAAGAGCTGGTTCTCCAGCGCACTCTCGTCAATAATGTACTTCGCCTTCTTCACCGGAATCTGAGGAAGTATTGCAAGTGGCGAAAGGTTCGCGTGGTTAGCCGGCTGCACCGTAATCAGATCATCCACCACCGAGAGAGTGCCCTCGGGAACATGCTCCGGCATCGCGCCATGCTGCGGAGACACAGTCTTCGTCAGGACCGCCATTCGGGAAGTGGTATGCAACTCCTGAATGTCCTTCCACTTCACGTGAATGGTGCCCGCAACTTCGCTCTCGAATGTCACCGTATGGCCGACTGCGCGCAGCAACGTCCCGGACAACTTGTCTCCATTCGTGAAAACAATATAGTCAGGAGGCGGCCCGTGCTTCTCACGCTTGGCGTGGTGCCCACCTAGCAGCGTGTCCGATGCCCCGGCCGGTGCCGCGCTTGCCAGAAAAGCGGCCAACAATGTAATCAGTTGCAAACAAAACAGCCGTCGTGCAAGCGTCATCCAGTAAAACCTTAACTCCTGATTTTTGTGGGTATTTTCCGGGCAGCAACGAATTTTGCCCGTTCTCCTCTATGGTAACGCGAACACGAGTCAGCGGACCCCCGCCACAGCACGCGGGAAGTTCCCAGCTTGGTACGTATCAAAACGAGTCAGTACGACGACTTGATGTTGTACGTCACGCCCGTCGTGAACTGAAACGAATTCCGCTGCGTAGTTGGAAACGTCAGTGGCACATCGTTCAGATAAGTGTCCAGCGTCCCCAGCGAGAAGCTGAAGTTCTTGTACACCGGCAGCGAAAGCGTATTCGACTCGTTGAACGAATACGCATGAGTATTGTTCCACGCCGGAATATAGAGCAACTGCTGCGTGAACAAAATCCCCTTCGTAATGTGCCGCAGATACGCCGCCCCAAACGTGGACGCGATGAGGTTCTGGCTGGAAGAAGCCGGAGGAATCGTATTTGCGAACGCCTGCCGCTCATACTGGACCACGGCCTTGAAGTCCAGCTCCTGCACCGGCGTCTTGATCGCCGTATACCCCACGCCCACGCCGTAGATTTGCTGAAGGTCGAGGCTCTGGCTGTAGTTGTGGTCGAAGGAAACCATCCCAAGATAGTAGGCGCGCGATGAGAGGTATTGGTCGCGCTCCGCCCCCACATGAAGGATCGAGCTTTTCGTGGAACTCGACGGCACAAACGTGCCGTCGGCAGCCGTGTAGGCGGGCTGGGTGATCTTTCCGTAGGACTGCGCGTAATCGAAGCTGGTGCGGTTGCGCGGATCGAGCCAGCTTGCCGTCGGCACCACCCGCACCAGCGCCAATGAAGCGGCATAGCTGAACTGGTTCTGCGTGGCCTGCACCACTGTCAGGCCAACGGTCGCGCCGCCATTCCAGCCTTCAGTGAAGCTCGGGTGTCCGTAGACCTGCTTGCGCAGTTCCGCATCGTCCACAATGTACTCCGCGTCCGCCACCGGAATGGGCGCAATGGTGGCGTTGTTCTCCGGCTGGATCGTGACCATGCCGTTCTCAATGGCGGCGCTGCCTTCCGGCAGATTGGCGGGCAGCGCGTGCCGCTGCACCGGGACGCCCTTCTTCAGCACCGCCACTTTCGTCTCCGTATGCAGCTCGCGGACTTTGTCCCAGGTGACCGTGATGTCCCCCAGAATCTCATCGTGAAACATGACCTTGCCCTCGACCGAGCGGACAAATTTTCCGGAAAGGCGGTCTCCATTGGTCAGCACCAGCAGATCGGGGGCGCCCGCTGGCTGCGCCTGAGCGGCGGCTGCTCCCGAAGGCGCGGCTGAAGCCCGGCACAAACTGCCCGGAGCAAAACCAACCAGCGCGAATACCAGAACAGCGTAAATAACCGGGCGAGGAATCAAGGACTGCTGCATAGCGAAGTGCCTCCTGAAAATGGAGTTAGGGGGGTCAGAACCGAGGTCTGCTGCTAAGATGCTTAAATTCCTGGCGGCGGGCGCTATAGGTGGCACTTTCGTTGCGGGCTTATTCGGCCCGAATCGGCCAGGTAGATAATCCAACGCAAGTTTTATTGCGATTGCGGGCAGGGGCTGCTGTAGAATTCCGCTGTCCGGCCTGGGTGCGAATTTCGCGTGAGGAAAGTTTTATTCAGAGAAGCGGCAGGCGCAAATGAACTCAGGCAGGTTCATGCGCTGAACCACCGCGTGTTTGCCGAGGAAATTGCCCAGCACCATCAGCAACCCTCCGGAATGCTGATTGACCGCTTTCACGTTCAGAACAGGTACTTCGTGGCCGTGCGGGACGGCGTCGTGATCGGAATGATCTCCGCGCATGGCGGCCCGGAATTTTCCATCACCAAGCGGCTGCCGGATCCGGCGGAGTTGCTGAATTTTCCTCTGCCGCTCGAAGTAAGGCTGCTGGCGATTGAGCGGCAGAATCGAAACCGGACAGTGCTCGCAGGGCTGCTGTGGCAGGTCTATAGCTATGCCGTGTCGAACCAGTACTCTCACCTGCTCATATCGGGGATTTCGCAACGAGTGCCCATGTATAGAAAAATGGGCTTCTCCGTACTCGGGCCGCCGGTCCCGGAGGGCAAAGCGAGTTTCATCCCCATGGTGATGTCGATCGCTGGGCGACTGGCCGAATCGAACGAGAGGCGCTTCCAATTGCATCAGCGGCACTGGCGTCGTCTCGCGGAGGATCGGGAGCCGATCAGCCTCATGCCCGGCCCGGTGTGCATTCATCCGCTGGTGGCCCGCGCATGGAAGTCGCAGCCCGTTTCGCACCGCTCCACCGCGTTCACAGAGAGTTATGAGCAGGTCCGGCGCAGCCTGGGGTGGCTGATTGAAGGCATGCAGCCGGCAATTTTTCCAGGGGCCGGGACACTCGCCAACGATGCCGTGGCGGCGAATTTGAGGGCCATCTTCGATGACCGGGAGGGGTTGATTCTCTCCAATGGTGAATTTGGAGAGCGGATCGCAAAGCAGGCGGCGAGTGCCGGGTTGCGGTTCCGGCACATGTCGTTTCCGTGGGGCGAACCATGGTCCTTTGACGCAATTGAAAAGGCCCTCGACCGCAAGCCCGTGTGGGCCTGGGCGGTGCATCTGGAAACCAGCACCGGGGTGCTGAACAATGTCGAACGGTTGATGCGGCTCGCCGGCGACATCAGATGTGCTGTGGCGCTGGACTGCGTAAGCAGCTTGGGCGCGGCCGCCATTCCCGGCCAGACAGAGACCCTGCTCATGGCCAGCGGCGTGTCTGGAAAATCAATCGGGGCATATGCGGGGCTTGGGATCGCCTATCTGAGCGGCAGGTGCAGACGCCTTCTGGCTGGAAAAATCCTGCCTTCCTCATTCGATCTATTGCGCATGTGCGAGACGCGCGGGCCGCTGACTACCGTTCCTTCGCCGCTGTTGCTTGCCCTGGGTCAGGCGCTGGAAATCAATTACGCGACACCGGAAGCTATAGCGCGCCGCCTCCGCCAATACCGCGATCTCGGCCAACAGGTGCGCGGGGCCTTGCAAGCAGCGGGAATTGGTCCGCTCGCGCATGATTCCATTGCCGCTCCGAACATCACAACGTTTGCCCTGCCCGGCCACGAATTCGTAGAGCAATGCCTGAACGCCGGATACCAGATCGCGCACGAGTCGTCTTACCTGCAAAATCGGGGCTGGGGACAAATTGCGACCATGGGGGACTTCACCCCGGATGTGTTGACTCCTCTGTTCGAGTCTTTGCCCACCTTTGCCGGTAGAAACGCGGCATTCCATGAGGAGATAAATCCAGCGATGCTCACCCTCTCTCGCCGCCCGCATCCAATCTCTTTTATCGCAAATTCCTGAGTCGCCGTACCTCGAAGCCTTTGCATTCAAGTGGACGCGGCCACCAGGCGGGGTGGAGCGAGCGGCGACCTTGCACAAAAGCCACAAGGTCACATCAGCTCAGAAATTGCCATAGAATTGAATTATGCCCATCACGCGCGCACAGGCCCTCGACTACTTCCACTCCGACGACCTCATCGGCCTCGGCATGGACGCCGACGCCGTGCGCCGCAAGCTGCACCCCGAGGGCGTGGTCACCTACATCATTGACCGCAACATCAACTACACCAACTTCTGCACCGAGTACTGCACCTTCTGCGCCTTCTATCGCCCGCTCAAGGGCAAGCTGGCCAGCGAGGGCTACATCCTCGACTTCGAGACCATTTACAAAAAAATTGCCGAGACACTCGAGATGGGCGGCACGGGCGTGCTGATGCAGGGCGGCCTCCATCCCGACCTCAAAATCGACTGGTTCGAGCGGCTGCTGCGCGGCATCAAGCAGCGCTTTCCGAGCATCTGGCTGCACTGCTTCTCCGCGTCGGAAATTCTGGCCATCGCCGAGTACAGCGGCCTCTCCGTGCGCGACACCATTGCGCGCCTGCGCGACGCCGGGCTCGACTCCATCCCCGGAGGCGGCGCCGAAATTCTCGACGACGACGTTCGCAAGCGCATTGCCCGCCTCAAGTGCGGGACCGACGACTGGGTCCTGGTTCACCGCACCGCCCACCAACTCGGCATGAGGACCACCGCCACCATGATGTTCGGCGTGGGCGAAACCTTCGAGCAGCGCGTGAACCACTTCGAGCAGGTCCGCCGCCTCCAGGAAGAAACCGGCGGATTCACCGCCTTCATCCCATGGAGCTTCCAGCCCCACAACACCGCTCTGGGCGGGCACGGCTGGGACGAGGCCACCGCCGTCGAATACCTTAAGGTGCTGGCCATTTCG
>JAICYR010000295.1 GCA_025934135.1 Acidobacteriaceae bacterium | reverse complement strand
CCGGTGATCCGCGCCGGCGAGACCTACGCGCTCGACCGCGACATCAGCGAGGAAGCGGCGATCGCTTACTGGCTGGGCGGCGAGAAGGAGACCTTCGTCGCGGAAGGCGAGGTGAGCGGCGAGGTGCTCGGGACCTACTACCTCCAGCCCAACCAGGCCGGCGGCGGCCGCCACGTCGCCAATTGCGGCTACATGACCAGCACCAGCGCGACCGGCCGCGGCGTCGCCCGCGCGATGTGTGCCCACTCGCTGGAGTACGCGAAGGAGCGCGGGTTCAGGGCGATGCAGTTCAACTTCGTGGTGAGCGCGAACGAGCGCGCGGTGCGGTTGTGGGAGTCGATGGGGTTCGCGGTAGCCGGCCGGTTGCCGGGCGCGTTCGAGCACCCGAGCGAGGGGTATGTGGATGCGCTGGTGATGTGGCGGTTGCTGTAGAAGTTTAACTCAAACGTAATCGACATGGATCAACCCAAATCACTGCTCAGGAGGGAAAGACCATGAAGCACAGTTCATTTGTGGCTACAGCTGTTGTGATGTTCTTGGGCGGCCTGCCGGCTGCCGCCGGCGCGCAAATGGTAATTGGAGGCCCGCTCAACGGAAGCATCATGCCCGGGCCAGGCGGCGGAATGGTTATCGGCGGCCCGCTGAACGGAACAATCATGCCTCCAGCAAGCGGTGGAATGGTGATCGGCGGCCCGATGAATGGCAGCATCATGCCGGGTTCGAGGGGCGGAATGGTGATTGGTGGTCCTCTAAACGGCAGCATTATGCCCGGCGCCCGTGGCGGAATGGTCATCGGCGGTCCGCTCAACGGGAGCATCATGCCTCCAGCAAGCGGTGGAATGGTGATTGGTGGACCGCTGAACGGTACAATAATGCCCAATTCGGATTACGATCCGGAATAAGTTTTCGGACAATTACGGATTGCGGCGGCGTTTAAGCACCTCAATTCTCTGTTGGATGGAGCGTGGCTACGGCAAACGAATTGCTTGTCTAAGCTCGAAAGCTTCCCAGATCGAAACCAACCTGTGCTCGGTGGGAAACGCCGAAGCCCAGCGGAGCGCTCCTTGCGTCATACTGCGCGATGCAGTCTTGGCTCGGGAATTGCGCGCCCGTATGCGCTGCGCGGATCCAGGTGGCCATCGCGTCCTCGACGTTCGCCAGGGCTTCGGCGCCGGTCTCGCCGTCCGACATTCAGCCGGGAAGCTCGGGCACCGTCGCGACGAACCCTCCGCCGTCCGCTTGCGAGAGCGGCTCGATGACGATCTTGTAGGTGGCGGGCGTGTTCATCTGTTTTCCTCTCTGGCCGCAAGCGCCGCATCAACGAAGCGGACCAGGTGCCGGATATATTTTGCGCTGAGAGAAAGGTGGACCCCGGATCAAGTCCGGGGTGACGAAAGCAGGTAAAGCAAGGGAAGTCACGCGGAGTGGATTTGCGTGGCGTCAGTCGGGTTCGCTCAGCTTCGGTTTCGGGTCCTGCCGGCCGAATCTCTGGCGCCGGCGCCAAGCCCCTCTACCATTGGCTCTTCGGCCAATGGTTCCCCTCCCCATCGCTGCGCGACAGGGAGGAACTTACTGGTCCAAGAACGACCGCATCTTCCGCGACCGTGACGGATGCTTGAGCTTCCTCAGCGCCTTCGCCTCGATCTGCCGGATGCGCTCGCGCGTCACCGAGAACTGCTGGCTAACTTCCTCCAGCGTGTGATCGGTGTTCATGCCGATGCCGAAGCGCATGCGCAGCACGCGCTCTTCGCGGGGGGTTAGCGACGCCAGCACCCTCGTGACCGTCTCTTTCAGGTTCGCCTGGATCGCGGCATCGACGGGGATGACGGCGTTCTTGTCCTCGATGAAGTCGCCCAGGTGGCTGTCTTCCTCGTCGCCGATCGGGGTTTCGAGGCTGATCGGCTCCTTGGCGATCTTGAGGACCTTGCGGACCTTTTCGAGCGGCAT
>JAICYR010000275.1 GCA_025934135.1 Acidobacteriaceae bacterium | reverse complement strand
TCCGCAGTACAACGTCCGCCGCGAGCGCCGCAATCGCACCCTGCTCATTGCCGGAATCGTGATCGTTGTCATTGCCTTCTTCGCCTGCATCTCTTTCTATCTCGACATGCCCTGGCAGCTATGGCACTGGCCCTCCGACCACAAGGTCAATCAGTTCCTCTCCGCCGTCGAAGCCAAAGACATGAACAAGGCCTACGCCATTTGGAACAACGACCCCAACTGGCAGCAGCACCCCCAGCAGTACTCGGCCTACAACTTCGCGCAGTTCCAAAAGGATTGGGGCCCCTCCAGCGACTACGGCGTCATCAAGTCCCACCAGATCATCGTGGCCAAGTCCGTCGGCAACGGAGTCGTCCTCGGAGTCACCATCAACGGCGGCAAAACTGCCCTCTTCCTCCGCGTCGACGACAAATCCGGAACCATCGGCTTCTCCCCCGTCGAACTCTACATGGGGCCTTGATCCTCATCGCGGAAATGCGGACAACTGGCCGAAGGAGCAGCGCGTATGTCGAATATCGTTGCTTTTGTAAATGTGACGCTTGACGGAGTGATGCAAGCCCCGGGGCGGCCTGACGAGGACACGCGCGGAGATTTTAAGCATGGCGGATGGGGAGCGCCCTATCAGGCCATGGCCTCGACGGGAGAGGTCATGGCAAGCGCCGGTGCATTACTGCTGGGAAGACGAACCTACAAGGACTTCTACTCAGTTTGGCCGAAGAGAACCAACAGCCCATTTTCCGCATATATGGACAACATCCAGAAGTACGTCGCCTCCAGAACTTTGGAGGATCCGCTGCCCTGGCAAAATTCCACTCTTCTCAAGGGTGACGCAGCGGAAACCGTCGCCGCACTAAAGAAGAACCCAGGCAAGGACCTCATCATCATGGGAAGTGGCGAACTGATTCAATCGCTGATGAAGACCAACCTGATCGATAAATACGTCCTGCTCATTCATCCGCTTGTTCTGGGAACCGGGCGCCGCCTTTTCCCGGATGGTGGCGCGCCCGCATCGCTCCGGCTCCTCAATTCGAAAACAACCGACAAGGGAGTGGTGATCGCGACCTACGGGCCCGCTGAACCCGCCTCCAACTGACCATTCGAGTACTCAATCCTTCAAATCGATAAGGAGAAGCCACCAATGCAAAAGCGCATCCTCGGCACACAAGGACTTAAAATCTCCGCAATCGGACTCGGCTGCATGGGCATGTCAGAGTTCTACGGTCCCGGAGACGAAACCGAGTCCATCGCCACTATCAACCGCGCGATTGAGCTCGGCATCGACTTCTTCGACACCTCCGACATTTACGGTCCCTTCACCAACGAGGTCCTCGTCGGCAGGGCACTGCGCCCGCATCGGGACAAGGTCGTCATCGCCACCAAATTTGGCATTGTGCGCGACCCTGACGGCACAGGGCGCGGCGTCAACGGACGTCCCGAATATGTCCGTCAGGCCTGCGATGCCAGTCTGAAGCGCCTCGGCATCGACACCATCGATCTTTACTATCAACATCGCATCGATCCCAGCACGCCCATCGAAGAGACCGTCGGAGCCATGGCTGAGCTGGTCACGGCGGGGAAGGTCCGCTATCTCGGCCTTTCCGAAGCCGCACCGGAAACCATTCGTCGCGCCAACGCAGTACACCCCATCAGCGCGCTTCAAACTGAATACTCACTCTGGAGCCGCGATCCGGAAGATCAAATCCTGCCCACCGTGCGCAAGCTAGGCATCGGCTTTGTGCCCTACTCGCCGCTGGGCCGCGGATTCCTCACCGGACACATCACGTCACCCGCCGACCTCACTCCGGGAGACTGGCGCGCCAACTCGCCACGCTTTCAAGGCGAGAACTTCCAGCGCAATCTCGACCTCGTGCGTAAGATCGAACAACTCGCCGCCCGCAAAGGCTGCACACCTTCCCAACTGGCCCTCGCCTGGGTACTGGCACAAGGCGATGACCTCGCGCCTATCCCCGGAACCAAGCACCGCAAATATCTTGAGGAAAATGTCGCTGCCACGAGAGTCTCGCTTAGCGGCGATGACCTCGCCGCAATCGAAGCCATCGCACCACCCGGAATCGCCGCTGGCGACCGCTACAGTGCAGGCGGAATGCGCGCCGTCAATCGTTAAGCAACCGGCCAACGAAACCACCACGCGAAAAAGCCCCAGCAAAAATTGCTGGGGCTTTTCGTTGCCCGTCCGGCGAGGACCGCTGCCCGCGCAGGGCCGCCGGAGGCTGTCTTTGCGCTTATTCGGACGCCGCCATTTCTTCGGCTTCGCCTTCCTGGCGCATCATTTCGAGTTCGCGTTCGGCTTCTTCGTAAGCGGTCTGCACTTCCTGCTGGACGCGCTCGGCCGCTTCCTCCAACTCCGGTGAGAGTTGGATGTTGCGGTAGTATTCCATGCCCGTTCCGGCGGGGATGAGCCGTCCGACGATCACGTTCTCCTTGAGGCCGCGCAGGTTGTCGATGGCCCCGTTGATCGAGGCCTCGGTCAGCACACGCGTGGTCTCCTGGAAGCTGGCCGCCGAGATGAAGCTTTCGGTCGAGAGCGACGCCTTCGTAATGCCGAGCAGCAGCGGACGGCCAATGGCCGGGCGCCCTCCTTCGGCGATCACGCGCTCGTTCTCCTGACGGAAGCGGAACTTGTCCACTTGCTGCTCGAGCAGGAAGTTGGTGTCGCCCACGTCCTCGATCTTCACCCAGCGCAGCATCTGCCGCACGATGGTTTCGATGTGCTTGTCCGAAATCGCCACGCCCTGGAGCCGGTAGACTTCCTGGATTTCGTTCACCAGGTACGCCTGCAACTCCTTCTCGCCAAGCACTGCCAGAAT
>JAICYR010000048.1 GCA_025934135.1 Acidobacteriaceae bacterium | reverse complement strand
TTCCTGCTGCCCTTCGCCGTGGCCTATACGGGGCTGTCAGTGGGCGCGGCAGTGGCGATGCTGGTCTTCCTCCTGCTGCTCGTCGAGGGGCTGGTGTGGGCCTGCAAAAAGGGCGTGCTGACGTGGAGTTGAACCGGATCGCGTTTTGCGCGCGGGACTGGGCGGTGTGATGGACGAGGAACTCAAAAACCTGAAAGCCGAACTCAGCAAGCATGGCGTATTTACCACGACCTTTGAGGAGCTTTACAACTGGGGCCGGAAGAACTCCGTGTGGCCGCTGACCTTTGGGCTGGCCTGCTGCGCGATTGAGATGATTGCCACGACGATGGCCCGGTACGACTTGGCGCGGTTTGGCGCGGAGGTGTTTCGGGCGTCTCCCCGGCAGGCGGATCTTATTATCGTTTCAGGAACCGTGACCAAGAAGATGGCTCCGCAGGTGGTGCGGCTCTATAACCAGATGCCGGAGCCGAAGTACGTGATCGCGATGGGCGCGTGTGCGATTTCCGGAGGGCCGTTTCGCGATGGGTACAACGTGCTGAAGGGGATCGACCGGTATATTCCGGTGGACGTGCATATTCCGGGCTGTCCGCCGAGGCCGGAGGCGCTGATTGACGCCTTTATGACGCTGCAGAAGAAGATTGACGCGCAGCAGCTTACGGGCGAAGACCGGCCGAGGCATCTGAAAGAGGACCTGCCGAGCGAGTTTCCGGTTCCGGAGTATGGTGAGCACGATCTGGAGCCTCCCAATAATGCTGAAGTTTGGAACCCGCTGAAGGTGATTCAGAAGTGAGAGCCGAACCCATCACGGCGGAGCAGGTGAAGGCGGCCATTGAGGCGGCGGTGCCGGGCTGCCGTGTGCAGGTGCTGGCGAACGCGAGTCCGTCGGGGCAACATTCGCTGATTCTTGACCATGAGCACGCGGCTGAGGCGGCGCGGTTTTTGCGGGACGATCCCACGCTGCGGCTGGACTATTGCTCGAATGCGACGGGGGTGGACTGGCTGGACTCCGAACTGAGCGAAAAAGTGAAGGTGAAGAAGCTGGTGGATGGAGCGGAGACGGAGGTGGAGGAGGTCCGGAAGACGAAAGTGCCGGGCTATCTGGAAGCCGTCTACCACCTTTATTCGGTTGAGAAGAAGCATGGGCCGGTGATTGTGCGGATGCGCACGGGCGACCGGAAGGAAGACGTCCACCTGCCGTCGCTGACGGGGGTGTGGCGGAGCGCGGAGTTCCAGGAGCGGGAGATTTTTGACCTGTACGGAGTTATTTTCGACGGGCATCCGGACCTGCGGCGGCTGCTGATGTGGGACGAGTTCAAGGATTATCCGATGCGGAAGGACTATGTTCCTCCAGCGGATGACGATGATCTGGTCGGCGCGGAAAGGAGCGGAGGGTGAGTCCGGAAACGGCGAATCTGGAAGAGATTGTCGCGCAGGTCCCTCCGGCGCGGGGCGTGGTGGAACCTCTGCCTCCGGTGAATGCCGAAGGCGAGCAGTTGCTGGAAATCTCGATGGGACCGCATCATCCCTCGACGCACGGGGTCTTCCGGATGAATGTGGTGCTGGAGGGCGAGCAGGTGGTGCGGCTGAAGCCGGTCTTCGGCTACCTGCACCGCAACCACGAGAAGATTGCCGAGAACGCGGCGTATCTGGCGGCGATTCCTTATACCGATCGGCTGGATTATTTGTGCTCCATGACGAACAACTGGGGCTATGCGCTGGCGGTGGAGAAGCTGGCGGGCATTGGGGTGCCGGAGCGGGCGGAATATATTCGCGTGATTGTGGCCGAGCTTACGCGGCTGCAAAACCACGCCTCGCTGATCGGCTTCCTGATGCAGGACATGGGCATGAGCGGGACTCCGCTGATGTATGCCTTTCGCGAGCGCGAGAAGATTCTGGACCTATTCGAGTCGCTGAGCGGCGCGCGCATGATGTGCAACTACATGCGCTTTGGCGGGGTTCGGGTGGACACCAGCGCCGAGTGGCTCCGGCAGGTGCGAGAGCTGAATGGCGAGTTTCCGCGCTTCCTTGATGAGTTTGAATCGCTGTTGGCAGGGAACGAGATCCTGATGGGCCGCGCGCAGGGCGTGGGCGTGCTGTCGCCGGAGTTGGCTGTGAGTTCGGGGGCCAGCGGGCCGATGCTGCGGGCGAGCGGCGTGAATTATGACGTGCGCAAGGTGGACGGCTACGGCGTGTATGACCGGTTCTCGTTCCGGGTTCCGCTGGGCGACCACGGCGATGTGTACGACCGCTACATGATGCGCGTGCTTGAGATGCGCGAGTCGGTGAAGATTCTGGAGCAGGCGGTGAGGGACATTCCCGCCGGGCCGATTATGGACCCGAAGGCACGGCTGCGCGGGCTGAGGCCCAAGGCGGGCGAGGCGTATGGACGGATTGAGTCTCCGAAGGGCGAACTGGGCTTTTATCTAATCAGCGACGGGACGGGGAATCCTTATCGATATCGCGTCCGGCCGCCCAGCCTGATTAATCTGACGGTGCTGGAAGACATGTGCCTGGGACGCGGCGTGGCGGATGTAGTGGTGATTCTGGGCAGCGTGGACATTGTGCTGGGCGAGGTGGATAGGTGAGGCAAGCGGTCAGCGATCAGCGGTCAGCGATCAAAGACACGGCGCAGGGATTAGGGATTAGGGGAAAACAGCAGCAAGGCGAACGAGGAGTAATGGGTAGTTCATGCTGGGAATAGGCATCATTCAAGGATTGGTGGAGACGGCCAGGAATTTCTTTGGCAGCTACACCAGCAAGCAGCGGCTCACGACGGTGCAGTTTCCGGACGAGCGGCTGATTCAGCCCGAAGCTGCCCGCGTGTTTCCCTTCCTTGTTTACGACACGGACGACTGGGAGAAGGGCCTGCGCTGCGTGGCGTGCAAGATTTGCGAAGTGGAGTGCCCGCCACAGTGCATTTCCATTACCAAGAGCGCCGATAAGAAGCCAGATTATTCCGGGATTTATTCCGGCAAGCCGCAGTTCTATCCGGAGAAGTTCGACATTGATGTTTCGGTGTGCATGAGCTGCCAGATTTGCGTGGAGGTGTGTCCGTTTGAAGCCATTAAGATGGACAACGCCTTTGAGCTAAGCACCGACGACCGCTTTGGCGGACTGATGTGGGACAAGCAGCGGCTGGCCATGCCCAATTCGCACTATCAGGCGATTCATCCCACCGATGCCGCTGAGTCGGACGCGGCGCTTGCCGAGAAGAAAGCCAAGGCCGAGGCCAAGCCGGCCGCTGCAGCCGCAGCCGCACCCGCGAAGCCCGCACCCGAAAAAGCAGGAGCCGCGACCGAACGATGACGACGCAGGCTGTCGACCAGATCTTTGTGACGATCAAGCACTGGCTGGTTTTGCAGTCGCCGGCGGTGATTCAGCCCGCGGTTTCGGTGCTGCTGTCCGTTCTGCCGCTGCTGATAATTTTTCCCTCATTATTTGCCGTTACGACGGTGCTGGAGCGCAAAGGGCTGGGGCGGATGCAGAACCGCTACGGGCCGAACCGCGTGGGGCCGTATGGGTTTCTGCAGCCGCTCGCCGATGGCATAAAGGCCCTCATTAAGGAAGACATTGTTCCTGTGGGAGCGGACAAGCTGGTCCACTTTCTGGCTCCGCTGCTGCTGGTGATGACGGCGTTTCTTGAGTACGCCGTGATTCCCGTGGGCCGCAACATGGTTGTGGCCGACATGGACAGCGCGCTGGTGTTTTTCTTCGCGGCGGGCGCGGCCATGGAGGTTTCGATTTTCATGGCTGGATGGGGGAGCCGCAACAAGTATTCGATGCTGGGGGCGATGCGCGCCGTGGCGCAGATGATCAGCTACGAGGCTCCGCTGATTCTGTCGTCGATTGCCGTGGTGATGATTGCGGGGTCGCTCTCGACCACGACGATTGTGGAGCGGCAGGCCGGATACTGGGGCGTGTGGCCCTACCACTGGTATGTGTTCACGCCGTGGGGAATGGCGGGGTTCGTCCTGTTTATGATTGCGGCCACGGCGGAGTCGAACCGCTCGCCGTTTGATTTGCCGGAAGGCGAGTCGGAGATCATTGCCGGGTACTTCACGGAGTACTCGGGGTTCAAGTTCGCGCTGTTTTTCCTGGGCGAGTATCTTGGAATGTTCGCGATCAGCGGGCTGGCCGTTACGCTGTTTCTGGGTGGATGGGCCGCGCCGCTGTCGTTCCTGACGTTTATTCCGTCGTGGATTTGGTTTTTCGCCAAGCTGATGACGCTGATCGCGGGGTTCATCTGGATAAGGGGAACTCTGCCCCGCCTGCGCATGGACCAGTTGATGAACTTCGCGTGGAAGTTCATGCTGCCCATGACGCTCGTCGTAATTTTTTCCGCCGGAATCTGGCGCTTCATGCCCTCGGGAATTGTTCGGTGGGTGGTGTGCGCCATTCCCATTGTGCTGCTCTACTGGCTGCTTGGCCGCGCCCTGATGGGCGGCCGCAAACTTGAGAAAAGAACATATCGCTTCGCCGAGTAAGATTGGGCTTGCAGCATAAGCCTTGAACGACCATGACTGTGCCCTTCCTCATCCTCGCCGCCATCACGATTGCCGGAGCGGTGGCCGCCATGACGCTGCGCAAACTGGTGCATTGCGCGCTGGCGCTGGCCGTGTCGCTGGTGGGGCTGGCGGGGCTGTATCTGGATTTGGGCGCGCAGTTTGTGGGACTGGCGCAGGTGCTGGTGTATGTTGGCGCGGTCGTGATCCTGATCGTGTTCGCGATTCTGTTGACGCGCGGCGATGAGCCTGCCTCGCCCCGCGTTGGGCGCGCCGTGAGCGGAGTGATGATTTCCGCCTGCGTTTTTGGAGTGCTGGTATGGGCGGTGGTTTCCGGAGGAGCGGCGCAGGGCACGGCAGCACCGTCGCTGGCGCCGATCAGCGACATTGGACACGCGATGATGAGTCGCTACATTCTGCCGCTGGAAGTGGTGGGCCTGCTGCTGACCGCCGCGCTGATTGGAGCGGTGGTGATCGCCATGGAGGAGAAGCGCCGAACGAAATGAGTCCCCTGACCGGCTGTCTCCTCATCTCCGCGCTGTTGTTCTCCGTGGGACTCGGCGGCGCGCTCTCGCGGCGCAGCGCCATTCTGGTGCTGATTGGCATTGAGCTGATGCTGAACGCAGCGAACCTGAACTTCATCGCGTTCTGGCGCTACGGGCCGCATCCCGAGGCGCTGACCGGAGTCATCTTCGTTATATTTTCCATCGCCATTGCGGCGGCGGAGGCGGCGGTGGGGCTGGGCCTCATCATGGCCGTCTACCGCCACGCCAAAACCACGGACCTTACCCGTGTGGACTCCATGAAGGGATAGCGCAAGAGCCAGCGCAAAGGGCAAGCAGCAAGAATGGATTGGATCGTTCGATATCTGTGGCTCATTCCCGTGCTGCCCGCAGCGGCCGCGGCGGTGATTGCGTTCCTGAAGCAAGGGCGGCGCAGGCTTGCCGCGACGTTGGCGATCGGGTCGCTCGGCGTGTCGCTGCTGCTCGCGCTGATCGCCTTCGCGCATACGCTGGCGCATCCCGCGCTTGAGTATCAGAACCACAATTGGCTTCAGTTCGGCGCGGAGTGGATACGGTTCGGATGGTTGCTCGATCCGCTGACCGCCGTGATGCTGGTGATGGTGACGTTTGTGGGGCTGCTGATCTTCATCTACAGCCTGGGCTACATGGCCCACGACCAGAACTTCACGCGCTTCTTCTGCTTCCTGGCGCTGTTTGCCGGGGCCATGCTGGGCGTGGTGATCGCCAACAACCTGCTGTTGCTGTTCATGTGCTGGGAGGTTGTGGGGCTGACGTCGTATCTGCTGATTGGGTTCTGGTTTCACAAGCCGGAAGCAGCGAAGGCGGCGAAGAAGGCGTTCATCGTTACGCGCATCGGCGACCTGGGGCTGTTCCTCGGGATGATGTGGCTTTACGGCCTGAGCGGGACGCTGCTGTTTTATGACGGCGGCGCGGGATGCCTGGAACACACGGCCGTGGCTGCAATGGCCGCGCATGGAGTCGCGCTGGGGCTGACCGCTTCAAGCGCGATCGGACTGCTGATTTTTTGCGGAGCGGCGGGGAAATCCGGACAGGTGCCGCTGCATGTGTGGCTGCCGGACGCAATGGAAGGCCCGACTCCGGTGTCTGCGCTGATCCACGCGGCGACAATGGTGGCGGCGGGAGTCTTCCTCGTAGCGCGCATGTATCCGCTGATGGAGGCAACGACGGGCGGTGGGCCTTCGTCGGCGCTGGAAGTGATTGCGTGGGTGGGAGCGATTACCGCGCTGCTGGCGGCGTTCATCGCCGTGGGGCAGAACGACATCAAGCGCATCCTGGCCTACTCCACTGTGTCGCAGCTTGGCTACATGATGCTGGGGCTCGCGGTGGGCGGCGTGGCGGTGGGGATGTTCCACCTGATTACGCACGCATTTTTCAAGGCGCTGCTGTTTCTCGGGGCGGGGTCGATTATTCACGGATGCTCCGAAGAGCAGGATATTCGCTACATGGGCGGGTTGCGGAAGCTGATGCCCGTGACCTTTGCGACCTATGCGATTGCGATGCTCGCGCTGTGCGGGTTTCCACTGTTCGCCGGATTCTGGAGCAAGGACGAGATTCTGCACTCGGCGCATCTGTGGAGCATTTCGTCGGGGCCGTTCTATCTTGGCGCCGTGGGCGCGTTCCTCACCGCGTTCTACATGACGCGGCAGGTGTGCTACGCGTTCTTTGGACCGAGACGTCCGGCGCCGCGCACAGTGGCCAAGCCGGTGCATGAAAGCCCCCCCGTAATGACCTGGCCGCTGATTATTCTGTCGATTTTCGCGGCGTTGCTCGGGTTTGTGGGGACGCCCGCGTGGCCGTGGTTCCAGTCGTTTCTTGAGGGCCGCGCGCTGGCGCTCAACTTCGGAGCATTTAGCGGCGGCATGGTCTCGCTGATGGTCATCTCGTCGGTGATTGTGATTGCGGGCATTGCGATTGGCTGGTGGCTCTACGGAAGCAAGCCCATCACGCGGGCCGAGGAGCCGGACGCGCTCGAACGGGTGCAGCCACAGTTTTTCCGCGCGCTGGGGCAGCGGCTCTATATTGATGAGTTTTACGATGTCACGGTCATCGCGTTTTCGCGCCTCTGCGCGCGGGCGTTCCAATGGGCCGACCGCTGGGTGTGGAATGGCGCGGTGCAACTGGTGGCGTGGTGCACGCGCATGGTCTCCCACTTTGATTCGCTGGTGGACGCGCACGCCATCAACGCGGGCTTCGACGGAGGCAGCACGGGACTCGCGCAGGGTGGGCGGCTGATCTCGCGCTTCCAGAACGGGCGCGCGCAGAATTATCTGCGAGTGCTGGGCGTGGCGCTGGTGGTGCTGGCGCTGATTCTTTTCTGGAGCCACGCGGGATGAACCATTTCCCATGGCTCAGTGCGCTGACGCTCGTGCCCATTGCGGGCGCGTGTCTGGCGCTGCTTGCGGGAAAGCGACGGGGAGCGGCGCGTGCCATTGCAGCGGCCAGCGCGCTCGGCTCGCTGGCGATTACGATTTATCTATGGAGCGCCTTTAACACCGCATCAGGCGCGATGCAGTTCGAGGAGCTTCACGCCTGGATTCCCGCGCTGGGAGTCCAGTACCACCTCGCGATAGACGGTCTCGGATTGCTGATGGTGGTGCTGTCGGCGATCGTGGTGTTGATCTCGATTGCGTCCTCGTGGAGCCGGGAGGAGCACGGCGGGCTGTACTTCGCGATGGTGTTGTTTTTGCAGGCGGGGCTGTTTGGGACCTTTACCGCGCTGAATTTCATCCACTGGTTCTTCTTCTGGGAACTGAGCCTGATTCCCGCGTTCCTGCTGATTCGACTTTGGGGAGGCGCGGCGAGGGCGCGCGCGGCCAATCAATTTTTTATTTACACGATGGTGGGCAGCATCGCGCTGCTGCTGGCGTTTCTGGCGCTGTATCTCGCGACGGGACGATTCGACTTTCTCGATCTGGCGCAGCTTTCGCAGCAGGGCCAGCTTGTTCCGGCACTCGCGCAGAATCTGCACTGGGGCGGGCTGAGCGGCAGCAGCATTGCGGAGTGTATCTTCTGGGCGGCGTTCGCGGGATTCGCGGTGAAAGTGCCAATTCTGCCGCTGCATACCTGGCTGCCGTCGGCCTATGCGGAGGCTCCATCCGGAACGACGATTCTGCTGACCGGCGCGATGTCGAAGATGGGGCTTTATGGGCTGCTGCGCGTGCTGGTGCCGATTTTTCCGCAACAGATGCAGCACTGGCTCACGCTGCTGCTGTGGCTGGCCGTGGCCAGCATTGTGTGGTCGGCGCTGGTGGCGTGGATTCAGACGGACATCAAGCGGATGTTCGCCTATTCGTCGATCAACCATCTGGGCTACTGCACGCTGGGAATCTTTGTTGTGCTGAAGCTGGCGGGCGACCAGATCAATCGCGCCGCCGCCATGAACGGCGTGTTCCTGCAAATGTTCAACCACGCGCTGACGGCGTCGCTGCTGTTCTGGTTTGTCGCGATGCTGGAGAAGCGCAGCGGTGGCCTGCACGGGCTGAACGATTTTGGCGGGCTGCGCAAGGTTGTGCCCGTGCTCTGTGGGACGATGGGGATTGCGGTCTTCTCGTCGCTGGGACTGCCGGGGCTGAACGGCTTCCCCGGCGAGTTTCTCATCTTCAAAGGAGTCTTTCCGCTTGTCCCATGGGCGGCCGCGGTTTCGCTGCTGGGGCTGCTCTTCACCGCTGTTTTCTTTCTCGTATTTCTGGAACGAGTTTTCTACGGGCCGGTGAACCAGCGCTGGGCCGCGATGCCAGACCTGAGTCTGGGCGAACGGCTGGCCCTGCTGCCCGCCATAGGACTTATGTTTGTGCTGGGCCTTTATCCACAGTTGATTGTGGGCGCGATGAACAGCACGGTTATGAAAATTTTGTCTCAGGTGAGGTTTTAGCCGATGCTCGCCTGGACTATTTACATCTCGTTTATCGGCGCGGCGATACTCATGCTGCGGCCGAAGGCCAGCGCGCGCACGGCGCGAGTCGTCGCGCTTGTCGCGTCAGTTGCTACGCTCGCTCTCGTCATCATCGCGACGATTCGGTTTACTCCGGGAGAACTGCTGACCATCACCAAGGTTCCGTGGATTCCCTCGCTGGGGATTGAGTACCATCTCGCGGTGGATGGCATCAGCCTGGTGGTGCTGCTGTTGACCGGAATCGTCGGCGTTGCGGGCGTGCTTTTCTCGTGGAATGTGGAGAAGCGGGCAGCGGAGTTTTTCGCTTTTTATCTCGTGCTAATCGGCGCGGTTTATGGGGTCTTCCTCAGCTTCGATCTGTTTCTGTTTTTCGTCTTTTACGAGCTGGCGATTATTCCGAAGTATTTCCTGATTGCGATTTGGGGATCGACGCGCCGCGAATACGCGGCGATGAAGCTGGCGCTCTACTCGTTCGCGGGCAGCGCGATGGTGCTGATTGGCATTATCGCCACGCTGGTGGAGACGGGCGGGAAGACGCTGAACCTGGTCGAGCTGGCGCGGTATCCCTTCCCGCTGCATTTTGAGATGTGGGTCTTCCCGCTGGTCTTCGTCGGCTTCGCCATCCTTGCCGGCATGTGGCCGTTCCACACCTGGGCGCCGACCGGCCACGTGGCCGCGCCGACGGCCGCCTCCATGCTGCTGGCCGGAGTCATCATGAAGCTCGGCGCATACGGCTGCCTCAGGGTCGCCATGATGCTCTTCCCCGCGGGCATGGGCGCGTGGAGCTTCCATGTGCTCGGGCTGAGTTCGTGGCGAAACCTCTTCGCCGTGCTCGCGCTGATCGGGATCGTCTACGGTGCGAGCGTCGCGCTGGTGCAAAGGGATTTCAAGTTCGTTATTGGCTACTCCAGCGTGAGCCACATGGGCTTTGTGCTGCTGGGCTTGATGACCCTTACGCAGACCGGGCTCGGCGGCGCGGTGGTGCAGATGTTTTCGCACGCGGTCATCGCCAGCCTGCTGTTCGCGGTTGTGGGGCGCATGGTGTACGACCGCACGCACACGCGCTTCCTGAACGAGCTTGCGCCGATGCGGCTGGCGCACGCGATTCCGTTTGCGGCTTTCACGTTCGTGATTGCCGCGATGGCTTCAATTGGGCTTCCGGGATTCAGCGGGTTCATCGCCGAATTTGAAATCATCATCGGGACATGGCAGGCGTGGCCGGTGCTGGCCGTGCTGGCAGCGGTCGGAATCCTGATCGGGATTGGGTTCACGTGGCGCGCGATGGACAAAGCTTTCTTTGGAGGCGGCGCTACTGCCGAGCCGCAGCCCGCAGCACCTCATGCCGCGCTGCCGCCGATCACGATTCCGGAAAAGATCGGCGCTCTTATCCTTATCGCCTCCACCGTGGTGGTGGGCGTTTATCCGCGGCTGCTGCTTGACCTGATTCTTCCCGCGCTCAACTCGCCGCTATTTGACGGCCTGCGGAAGGGAGCGTGGCGATGATTCCGGCAACCGCCTTCAACTTGCTCCGCTACGCGCTGCCAGAGGTGATTGTCGCTGTCACGGGGCTGGCCGCGCTCACCGTTGATCTGGCATTCACGCAAGGCCGCCGGAATTCGGTTCGCTGGGCCGCCGCCGGACTGACCGCGTGCGCCGGATGCGTGGCCGCGATTCTGGTGCTTCTGCTGCGGCCCCTGCCGGGTGCCTTGGCGGACGGAATGCTGGTTGTGACTCCGCTGACGCAAATGGTGCAGGTGGTGCTGGTCGCCTTCACGATTCTGGTGGCGCTGCTCGCGGTCAACTCCGACTTCACGCACCACATTGGCGAATACCTCGGCGTGATTCTGTTCGCGACCGCGGGCATGATGGTGCTGGTCAGCACGCAAAATCTGCTGGTGATCTTCGCCTCGCTGGAGTTGCTGAGCCTCTCGCTCTACATCCTCACGGCGTTTGATAAGCGCAGCCCCCGGTCATCGGAAGCCGCGCTGAAGTATTTTCTTTTTGGCGGCATGGCCGCGTCGTTTTTCCTGTTCGGAATCAGCTTGCTTTATGGGCTGTCCGGGTCGATTGAACTTGGTGAAGTCGCCGCCGCCGTCACCTCGCATCCCATCACGCCACTGCTGGCGGTCGCCATGGTCATGATCGTGACAGGATTCGGCTTCAAGGTCGCCGCCGCACCGTTCCACCTGTGGACGCCCGACGCCTACCAGGGCGGTCCCACGCCCAGCGCGGGGCTGGTCGCGTCAAGCTCGAAGATCGCCAGCTTCTTCGTTTTCGCAATCGTGATGGCGCTGGGGTTGTCGGCGGAAGCGGGCGCGCTTCACCCGTCCACCGCCACGTGGACTCCGCTGCTCGTCATCGTCGCCACGCTTTCTCTGGTGATCGGGAACCTCGCGGCGCTCGCGCAGACAAGCTTTCGGCGGCTGCTGGCTTACTCGGCCATAGGGCACGCCGGATATATGCTGCTCGGCATTCTGGCGAACAATGCAAACGGCCTGCGGGCGCTGGTGTATTACGTCATTACCTACGCGCTGGCGACGCTGGGAGCGTTCGGCGTTCTAGCCGCGCTGGAAAAAGAAGGCGTCGATCAGATCCGCGATTTGGCAGGACTCGCGCGGCGCGCGCCGTTTCTCTCGTTCTGTCTGCTGGTCTTCCTGCTTTCACTTGCGGGAATCCCGCCACTCTCAGGATTCTTCGGCAAGTTCTACGTCTTCTCGGCGGCGTACTTCGCGGACTCCGGCCTGTTGTGGCTGGTCTGCCTGGCCATTGCGATGAGCGTGGTTTCGCTCTACTACTATCTGCGCGTGCTGAAGCAGGTTTACGTGCGCGACTCGGAGGGCGAGCCTATTGCAACGCCGCTGCTCACGCGAATTGTGGTGGGATTTATGGCGCTGCTGGTCGTGGCTTTCGGATGCTTCCCCGGACTGCTGCTGAACTGGATTGGCTCTGCGCTCGCGACGATTCCTCATTAAAAGCGCTTACACCTGGACAACGAGCAACTAGTCAGGTATAGCTTCGGTTACGGTTGCACCGGGCCACGTGCTGCCGGATGATGAGCGGGCAAACAATCCTGAGACTCCGATGAATACGACTCGAACCGTATCGCGAAAGCGGGTCAATACTCCGCGCCAGGTGCTGCTTGCCAGCATGGTGGGCACAACCATTGAGTATTTCGACTTCTATATCTACGCGACGGCGGCCGTGCTGGTCTTCCCGCACTTGTTCTTTCCGGAGACGACGCCAGCCTCCGCCATGCTGGCGTCGCTGGCGACTTTCGGAATCGCGTTTGTCGCGCGGCCCGTCGGTTCCGCGCTGTTTGGACATTTTGGCGACCGCATAGGCCGCAAGACGACGCTGGTGATTGCGCTGTCATCGATGGGCGTTTCCACGGTGGCCATTGGATTGTTGCCCGGCTACGCCGCGATCGGCTTCGCCGCTCCGCTGCTGCTCGCCATCTTCCGATTTGGCCAGGGGCTGGGGCTGGGGGGCGAATGGGGCGGAGCGGTGCTGCTGGCGGTTGAAAACGCTCCCCCAAAAAAGCGCGCCCTCTACGGAATGTTTCCCCAGCTTGGCGCGCCCGCAGGTTTCCTCCTCTCGGGAGGGGTGTTCCTCCTGCTTTCGCGCTGGCTCACCGACCGGCAGTTTCTGTCTTTCGGCTGGCGCATCCCCTTCCTGGCCAGCGCCGTGCTGGTTTTTTTAGGGCTATGGGTGCGCTTGACCATCACGGAAACGCCCATCTTCAAGCAGGCGCGGCATCGCCACGAACCGGAAAAGCTGCCGATGATCGCCGTGTTTCGTAACCATCTCAAGGCCCTTATTGCGGGCACGCTGATTTCTCTGGTGGTATTCGTCAGCTTTTATCTGATGACTGTTTTCTCGCTCTCCTGGGGAACCACCGCTCTGAATTACAGCCGCAGTGAATTTCTGCTGATGGAGCTGTTGGCCATGATTGCCGTAGCGCTGATGATTCCAGTTTCGGCGTTTTTCGCCGAGCGGGGACGGCGCCGCACCATGCTCCGGGCCACCGCCGCGATGGGCGCCTTCGGCCTGGTGATGGGGCCGATGTTCGCCTCCGGCCCTATATGGGCCTTCGCCACGATGGCCCTGGGCCTGGGTTTATCGGGCCTTATTTATGGTCCGCTTGGCACCGTCATTTCCGAGCTTTTCCCCACCTCTGTGCGCTACACGGGAAGCTCGCTCGCCTTCAGCCTGGCGGGCATTCTGGGGGGATCGCTCGCGCCCTACATCGCCGTCTGGCTCGCCCGCAACTGGGGGCTCCAGTACGTGGGCTACTACCTGAGCGCCTCGGCGGTCCTCTCCTTGCTCGGCCTGCTCTGGATAAGGGAAACGAAAGACAACGACCTCGCCGCCCAGGTCTGATCTCGCGACGCGGAACAGCATTGCACTCGCATTTGGAGCGAGCGGGTGCATCCTACTTTGCAGAACACAAGAATAACCGCCACAATCTTGATTGAGGCTTTTGCATGGAATTTCACATCCACCGCGCGATCCGTGAGCGGCTGAAGCTGAATGATCTACTGTTCAGCTACACGGGAAACGTGATCTTTGCCAACGTGGCGGCAAGCCGCCGCCTGGCGCAGGCGCTTAATGTGATGCGCGGAACCGAATCCGACCCCGAGCGCGTGGTCCATGCGGGCGCGCTCTTTGCCATGGGGCTGATTGACGAACTGAACCACGCGCTGGTGGCCAGCTATCGCAAACAGATTGACCCCCCTGTTTTCTCGCAGGCCCTGCAATGGTTCTCGGCGCAGGCCAAACCCGAAGACCTGGAAAAGCTTCTGCTGCAATTTACGGCGGAGTTCCCCAACACGGCGATTTTTCGCGGAGAGCTAAGCGCCGCTGAGTGGCTCAAAGGCTCGACGGAAGGCCGCCCCAGTCGCGAAGCCGCGCTGGAAGAGCTGCTGATGTTGTGGCTCGCGAATATCAATCCGGCGTTCAGCCGCTTTCGTGAATTGTTTGAGGATGCGGGCCTGAAGGAGCGGACGATCTATCAGAACGTGACGAGGACTTTTCCGGATTACTTCAGCACGCGGCCTCCGCTTGCGCCGGAAGTAGGCAGCCTGCTGGATGCGCTGCGCGCGCCCATGCTGGCCTCGCCCGACTCGCTGACCGGACAGCTTGAATTTATTCGCGAGCGCTGGGTGACGCATCTGGGCGGCGATATGCGGCGGGTTCTGCTGGCGGTGGACATTCTGA
This sequence comes from Acidobacteriaceae bacterium, assembly GCA_025934135.1. GTDB lineage: Bacteria > Acidobacteriota > Terriglobia > Terriglobales > Acidobacteriaceae > Silvibacterium. The sequence goes on along the minus strand of JAICYR010000048.1, from coordinate 8,328 downwards.
AAGAAGAAGACCTCGCCATCTGGCTGCGGTTCCATCCGCCCGGGCCGGACTGGCATCGCCACGCGGCTCCGGGATGGGGCATGGCCGGATTTGTCGGCGATGAGTTCATCGGATTTGAAGAGCAGTTTGGGAAGCGCCGCTATGCTCATGGTTATCAGGCTCCGTTGAATGAATACGAGGCGTTCAGCTCCGACCAGGCGTGGATGCCCAACGTGGTGATGATGGCCAAGAGCACCTTTGTGTGGCTCGAGCAGCTCTCGAAAAAATATCAGCGGCATATTCATAGTCTCGACCAAATTCCTGACGAAGAGCTGCAACTGCTCGCCGACCGCGGCATTACCGCGCTGTGGCTCATTGGATTGTGGGAACGCAGCACCGCGTCGCGCACCATCAAGCGGCTGCGCGGACACGGCGACGCCGTCGCCTCGGCCTACTCGCTCAAGGGATACGACATTGCCGGCGACCTCGGCGGGTACGAGGCCTTCGACAGCCTGAAGCGGCGAGCGGCGCGTTTCGGCATTCGCATGGCCAGCGACATGGTTCCGAACCACATGGGCATCGACTCCGACTGGGTGATCGACCATCCCGACTGGTTTCTCTATCGCTGGGAGGACCCGTTTCCTTCCTACAGCTTTAACGGGCCTGATCTTTCCAACGATAGCCGCGTCGAGATCAAAATTGAAGATCACTACTACGACCAGAGCGATGCCGCCGTGGTCTTCCGGCTGCGCCACCATAACGACGGCACAACGCGCTACGTGTATCACGGCAACGATGGCACCAGCTTTGCCTGGAACGACACGGCGCAGCTCGATTACTCGAAGGACTATGTGCGCGAGCATGTGATCCAGACGATTCTGCACGTGGCGCGGCTGTCGCCGATTATTCGCTTTGACGCGGCGATGGTGCTGGCCAAGCGGCATGTGCAGCGTCTGTGGTTTCCGCTGCCGGGAGCGGGAGGCTCAATCCCCTCGCGCGCGGAAAGCGCCATGTCGCAAGAGGAATTCGACGCGCTGATGCCGCACGAGTTCTGGCGCGAGGTGGTGGACCGCGTGGCGGCTGAGGTTCCGGGAACGCTGCTGCTGGCCGAGGCCTTCTGGCTGCTGGAAGGATATTTTGTGCGCACGCTCGGTATGCACCGCGTCTACAACAGCGCGTTTATGAACATGCTGCGCGACGAGGAAAACGCGAAGTACCGCTCCTATCTGAAGAAGACGATCGAGTTCGATCCGGACATTTTGAAGCGGTATGTGAACTTCATGAGCAATCCTGACGAGCGGACCGCCATTGACCAGTTCGGCACAGGCGACAAGTGTTTTGGCGTGGCGACCATGCTGGCCACGCTTCCGGGCCTGCCCATGTTTGGCCATGGGCAGATCGAGGGCTTTACCGAGCGCTACGGCATGGAGTTCAAGCAGGCGCGGATGAATGAGTCGCCTAACCAGGACCTTGTGGCGCGACACCAGCGCGAGATTGCGCCGCTGCTGAAGCGCAGGTGGCTCTTTGCCGAGAGCACGAACTTCGTCCTGTACGATTTTTGGACTGGCTACGGCACGGTGAACGAGAACGTCTTCGCCTACTCCAACCGGATGGGCGGCGAACGCGCTCTGGTGCTCTACAACAACAGCTACGGCAGCACGCAGGGGACGATCCATCTTTCCGCGGCGGCGATGGACAAGCACACGGGCTCGCTGCGCCAGACTCGACTCGGCGACGGGCTCGCGCTTGCGGGCGACGACAGCATTGTGGCGTATCGCGACGCCGCAAACGGACTCGAATACCTGCGGCGCGCGCGCGATTTTCATCATCATGGACTCACGCTGGGTTTGCGCGGCTATCAGCACGTGGTGCTGCTCGATTGGCGCGAGCTTCATCCTTCGGCGGAGCAGCCTTGGGACCGGCTTTGCGACGCGCTGCACGGCGAAGGCGTTCCCAGCGTGGATGCCGCGCTTTCCATGCTGCGGCTGCGCCCGCTGCACGACGCGCTGCACCAGGCGCTGAGTTCTGAATCGATTCGCGGATTCGCGGAGATTGCGAAGGAACTCGCTGCTCAGGCGACTCGTGATGATGCTTCCGAAGAGCTTCTGGGCAAGCGCGTGAGCAATGCGCCGGCGAACCCGCAACTCCGCGCCGAACAGCTTCAGTCGTTTCTCGACCACTGCACGCTCTTCTTCTACCGCGCCATCGCGAGTCTTCCGGCGGAGAACCGCGACCTTGCTTCGCGGCTCGCCGCCGCGGGGCATACCGCGCAGAGCTATCGCGAGACGTGCCAGCAAAAGACGGTGGCCGCCATTCACCTCGCGATGACGGAAGAAGAGTTCGCTACGGACTGGCCGTCGATCGCGCGCCTGGTTCCGAACACAGACAAGCAGTGGGCACTGCTCGCAGCGTGGATTGTTCTTGGAAGCCTGCCTTGGCAGGGCGACCTCGCAGCCGCTTTTGACAGCCTGCAGTTGCGGCAGGCGCTTGCGGAAACTTTTTCTGCGACGGGCATGGACGGCGAAGAAGTCTGGCGCGCCGCCGCGAAGGTGCGGACGCTGCTGCTGCAAGCCGATGCGCCTGAGCCACGCGACTTCTGGAAAGACGGCGATGTACGCTGGCTGGCCGGCATTCATGAGTCGGACGGCGTGACCTGGGTCAACAAGGAGAGCTTTGAAGAGCTGACGGATTGGCTCCAGATGCCCGCTCTGCTGGAAGCTGCGGAGCAGGATTCGCAGGCGCTTGAGGTGGTGATCGAGATGGAAGCCGAAATTGAAAACGCGAGAGAGATAATGAGCGAGGCGGGCTATAAGCTCGACGTGTATCTTGAGGCGCGGGCAAAAGAGATGGAGCCCGCGGTCGAGGCTCCGCCGGTTTCCGAACCGCACCCGGTAGAATAAAAAGACCCCGGGCCACATGACACAATCCCCCAGCACGAGGCACGACGATTCAGACTGCATTCATGAAGCTCCCAAAGTACGCAGGCGCAGCCCTGCTGCTTTACGCCGGAATCGCTTTCGCGCAGCAGCAGCCCGAACGGAACAAACCCGCGCCGAAGAAGCCTTCCGTTTCCTCCACCGTAGTTGTTCTTGGCAGCCCTGAGCCGGTGAGCGAGGCCGAGTCTTCGCGAGTTGTAACCGTGATTGATACAAAACAGCACCCGCTGGTTGTGCCAACCATCGAGGACTATCTGCGCACGGACAGTTCCGTGTTCATTGAGCAGCGCGGAGCGGGCAATGTGCAGGCGGACATCAACCTGCGCGGCGGCTCGTTTGAGCAGACGCTGGTGCTGCTTAACGGACTCCGCATCAACGACGCGCAGACCTCGCACCACAATCTTGATCTGCCGGTGCCGCTGGCCGCGTTGCAGACCATCGACGTGCTGCACGGCTCGGGGTCAACGCTTTACGGGGCCGACGCTCTCAGCGGCGTGATCGACTTTATTACCGCCGTGCCCACGCGCAGCAGCCTGTCGCTGCGCGCCGGAGCCGGAAGCTACGGCGAAAACGAGCAGGCCGCCATCGCCAACTTTGTCCACGGAAAGTGGAGCGAGGCCGCGACGGGCGCGCGCAACTTCTCCACTGGATTCATCTCGGACCGCGACTACCGAACGGAGTCGGCCAGCAGCGAGACGCGCTATCAGTCGGCGCTGGGAGCGACCAGCATTCTGCTCGCGGGCAGCGACCGCGCGTTTGGGGCGGACCAGTTTTACGGCAACTTCCCGTCATGGGAGCGCACCAAGGGATGGTTCGCCTCGGCCAGCCAGCAGATTGGGCCGAAGACCCGCGCGGCATTTGGCTACCGCCGTCACACGGACAACTTCATTCTGTTCCGCGACGCGCCCGGCATCTACGCAAACAACCACATTGACACAAGCTGGCAGGCAGTGGTGCGGCGGAGGGAAACGCTCGGCTCCGCCGCTGGCCTGTTCTATGGGCTTGAGTTTCAGGGCGACGCTATCGACAGCAACAACCTCGGCCGCCACGCCCGCAATCGCGGAGCGGGATACGCAGACCTTGACCTCCATTTTCACCATCGCGGAACGCTTTCACTTGGCGCGCGCGAGGAGCTGCTGAGCGGCGGCCCGCAATCGGTCTTCAGCCCCGATGTCTCCGGAAGTCTTTTTTTCGGCCAGAAGTGGAAGCTGCGCGGGGCCGTTGGCTACGGCTTTCGGCTGCCCACCTACACCGATCTTTATTACAGCGACCCCACGACCATCGGCAATGCGGACCTAAAGCCTGAGTCGGCTTGGTCCGGCGAAGGCGGGGCCGACTGGTACGCGGGGCCGAACGTCACTGCCTCGCTTACGGTTTTCTATTCGCGCCAGCATGACGCCATCGATTATGTTCGCACCGATCCCAGCGAGAAATGGCAGGCAGCAAACCTGAGCGGACTGTCCTTTACCGGAGTGGAAAGCTCAGTGAACTGGCAGGCCACTTCGCGCCAGATGCTGCGCTTCTCCTGGACGGCGATCCACGGCGCGCAGGCCGCGCTGCACGGCCTAGAGTCGGAGTACATCTTCAATTACCCGGTGAACAATGCCAGCGCCGAGTGGACCGGCCAATTCGCCGGCCTGGTCGCACGGAACCGTGTCGGCGTCGTGCAGCGGTATGGTCGCGACCCCTACCCGGTGTGGGATTTGTCCGTTGCGCGCGAGCGCGGCTGGATCCACCCCTATTTGCAGATGACCAACCTCAGCAACACCGGCTACGAGGAACTCGAGGGCGTGCGGATGCAGGGCCGCTCCATTGTGGGCGGGCTGGAACTCACGTTATCTAAAAGATAAACACCGCATCCCACTAGATAAGGGTCTTTCAGATCCTGTAACTAGATGCAAACAAAAGCAACAGCTTGCGAGTCTAATTCATCAACTGAGTGTTAACTACATAAGCGGGCCCACGCGCTAAGGCGGTTCTCCAGTTTCTGTGGAGTTTCAAGCGATCTACAGGGTGGCTTTTTCTTAAGGAAAAAGCCACTTCAGGGCGTCGGGTTCCATCTACACCTACTGAAGAACCGCTACAACCCGAAAAGGAGCATTTCCTCTATGGTTTCCAACTGCTTTTCTCCGCGGATTTTCCTGAGCCGCCTTGCCATTGCCGCTACAGCAGTCGCTCTCGTTGCCCTACCGGGGGCGGCTCAAGCGCAAACCACCGATTCTTCATCTTCTCCGGGATATTCAAGCTCCTCCGACTGGCAGGCAGCTTTGGCCAAGCTTGATATGCCTGCGGCGCCCACGGCCAAGGCCTCGGCGCAGTATGGCCAATACGGCCGCCGGAACACGAACCGCCGCTATCCCTATTACCAGAGCAACTGGAGCCACTTCGCGTTTGAAGTCGGGGCCGGAGCCACCGCGCCTATCGGCAATGCCGCGCACGACTGGGAAACCTGGGGATACAACGTAAATGTGGGAGCGGGCTGGAACTTCAACAGGTATTTCGGGGCGCTGATTGAATATCAATTCAACCGGATGAAAATTCCCGGCCACACGCTCACCGCGCTCGCTATCGACAATGGCATTCCGCAACTCGGCGGCAACATCAATACGTGGTCGCTCACTCTCGACCCGATCGTCTATATGCCGGTGTCGCCTCGTTTCGGGGCCTACATTACCGGCGGCGGCGGGTTCTATCGCAAGGTGACAAACTTTACTGAAGCGGCGCTGTCCACCCAGTGCGACCCATATTACTTCTACTGCTATTCAGGATATGTCCCACAAACGGTGGCCCACTCTTCCAGTAACCAGGCCGGCGCGAACATCGGCTTTGGCCTTTATTGGAAAGCCTTTGGCGACTACAGCAACGCCAAGCTCTACACGGAAGCCCGCTACGTGTGGGTCAATTCACCTCTGGCCAGCCCGAGCGATCCTTATGGTTCCGGGACCGAGGGATTCATTCCCGTCACGGTCGGGTTGCGCTTTTAATTCGCGCCCGGCATTGCAAAAAGGCGGACTTCGGTCCGCCTTTTTATTTAGCGTTGACCGCAATCATTTCTTCTTCGCGACTTCTTTCGGCGCGCCATCCGGAGTGTCCACCTTGTAGACCAGATTGCCCTCCAGCCGGTAGGTCACGGTGACGTAGTGGCCCGCCACGGCCGCGCCCGTCACGGGATCGATTTGCACCGCATTGTCTTTTGCCGCTTCGCGGAAGGTGAAGGTCGGCTCAGTCTTGCCGTTGAACACACCGCTTCCGACGGTGATGGGTAGATAGCCTTCGATTCCCCGCTGGCGCAGCGACAGCTCATACCGGTGGTGCTTCGTGACCCAGGTGAAGACGTGCAACTGGTCAAAGTCGTAAGGCAGCCCCTGGTTCCAGGCGTTGGTCACAGCCACATAATTCGGGGCCTCGCCATTCGGAAACTTCGACTCCGGATCATTGACCGTGGACAGCTTATAGGCCGCGATATATTTCTGCGTCCCGGCCAGCCCGGCGATTTCGCGCGGGATGTTGATGTCCATCATCCGCGACAGAACCCAGCCGGTTTGGCCCCCCGGCCCACGCACGAGCCACCAGTCTTCCATAGGAGGTCCCGGCGGAATGTAGGGCGCAGCGTTCGGGTCTGGCTTTTCTTTCTTTTTCGGGGCGGCTTTTTTTGAATCCGGCAGCGGAACTGGGCGGGCTTGTGCAGGCACCAGCTTTGGTACCGACGCCCGGCGCAGCAACTCGACCTGAGTGTTTTCCGGGAGCACATAAAGATGCTCCGCTTTTCGACCCGGAGCGAGATGCACGTTCGACAGGTCGCGCATAATTCCGGTCACGACGACCGGATCGTGCGCGTGCTCTTTGGCCTGCGCCACGAACTTGTCGTAATCGGACTGGTCAATCACCTGCAGGTCGTCGATCCAGCCCACCGCGCCCTTTTCGGTCTTTACTTTGTAGAAGCGCCGCTGCTGGTCGACCACCTGCAGTCGCTCGCCATTGGTCAAATCGGCCACGCGGTTCGTGACCGCCGCCAATCGTTCCCGCAGAAATGCCTTGCGGGCGGATACATAGACGTATTGCTTATGAATGGGGCCGGAGAAATTTCCGCATCCGGAAAGAGCGAAACCAAAGGCGAGGAGCAGGAACAGACACGACCAGCGGCGCAATGCGGCAGAAAAACAGGACATAATCCTCAGACTTCGAGAATAGCACCGGAGTCAACATATACCGGCGAGCGTAATCAGATTCGTTACCCGCTGTCACAACAATTTGTAACTAAGGTTTGGTGGAGCTAGGCGGGATCGAACCGCCGACCTCCTCGTTGCGAACGAGGCGCTCTCCCAGCTGAGCTATAGCCCCACAATGGCAGGAGACACTTTGTAAAGTTTATCAGCGGCGCGGCGATTGGAAAAGGGCGAGGCAGGTGATGGGTCACTCTGGGAGTGACTCATCCCTCAGGGGCTGAAGCTCCACTCTTTTCAGGGCTGGTTTTGGCATGGCTGAAGCAATGCCCTGATACAAATCAATCCAAACCACGCACGACTGTCCCAGGCTCTATCGAGCATATGAATTGGCAGCAAATGCTTTGAATTTGGGCTGCTGTACGCAGTCGAAAGAAGAAGAGACAACCGCAGATCCTTCGACTCCGCGGGTGCAAAAAAACCGCACCCGCTGCGCTCAGGATGACAAGCCGTTTATTTTCAGCTTTCCTATATTTCGTTACGGCCTAGGCTTGTGAAGCCTTGGCAACACGCGCGGCGCGGACCGCTTTCTCCAGTTCCGCGGCGATCGATTCAAGCTGATCTTCGGTGAGGTCGGTCTGGGCAAGGTCAGCCGAACCGCCTCCACGCAGCCCGCGCGCGGCCAGCGCTTCCTTCAGCAACTCTCCGCAATGGAAATCGAGATCGCGGCTCCGCGCCAGCACCACGCGGGCGGGCCAGCTTTCCGCCGAGGCCAGCAGCACGACGGTGCGCGGCACTGAGGCCGCGAGCTTGGACGCAAGCAGGCGAACGTACTCGGGGTCGCGGTCTGGAAACACGCGGCGCACAAAACGCAGACCGCCGCTGGGTTGCTCCTCCACCGCGAGCCGCGAGGCATGATAGCCGGCCAGTTCCTCACGCAGCCGCTGCCGCTCTTTTTCCCCCGCTTTGGCTTCGTTCCTCAGACGCTCAATGGCCGCCGGAATCTCATCCGCACCGGCCGACAGACCAGCAGAAGCGTGGCTGAGCACATTGAAATCGTGGCTGGCGGCGGCGACGGCGCGCAGTCCGCAGACAAAAGAAACGCGGAAGCCCCGGCTCACCTTCTCCACTCCGCGCAGCAGCAGGCCGCCGATCTGGCCGGTGCTGCAAACGTGGGTTCCTCCGCAGGCGTTCAGGTCGTAGTCGGCAATTTCAATGAGGCGAATGTCGCCCATGCGTTGCGGCAGCTT
>JAICYR010000270.1 GCA_025934135.1 Acidobacteriaceae bacterium | reverse complement strand
TGGCACGGCGAGGCCGGCGTCTGGGCCGAGTTCGACAAGGTGATGGCGGTCCGGGCGGAGAATACGCTGCCGGCGGAGTGAGGGCTATGCAGGTCCTTGTTCGCGCCGGCGCCGATTTGACCAGGGGTGTAACTACTTCTCGGCCATGCCAAAGCATAAGTCAGCGCGCCATCACTGGTGGCCCGAGTGCGTATCCAAGAAGTGGGCGGATCAGAAGGGCGGCGTCCACCGGATCAGCCCCGATGGCAACGTCATCCGCGCTAAGCCCAGCGCTTTTGGCGTCATCGGCAACGCTCATCTGATCAAGGTCGATCATCGAAACAACAAGCCGTCGCCGTGGGACGAGAGCTTCGAGAAGGAGTTTGATCGCGCGGACAACGAATTCCCGCAACTCGTCGAGTGGATGGAGTCTATTCCTCGGCCTGAACGAGCAACAGGCGGCCCCCTCCATTCAAGGTTCAAAGCTCGCGCAGCGCCCCAGGACCAACTTGAAAAGCTCGCGGAATGTCTGGTCTCGCTCGCGGTTCGAAGCCCTCTCAACAGAAATGCCGCAGCGTCGCTGGCGGAGCACTTGAGAGGGCCACTTCCCGAGCGCGAACGAAACGCACTAATCGGAATGAACATGCGCGCCACGCACAGGGAGGTGGTCCTGCGCCTCGGCAGCCACGCCAAGTTCGTGCTGATCTATTCGCCAGACAGAGAATTCATCTTTGGCGACGGGTTTTTCCACAATGTGAGGAGCCCGGCCAATTCATCGATCTTCTCGCCGAAGATCATCGCCCCCATAACCCCGCATCTGGCGGCCGCCCTGACCCGGCCAATGAGTTATATGGTCGAGCCAAAGCTGGTGACATTCGTCGCCACCGCTGAGGACGCGCTCCATTTCAACCACGCAGTTCAGGTATATTCAAAGAACGAAATATTCTTCCGGTCCGAGCAGCCCGAGCTCGTGGACGCTTTCAAGCGGCATGAGCATCTAGCGTATTCCCACCCGGACAATCCGATGGACAATTTTCTGCGCGCCATTCCCGGAGTGCCCGATCGCGACCGCCAGTTTGACGATCTCATGCACCGCTTTGGTCGCGCCAACTGATCCGCTCTCTCAGCGCTGAAATGTCTTCCAGGCGATAGGACGCGCCTCCTAGCTCAGATAACGTCCTCGTCCTCTAGCTTGCGAGAACCTTGTTGCCTCCTGATTCGCTCTGCGCGGCGCAGGAAAATCTGCAGATAATCAGAGAGCTCAGCATATCCGTCGGCGCTGAGATTGGACGGAAAGGCCAAGTACACGGTTCCCTCCACCAATGGGAACGCGGCCCTCGTCATCCCAGATTCCGGTCCAACGTCAAACGCAGATGATACCGCGGGCGGTGATGTAGATCCGGCGGCAGGAGAACTTGACGCCGGCGGCGCTTCCATTGTGCGGGGCACACCGGTCGGTTCGGACGGCACGGGCGATGCATCGGCCGCATTGCCTAGGTCCTCTGATTGGACGAGGGAAAAGGTCTCTCTTAAGGAGCGGATGAACGACTCGACCCCCGACGGCGTGAATCCGTGCTCGCGGATCAGCTTCGCACGAATAACCGCGTCGGCTGGTAGCTTCCCACCGAACGCGGTCAGGATTTCTGCGAAAATAGGAGGACTCAGTGCGGCATCCCGAAGCGCACTCTGCCGCTCATTTTGATCCATCGGTTCGAGCAGCCGGAACCCCAGATCTGTAATTCTGATATTTGGGTCTCGACCCTCGATGAGTCCGAAGCGCTTCAGTGCGGAGAGCATCGCAAGTCCTGTCCCGGACGAGCCAGAAAACCCCATAATTTGCTGAGCTTCCGACGTTCCGACCGACCCTCTGTGAATTCCTTCATAGAGACGCCGCAACAGGTCAACGCTTCGGCCGAGCCCAACCTGCGGGTAGCTAGGACTCCTTGATTCGCGCGGGGCCATATCCGTCTCCACTTATCGACGCGGCTATCTCCTACCTTAACAATGCATCTCTATGCAAGAACTATACGCTCTTTAAAGCGCTTAAATAAGCGAAACAGAGCTGGACGAGTACGCACACATAATCCCCCTTACTGATAACGTTATCGATGAAACCGTAGGGGAAATCCAAGGAATGGGGCGAAGCGGCACCCACCAGCGATATGACGGCGTTTAAACGGGATGGATTGGGCGCAGGAAAGCAGCCGTGTCCGTTGACTGCGGCGGCGTCTTCATGTAGAAGAAAGCTGCGAGATCGACCGCCTTCGGGCACCCATGAGGGTCCAAACCTCAAAGGGGGTCGATCTGCTGGAGCTACCAACGGGCCGGGGTCCAAACCCGGCCCGTTCCATGTCTAGGGAATTTTCCTCGAAATTTCAAGAAATAAGCCGGGCTTGGGTGAGCGGGCGATCGTCAGATGCTTCCCGGCCATCCATCTGATGGAAGATGCGAGCCTGCCGGCCTGGGCAAGTCAACCCAAAGCCCTTCCTCCTCGATGGAGGAAGGGATGGGATGGTGGTGTGGCCGCGGAGCTGAAGCAGGCGCGCGAGAGGCGCTGAGCCGAGCGGCGCTCGCAAATTCGCCGCCCGGCGCGCACCACCACCCCTGCCCCTCCTCCATCGAGGAGGAGGGGAGAGCTTGAGCCGAGGCGTCGCCGCCGTGACCGTTCCTGAGCCATCGACTCTCATGGGTCCCGGTCTTCGCCTGCGGCGAAACCGGGATGACACGGAGGGGAGCGGCGCCGTGGCGGCTTGGCATCTGCCCGAATCGCGGCCCACCCTCGCGGCAGGAGGATCGCCCCATGTCCCCCCTGCGGTTCGAGCTGACGCCGACGGACGATGGCCTGGAGGTGCTGGTCCGGGTGCTGGACGAGGACGGCGAGGTGCTGGAGGGGCTGGCCGACGCGACCGACCTCGACGAGCTGATCGAACGGCTGGGCGAGCTGCGGGCGCTGATGAGCGATCAGGTGCCCGAGCGGCTGGAGCCCACCGGCCGGGTCAACGCCATCTCCGATCCCGCCTGGTGGTGCCAGCCGCGCGCCGACGACACGGCGCTGTGCCTC
>JAICYR010000047.1 GCA_025934135.1 Acidobacteriaceae bacterium | reverse complement strand
TTTGACATGCTGATTGAAGACGCCAGCGCTCGCATTGTCGATGAGCAGCACTCGCGCGTGCCCGTCTACGACCCCACTCGCGGACCGGAGTTCATCGTCGGCCTCGTCTACTCCAAAGACATTTCGCGCCTCATGCACTTCCGCGCCTCGGCCCGCACTCGCTTCAGCGGAACGCCGTTCGTCGAACTGCGCCTGCAGCAGGTGATGCGCGAGGTCCTCGTCGTGCCGGAAACCAAACTCGTCCTCGACTTGCTCCATGAATTTCAGGAGCGCCGCCGCCATCTGGCCATCGTGGTCGATGAGTTCGGGACCACCGTCGGCCTCGTCACCGTCGAAGACGCCATTGAGCAGTTGATCGGCGAGGTGGAAGACGAATTCGACGTGACCGCGAAAAAAGTCCTCACCACCGCCACCGGCGGACTCGTCCTCGACGGCAGCGTCAATCTGCGCGACCTTGAAACGCAAATGCACTGGAGCCTGCCCCGCCAGGCCGGAGTCGAAACCCTCGCCGGATTCATCCTGACCCGCCTCGGCCACATCCCCACGGTCGACGAATCCTTAGAGTACGAGGGCCGCCGCTTCACCGTCCTCGAAATGGCCGAAAACCGCATCAGCCGCGTTCGCGTGGAAACCACCTCCACCTCCGCCGATGCCGGCCAGCCGCAACTCGAATCCGCCGACTGATATCGTTCCTTTATGCCGTCTCTTCAAACAGCGCCCGAGGAACCAGCCCAGACGGCCCCGCGCAAAAATACTTCCCGCTCACGATTCATGCGACTTCCCCGCGCCGTCCGCGCGCTGCTCTTCCGGCTCGTCTACACCGTGCCTGTCGTGTGGCTGGTCGTTTCTATTGTCTTTATCCTGATCCACCTCGTTCCCGGCGACCCGGTCGAGCAGATGCTTGGCGAGGGTGCGCGCCCCGCCGACATCGTTGCCCTGCGCCACGCCTACGGACTCGATCTGCCCCTCGGCACGCAATACATCCACTATTGGGCCGGAGTCCTCCACGGAAACCTCGGCACGTCACTCCGCCTCAACGATTCCATCACGCACCTCGTCCTCACCCGCTATCCCTACACGGTGGAGTTGACCGTCGCCGCGCTCATCATCGCCGTCCTGCTTTCCGTGCCCGCCGGAGTCGCCTCCGCGCTCCGCCGCGACCGCTGGCAGGACCGCCTCCTCAGCTTCGTCAGCCTGCTCGGTTTGTCATTCCCGGCCTTCGCGCTTGGCCCCATTTTGATTCTGGTTGTGTCCATCAAGCTCGGCTGGCTCCCGGTCAGCGGAGCGGGAGGCATCACCCACCTCATCCTGCCCGCCGTCACCATGGGCAGCGCGCTCGCCGCCATCCTTACGCGAATGGTGCGCACAGCCATGCTCGAAGAGCTGGGCCAGGACTACATCCGCACCGCCCGTGCCAAGGGCCTGCCCGAGAGCATCGTCGTCTACAAACACGCCCTGCGCAATGCGCTCATCCCCGTCATCACGCTGCTCGGCCTGCAATTTGGAGCGCTCCTCGCAGGAGCCATCGTCACCGAAACCATCTTCAGTTGGCCCGGTATCGGACGCCTCACCGTCTCAGCCATCAACAACCGCGACTACCCATTGCTCCAGGGATGCATCCTCGCCATCGGCTTGACGTATGTCTTCGTCAACCTCGCGACAGACATCATGTATGTCGTCATCAACCCGAGGATTCGGGACTGACGCAGATCAAGACTCCACTTCTCACACTGAACCGCTTAACCAGACCCGGAAGGGGCAACTCCGCAAGGACTTGTAATTCACGAGCCCAACTTATTGAGGTGAAATGACCGCATGAAAACTTCGATTCTCAAGGCCGCGACTCTGCTCGGCGTTCTTCTGTTTCTTGTACCTCTCCATGGACAGATCAATCCTGAATGGACGACTCCGCAGAAGCCCTTCCGAATTGCAGGAAACCTCTATTACGTCGGCAGTCGCGATCTAGCTTCCTATCTCATCGTCACGCCCGCGGGCAATATCCTCATCAATGGAAATCTGCAGACTTCTCCGCCGCAGATACGCGCCGGCGTCGAGGCCTTGGGCTTCCGCTGGGCGGACACAAAGATTCTCCTGAACGGGCAGGCGCATTTCGACCACTCAGCCGGAAATGCGGCGATTCTTCGCCAAACCGGGGCGAAACTCATGGTCATGGATGCCGACGTGTCAACCATGGAATCAGGTGGACGCGACGACTTCGCGCATCTGCCCCGATTCCCTCCCGCGCACGTAAGCCGCATCCTGCACGACGGAAGCAGGGTCACGCTGGGTGGAGTAACACTCACCGCTCACAAAACCGCCGGTCACACCCGTGGCTGCACCACGTGGACCATGCAGGTTAAGGATGACCACGGTCGTATCCTGAACGTCGTGATTGTGGGCGGATTCACAGCTCTCGACAGCTATCGTCTGGTGTCAACTCCGGGCCATCCTAAATCCTATCCTGAAATCGCCCGCGATTTTAAACTGACTTTTGCCACGCTCCAATCCCTTCCTTGTGACATCTTCCTCGGGGCGCACGGAAGCTATTTCAACATGCGGCAAAAGCTGAGAGAGGCAACGCCCCAAGGTGATTCCAGATGGATCGACCCCGCAGGATATCGTCGCGCTGTGAATGAGGCGCAACAAGCCTTTGAACTTAGACTCAAGCAGCAGGAAAAGTCCACGCAATAATCGCCATGAGATGCATGATGCCGGGTGGGCTTCAAGTCTGATTTTGGCTTGAACTCCCCATCCGATGTCACCCTGAGCAGAATACGCCCGCCTTTTTCACCCCATCCAAAAAACCTTCGCCTCACGAATCTGATTCCTGAGTTCCCCGCCCGGAGACCTTCCCATTCGCGAACTCCTTTTGTAATCATTCAGAGCATTCCCAGCACGTCTGCCCGTTGAAGGAATTCTGCCGCCGCCGTGGGTATGATCCGGCGCGAACCGCAACGCTCGAACCACCCCTCTGAAGAGGCCGGACCCCATGAAGTACCTTGCTTCGCTCGCTTTCCTCTGCTGCCTGACCAGCCTGCCTGCAGTTGCCCAACGCTCGGCGCAAATTCCGCGCGGTGCGCTCGCCGTTAACCAAATCCAGGACCTGACCAACTGGCAAGGCACATTCGATACAGGAACAAGCGGTTCCTCCACCGGACAGATGAGCCTCCAGGAGTCCCCATCGCTCAGCGGCTCCTCCCGCGAGTTCTACACCACATACACCAACAGTGGAGGCGAGCGTTACTGGGTCTCATTCGGCGGCGATACCGCCGTAACCCATTTCGTTTACGACGGGTGGATCTATATCGCGAGTCCATCGAACGGAATTGCCAACATCGAAATTGATACCGACCAGGTGATGAGCAACGGCCAGACCGTGATCTTCGGAGTTCAGTGCGACGGCTATTCCGGGACATGGGATGTAACCAAGAACGCCGGCACGCCGCAGAACTACAAAGGCCAGTGGGTGCATTCCAGCGCGCCCTGCAACCCGCGCAAGTGGACCACCGACACCTGGCACCATATCCAGATCCAATATTCGCGCGACAACTATGGCAACGTGAGCTACAAAGCGGTGTGGTTCGATGGCGCAAAGCAGTCTCTGAATGCCACGGTCCCTTCGGCCTTCGCGCTGGGATGGGGCTCCGTCCTGCTGACCAATTTTCAGGTTGACGGCCTTGGCGCCAGCGGCTCGTCCACCGTTTACCTGGACGAGCTCACTATTTATCGCTGGTAGCTCACCCCCCTGAGGGATGGGAAATCGAGCTGAATCCAGCAGCGGCTTCTGGCGCGACTGTGGCGCGGTCTGCTAACTAAACCGCTGCTAGTTCATCCCGCCTGCTTCTTTGGTCTTGTCACATACACCGTTCGTCGGCTGCGTGGGCAGGAAGCCTACCCATGCCGCCCCTCCACCGGAAGAATTGGGCGGGCTGAGCAGCGCAGGCGCGCTGAAATCGAAGAAATCACTCATGGACCCGTTATCGAACCAGTACTTGTCACGGCTTGTGAGCGGCGGAACAAAGAATGTCTTCTCAATAAATGCCAGGATCGCATCGTAGTCCATGGGAGTGTGCGAAACGTAGTGCGGCTTTGCGTAAGGTGAGATCACGATCACAGGCACCCGGAAACCGCTCAGGTTGAACATATCGTAGCCACCCTGGTCCGGGGTGGGAGCGGTGAAATGCGGGTCGTCGCCAGTGTGGCAATAGCCATAGGAGCCATTGTTCACATCCGGGCACTGCCCTTGCGAGTACGGGTCCGGAGTCGGGACCGTGATTGGCGGCACGTGATCGTACAGCCCGCCTCCCTCATCGTAGGTCAGGATGAATATTGAATCTTGCCAGGCATCGCTATTCATCAGCGCATTGATGATGGACTGGACATAAGCCGCGCCCTGTTGGATATTGTTGCCGGGGTGTTCGTCAAGAGCGCTCTTACCGGCAGCGGCTTCGATGAAGATGACCTGAGGCAATGTTTTGTCGGGGTCGCAGGGCCCGCCACTGCAAGTGCCCGCAAGCATATTCATCAGATAGTTCAGGCGGAAGGTTTTGCCCTGTGTGACGGGATCATTCCAGTCCTGGAAATTAGGCAAAAACATGCCGTCCTGGTAGTAGTAACTCCAACTCACGTTCGCTTGATTCATCGCGCGAAAGATCGTCTCTGCGCTGTACTGTGGATGGGTCGCGTCCGCATCCGGATATTCGTGGCCGAACGAGCTTGCCGCGAACAAGTACATGCGGTTCGGATACGTTGCCGTCATGACCGGCGAAAACCAGCGATCGCTAGTGGCAAAGAAGGCTGCCAGGTCGTAGTAGTAAGGTATGTCGCTCTGGTCGTAGTAGCCCATGACGCGGGTACCATCCGGATCGTAATTTGTTTCACCGGAGGCAAGGCCGCCGTTGGGCGTGTCAAGGAAATTGTTCATTGCGAAGGAGCTGCCGCTGTACTGGCTGGTCGTTTGCCAAGCGGCGTCCCCGCCGGTCAACGCCACATCGTGGTGGCTTTCATCCCAGGATGGCGTGGCGTTCTGAGTACAAACCGTTGCCTCATGGAAGGGCTTCACTTGTGTGCCGGTATGGTGATTCGTGAGCACTACGTTTGGATCGAAGCCGTCCACATCCGTCGGGGAGGCCTGAATGCCGAACTGCTGTAAACGCTGCGCGCGGTAAGCTCCGAGAACGCCGAAGTAATTATCGAACGACCGGTTCTCCTGCAGCATGAAAAAGATGTGCTTGATCTTGCCGGTCGCGGCTGAACCCACCGTTACCGTAACCGTTTGTTGGAGTTGTGTACCGTCTTTGAGCGTGGCCGTCGCCGTGTAGGTAGTTGTCGCACTTGGTGTAACGGTGGCGGAGCCATGAGGGAGCGGCGTACATGGAGCACAACCACCATTGTCAATCGTAAGCGCTGTTACGGCGCTGTCGACATCCCATGTAAGCGTGACGGGTTGATTGGGCGCGCTATTGACCGGAGACGCGGTCAGTTTGATATTGATCGCGTTAATGGTAACAGTGGCAGGCTGACTGTTGCCTCCTGCGCCCTGGGCGACCATGGTGTAAGTAACGGTCTGTGGGACTGGAATCGGGATGCCGGTGGTATTGGAAGCCGGCAAAGGGCCGACCTCACCCGCCTCGGCCTGGGGGAGCGCAGGTGAAAAGGTCACTGACGTGGCGTTGGTGGTGTCCCACGTCAAGGTTGTGGATGCGCCCGCAACTACTGTCGTGGGGTTTGCGGCCAGTTGTGTTATCTGCGGCACGCCCTGGGTAACGGTAACGGTTACAGACTGAGGCGGAGTACTGCCTCCTGGCCCGGTGGCCACAGCAGTATAGGTTGTGTCTTCCGTCGGCTGGTCTGAAGCTGGGTTGTTCGCCGTGGAGATCTGCCTCGTAGCTCCATCCGCGCCCATAGCGGTAATTGTGACCGAGTCGGCATTGGTCGTTTGCCAGCTCAGGGTCACGGTATCGCCTTTGACAATACTATTGCTGCTTGCGCTGAAAACCAGGGACGGAGCAGTTGGTTGCGTCACCTTGACTGTCGCTTGCCCCTTAGCGCTCCCACCCGGGCCGCTGACGGTCGCGGAATAGGTGGTGTCCTGAGTGGGCTTGTCTTGAGTGTTGCCGTTCAGTTGGGAGTTCGTGGAGATTGTCCGGGTGGTACCGTCCGCAGCGGTTGCGGTAATGGTCAGAGAAGTGGCATTCGCGGTTTGCCAAGTCAACGTTACCGCCTGGCCTGAGGTGATGGTGCTGCTGCTGGTCGACAACGTAACAGTAGGCGCGGTCTTCCCTGAGGAGCCACCTGAACTTGAGCCGCCGCCGCCGCCGCCACAGCCGGTCAACGCTATCAGCGGAAAAATCGCCGCTAACCCAAGCAGAATGTATAAAGAGGTCGCAAGCCGACCCATTCTGCTGAATCCAGACCGCCGTTGCCGGCTGAGGTCTATTTCCATAAATTTCCGATTTCCCTAAGCGCCAAGCTGGCGAAGTGCTGCGGCCTAAAACCAAAGTAATGGGATTCTGTTCTGCTGTTGAAAGTTGGCTTTTAAGCAGGTATCGCTTTGCCGGGTGCCCCATCCTTGCCGAGGTTTCATCGCGGCCAGCGTAGGATGAGTGCCGCTACACTGGAACCATCCGCCGCCGCCCCGCGTATCCCACTCCGGAGAACAGTCCATGAATCTTCGCTTTGCCGCAGCCGCCCTTGCGCTTGTCCTCACGCCCGCCGCCCTCTTCGCCGCCGAAGGCGCCTTCGATCGCACCCTCCACGTCACCGGCCCCGCGACCCTCAACGTCAGCACCGGTTCCGGATACATCCACATCACTCCCGGCCCTGACGGCTCCGTCCATATCATCGGCCATGTTCACGCCTCCAACGGCTGGTTCAGCGGCTCGCCCGAGCAGCGCACCCACCAGGTCACAGACCACCCACCCATTGAGCAGACCGACAACGATATCGACATCGGCAAGCATACCCATTACGAAAATGTCTCTATCGACTACGTCATTACTGCGCCGCGCGGCACCACTGTCAGCGCCGCCGCGGGCTCCGGAGACATCAATGTTTCCAACCTCGGCGCGCCGCTACGGGCGGAGACCGGCTCCGGAACCATCGAGGCCAACGACCTCACCGGCAACGTCGCCCTCAACGCCGGCTCCGGGACCATCCACGCCATGATGGACAAAGCCGAGCATGTCCGCGTCGGCACTGGCAGCGGAAATATCCACCTCAGCGGCGTCACGAGCAAACTCTACGCCGAGGCTGGTTCGGGAGACATCGAAATCTCCGGCAACCCGAGCGCCGACTGGAAAGTCGTCACCGGCTCCGGAAATGTCACTCTGAACACCGGAAACTCCCGCTATTCGCTCGACGCCAGCACCGGTTCGGGCAACATCCACAGCGACCCGCCGCTGACCGTCCACGGCAACACCAATCCCTTCCACGTCACGGGAGACATCAATGGAGGCGGCGGCCCCACCGTCCGCGTCCAGACCGGCTCCGGCGGCGTTCGCATCCACTAAAGCACAAGTGTCGTCATCCTGAGCGAAGTTGGCACCCGCAGGCGGCAACGAGTCGAAGGACCTGCATTTCTATCGCGGGCCCCACCAGAACTCGGCCCTTGGCCTCCGGGAGGGATGCTTTCGCGTCAACATGGCTTACTCAATCTCAACAAACCCTTCCCTCGCCGAGAGCACCCAACAGTTGTGTCCATCATGCACGATTTCCTGCGAGCTCCGGGAGCAAGGCGCTGGCGAAATCTCATTCCCGTGGCTCTCTCCGCGCTACTCCTTCTCGGCCTCTCCGCCTGCGGAAGCTCGATAGCCTCAATTTCGCCAACGCCGACTCCAAATCCTACCCCAACGACGGCCCAGACACACATCGTCATGGTCATGGAAGAAAACCAGAGCTACTCCACTGTGGTTGGCAACACCACCGACTGGACGAATCTGAATAACCTGATCAAGCAGGGCGCTCTCGCGACCAATTATTACGCCAACGTCCACCCCTCCATCGGCAACTACTTCATGCTGACCACCGGGCAGATTCTTACAATTGATGACACTTCCACCAAAGTCTGGAACGTGGATAACCTCGCCCGCCGGATGCTCGCTGCCAAAGTGTCTTTCAAAATCTATGCCGAAGGTATTCCCAGCCCCGGATACCTCGGCGGCAACACCGGGCTCTACGTCATCCGCCACAACCCATTCGCCATGCTTTCCGACATCGCCGACAACCCCAAAGTCGCCCAGCAAACTATCCTGCCCTTCAGCCAGTTCGCCAAAGACCTGGCCAGCGGCGACCTGCCTCAATTTTCTTTTGTCATTCCCAATATCGACGACGACGCCCATAGCGGGACGCAAAAAGCCGCCGACAGCTGGCTCCAGACCAACATCATTGCGCCTCTCTCCAATTACTCCGCCTTCCAGCCCGGGAGCGACGGCGTCCTCATCGTCGACTTTGATGAAGCGCTGGACACCGACATCTCCCACGGAGGCGGCCACGTCTCCCCGGTCTTCTGGGGACCAGGCGCAAAATCGGCCTATAAGCAGCAGTCTTCCACGCTCTACCAGCACCAGAGCATGCTGCGCAGCATCATGGAAGAGCTCAACCTTGCGAACCCGCCCGGTGCCGCCGCAAACGCCCCCTCCATGTCCGAGTTCTTCGTGAAGTAGCGCCTCCCGGTACCACAAACGGGTCGCTCTCAAGCATTTGCGCGGTCGTCGTGTCACACTCCTAAGCGTCCAAATTCTACCCTGGCAAAACCCAGCCGATCGACGTAGACTTGATCCGCTACTCCCTTTTACTTTTATTGCTCGTGAAAGCTGTGGCCGTGCTTTTCCCTACTCTCGTACAGGCATCAAGGAATGCCTGACAGGAACCGGGGCTCTACTGCCTTGCAAAAACCTCGTTGCTGTAGGACTGCGACGATGCGCCACCCCGCTGGGACAGGTGGGTAGCGCCAGTCCGATGGCAACAATAAGGATTAAGCTTGGCAGTTCAGGCGAGAAATTCCCTCATCTACCCCGTCGTCGCTTTATTCACCGCTCTTTTGGTCATTGCCTGCGGAAGCCCCACTCAGAGCGGTCAATCCGACAACTCGACACCACCCCCCACCTCTTCCATCGCCGCGGTTTCAGCCTCCTGTACGCCCGCCACAATCGGGCCGGGCGGCACATCCCAATGCACGGCCACCGTCCAGGGAACAGGAAGCTACAGCTCCGCGGTCAAATGGTCCGCAAGCGCCGGCACCATCACCACGAGCGGCCTGTTCACCGCTCCCTCGTCGGCCGCAACCGTCGCCATCACCGCAAGCAGTACCCAGAATCCGGCCAAGTCTGGCTCAGCCTCATTGAAAGTACAGGCGCCGACGGCTCCTTCCTCGACAGTCAGCTCGGTATCTGTTGTCTGCAGTCCCACTTCAGTGGCAGCCAACGCGAAATCCCAATGCACGGCTACCGTCCAGGGAACAGGAAGCTACAGCTCCGCGGTCAAATGGTCCGCAAGCGCCGGTACCATCACCACGAGTGGCCTGTTCACCGCTCCGGCATCCGCCGCAACCGTCGCCATCACCGCAAGCAGTACTCAGAATCCGGCCAAGTCGGGCTCAGCCTCATTGAAAGTGCAGGCGCCGACGGCTCCTTCCTCCACGGTCAGCTCGGTATCTGTTGTCTGCAGTCCGACTTCAGTGGCAGCCAACGCGAAATCCCAATGCACGGCCACCGTCCAGGGAACAGGAAGCTACAGCTCCGCGGTCAAATGGTCCGCAAGCGCCGGTACCATCACCACGAGCGGCCTGTTCACCGCTCCGGCATCCGCCGCAACCGTCACCATCACCGCAAGTAGTACCCAGAATCCGGCCAAGTCGGGCTCAGCCTCATTGAAAGTACAGGCGCCGACGACTCCTTCCTCGACGGTCAGCTCGGTATCTGTTGTCTGCAGTCCCACTTCAGTGGCAGTCAACGCGACATCCCAATGCACGGCCACCGTCCAGGGCACAGGGAGCTACAGCTCCGCGGTCAAATGGTCCGCAAGCGCCGGCACCATCAGCACAAACGGCCTGTTCACCGCTCCGGCATCCGCCGCAACCGTCACCGTCACCGCAAGCAGTACCCAGAACACCAGCAAGTCGAGTACGGCATCGGTCACGGTCAAAGCACCCTCGCCGCCGCCGGCGAGCAAACACGTCGTCATGGTAATGGAGGAGAACCAGAGCTATTCAACAATCGTAGGCAACAGCAACTGGTCCAGCCTCAATAGTCTGATAAGAAACGGGGCGCTGGCGACGAGATACTACGCCAACGTGCATCCTTCCATCGGCAACTACTTCATGCTGACCACCGGGCAGGTGCTGACGACCGACGACAGTTCCACAAAAGTCTGGAATGTGGCGAATATCGCGCGCAGCATGCTCGCCGCTGGCGTCTCCTTCAGAATCTATGCTGAAGGCATTCCCGGGCCCGGTTATCTCGGCGGAAACACGGGACCTTACCTGATCCGGCATCAACCGTTCGCGATGCTCTCCGATCTGGCTGACAATCAAAAACTGGCCAATCAGCATATCTGGCCGTTCTCGCAGTTCGCTACCGATCTGGCAAACGGCAACCTGCCCGCATTCTCTTTCATCGTTCCGGACGTCAACGACGACGCTCATAACGGAACTCCGCAACAGGCCGACTCATGGCTTCAGACGAAGGTCGTCTCGCCGCTCTCGAACGACTCCTCGTTTCAATCAGGAGGCGGCGGCGTCCTGATCGTCGACTTCGACGAAGCCGTTGACAGCGACACCACCCACGGAGGCGGCCACGTTCCCGCCGTCTTCTGGGGACCAGCCGTAAAGACTGGCTACAGCCAGGCCTCGAGCACCGTCTATCAACACCAAAGCATGCTGCGAACCGTAATGCAGTACCTTGGCCTGTCCAATCCACCCGGCGCGGCAGCCGCTGCGCCTCCCATGTCGGAGTTCTTCGTGAAATAGCGACTTGGGCTTAATGAAGGGGACGGGCTTCGGCCCGTCCATTAAGCCAGTCAAAAATAGATGGACTAATAGCCCCTGAGGACAAAGTTCTTCACGCGCTCTTGCGCCGAACCTCTTCCATGGCCTCGTGCAGAACCTTTTCATCCACTCCATGACGGCTCAGCGTATCTGTGTATATATGATCGATTGCGAATCCGAGTCATCCTCCTAAAGTAGAAATAGGAGTGGTTGGCGCAAAGCCGCACTCCGCTCGAACGCGCCATCATGACCTAGAACAACATCTAACCATTTGTTTTTCTAGATCTTGCGTGTAACTTTAAGATAAAAATATGTAAGTCCTTTATTTTCTAGATCAGGCAGAAATTTTTTATGAAGATTTCGGTTGGAGGCATTCTCTTTGACATGGACGGCGTCCTGGTCAGCTCCCTCGGCTCGGTCGAGCGCAGTTGGACCAAATGGGCCCTGGCTCACGGAGTTGATCCCGCGCTCGCCATCCAGACCGCCCACGGCCGCCGCGCTATCGAATCCGTCAAGTTCCTCCGCCCCGACCTCGACTCCCGCGAGGAAATGCTTCACGTCGAGGAATTGGAGGTCGAGGACACCGAGGGCCTCAAAACCCTACCCGGAGTCGTTCGCATTCTCCACTCCCTCCCGCCCGACCGCTGGGCGGTCGTGACCTCGGCCACGCATCGGCTGGCGCTCAGCCGCCTCCGCGCCGGAGGAATCCCCACCCCGGAGCGGCTCGTTTCCGCCGACCAGGTCGCCCAGGGCAAGCCCTTCCCCGAACCCTATCTCGCCGGAGCAAAGCTCCTTGGCCTGCCGCCCGCCGACTGCCTCGTCATCGAAGACGCCCCCTCCGGAGCAACCGCCGGCCATGCCGCCGGATGCCGCGTCCTGGCCACGCTCTTCTCCCACCCGCTCGAAAGCCTCAGCGCCGCCGACTGGATCGTCCGTTCCCTCGACGATGTGCAGGTCTCCATTACCGGCAACGACATCGAACTTGAATTCGAGCCGGTCGCCCGCGAATAGTCGTCGGACGTAGCATCGTCCATTATTTTGCTTCTTCAAGTTGTCCTGAGAGTCCCCGCCGCTGATGCCGCACTGAGGTGACATGGAATGCAGAGACGTGACGTCATAAAGCTATTGGGTTGCGGGATTGGCGCCGCGACTCTTACCAGCACTCAGGGTATGGCTCTCGGTAGCGAGCCAGCAGCCTCGGCCTTTTCCAGTAGCGCCCACCAGCATGCGAGCGCCGCTGTTCCTTCAGAGCAGACAGCGGGGGCCCCTCTCCTCACTCCCGCGCCGCGTCATCTGGTCTGGACCCATTCGGCGATGCGGCTGCGGGGCATCTGCCAGATCGTAGCCGATACTGCGGCGGAGCAACAGATTGCGCACATTCTTCAACAGGAAATGCTTCTCCTCCACAGTTGCCGGGCGCGGATTGTTCCGAAAGCGCCAGTTGGACAACCACACATTCTGCTGGCGCTGACATCTACGCCCGCTGGCACCGTCGCTTTGCAAGAGACCTCCGGTCGTGAGCTATGGCAAGCTGTTGAGGATAAATCCGAAGCGTATCTGATTGAGGTGAATGGCAATCGAGCGATGGTCCTGGCCGACTCGCCGCGCGGTCTTATTTACGGTGTGCAGACCCTGCTGCAGTTGATCAAGAAGGAGGGTTCTCAGCCTGCCGGACAGATTGCCGGGGCGAGCATCGTTGATTATCCGCAACTCGCAGTGCGCGGGATGCACATCGTCGTGTTTCCAACCACCGATCTCGAAACGGTACGCCGGGAAATATTGATGGCGTCCCGTTATAAGTACAACACCATCATCATCGAGTTCTGGGCTTCCTTAAAATCTCCACGGTGGCCGCAAACTGCTTACGATCACGCTTACACGCACGACGAGGTCCGTCCGCTGATCGAACTTGGCCGCGCTCTCCAGATGGAAATGGTCCCCGCCCTCAATTCCGCCGGGCACCAGGCGGAGATGAGAGCCATTTCGGGCGAGAATGTGGTGCTGGACCGGTTCCCTGAACTAAAAAATCTCTTCCTGCCAGACGGGTGGTCTCTGTGCCTCTCGAATCCTGCCATCTATCCATTTCTCTTTGATCGGTACGCGGAGCTGATCGAGCTCTTCGATCACCCAAAGTTCTTTCACGTTGGGATCGATGAGGCCTGGAACCCTCACGGCAAACCCTTGGATCCGCGTTGCTGGCCTGACGAGCCTCATAAGATGATTTCGGCCCATCTTGGAAAAATCCACCGGTACTTCTCCGACCGTAACATCAAGATACTGATGTGGCATGACATGTTTCTGAATAGAGATAGTCCCGAACACGCCAGATTTTCACCGGCGAATAGTATTCCGCCCATCAACAGCTATCTGTCGCTGGCCACGGTGCCCAAGGACGTGACCATCGCCGCCTGGAATTACGGGATATCGACCGAATGGCCCGTTCCCGCATATTTCCACGACAAAGGCTATCCGGTCCTCGTCTGTGTGTGGAAGAAACGGTCGAACACAATCTCTCTCATCAATACTGCCAAGAAACTCCACCTGAGGGGGATGCTTTCCACCATTTGGGATTCCGAAGCTGTCGTCTTCCCCACTATCGGTCAAGCTGGCGTTCTGGCCTGGACCGCACCGGGATATGACGTGAGTGTGATTCCGTTTGACCATTGGCTGAAGACAATGCGCCAGCTATCTTCTCCCGGACGATCTTTGCCTGGCTGACTGGATCGTCCGCTCCCTCAATGATGTGCAGGTCTCCATTACCGGCGACGACATCGAACTCGAATTCGAGCCGCTCCCCAGGAAGTAAATCCGCTCCGGCTGCGCTATCTTAGGACGGACAGGGGACTTCGCATGAGCAAGGGCCGCATGGAAGCGTTCAGCGACGGGGTGCTCGCCGTCATCATCACCATCATGGTGCTGGAGATGAAGCCTCCGCACGGAACCAACCTCGCCGCGCTCCGCCCCACCGCGCCCGTCTTCCTCAGCTACGTCCTCAGCTTCATCTACATCGGCATTTATTGGAGCAACCACCACCACCTGCTCCATGCGGTCGAGCGCGTCAACGGAGCGACGCTGTGGGCCAACCTTCATCTGCTCTTCTGGCTCTCGATGGTTCCGTTCACAACCGCGTGGCTGGGCGAAAATCAACTGGCCACCTGGCCTGTCGCGCTTTACGGAATCGTTCTTCTGCTGGCAGGCTTCGCTTACTACGTTCTGGCGAAGGTCCTCATCAACGCCCAGAAGGGCCGCTCTGTGCTGGCTAAAGCCATCGGCCACGACAGGAAGACAATCCTCTCGCTGATCATTTACGCGGCCTCCATCCCGCTCGCATTCCTTCGCCCCTGGATCGCCTGCGCCGGATACGTCCTCGTCGCCATCTTCTGGCTCATCCCCGACCGCCGCATCGAACGCATCCTCGCCTCCAGCGGCGAAGCGGGCGGATGAGCAGTTCGTCCACTGCCCGCGATAGACGTACCATGAAGGGGAACCGGAGGTTGCGTCATGAGCGCGGAAGCACAGATGCACCCGGACAGCATTCTCGCAGGACTCGGCAAACTGCTGCCCGATCTAGAGGCCATTTACAAAGACATCCATTCACACCCTGAACTGTCGATGCAGGAGACGCGAACTGCGGGCATCGCGGCGGACCGCCTTCGCGCCGCAGGCTATGAAGTCACCACCGGAGTCGGGAAAACAGGCGTGGTCGGGATGCTCCGGAACGGCGACGGCCCCACCATTATGCTGCGCGCGGATATGGACGCCCTGCCAGTGAAAGAGGCGACCGGGCTGCCCTACGCCAGCAGCACTACCGCTACTGATCCCGAAGGGAAGACCGTTCCCGTAATGCACGCCTGCGGACACGATATGCACGTGACATGGCTCATCGGTGCGGCCACCCTGTTCGCGCAGGCCCGCGACGCTTGGCGAGGCACGCTGATGCCCGTCTTCCAGCCCGCCGAAGAAACCGCGCAGGGCGCACAGGCCATGATCGACGACGGGCTCTTCAAGCGCTTTCCCAAACCGGATGCAGTGCTCGGCCAGCATGTCATGGTGGGGTCTGCGGGCGTACTCAGCTCACGGCCCGGAGTTGTGACCTCCGCCGGAGACAGCCTGCAGATTCGGCTCTTCGGGCGCGGCGCGCACGGCTCGATGCCCCAGGCCAGCATTGACCCCGTCGTAATGGCCGCCTCCACCGTGCTTCGCCTTCAGACCATCGTCTCCCGCGAGATTGCGGCCACCGATGCCGCTGTCGTCACCATCGGCTCCCTGCAGGCCGGAACCAAGGAGAACGTGATTCCCGACGAGGCTACCCTCAAGCTGAACGTCCGCACCTTTGACGAGGGTGTCCGCAAGCGCGTGCTTGCCGCCATCGAGCGAATCGTAAATGCGGAGGCGGAAGCCTCCGGCGCTCCCCGCAAACCCGAGATCACGCCCCTCGACCGGTATCCTCTGGTCATGAACGATCCCGGCGCGGTCAAGCGCGTCGGCGATGCTTTCCGCCGCCACTTCCCCGCGGAGCGCGTGCAGAGCACCGCGCCCACAACCGCCAGCGAGGACTTCGGATCGTTCGGCTCCGAGTGGGGCGTGCCATCCCTGTTCTGGTTCGTCGGCGGCACAGATCCCGCTGTCTACGCCAAAGCTCAAAAAGAAGGCACACTCGGCGACATCCCCACCAACCACAACTCGCGTTTCGCGCCCGTCATCCACCCAACTTTGGAAGCGGGCGTCGAGGCGATGGTGGTGGCCGCGCAAGCCTGGCTACAGGTGCAACGCGGATGATCCTCACCGAACCTGAATTGATCAAACCGCTGCTGGTGGCCTTCGACCTTGGCGGAACCTTCGTCTTCGCGCTCAGCGGCGCAATGGTCGCGGTCAAGCACAGGCTCGATCTTTTCGGGGTCCTGGTGCTGTCCTTCGCCGCCGGAAACGCGGGCGGCATCACCCGCGACCTCATGATCGGAGCGCTCCCGCCGGCGGCCATGAGCGACTGGCGCTATGTCGCCGTTTGCATCCTCGCCGGGCTCATCACGTTTTATTGGTATCGCACCATCGACCGGCTCAGCGGCTCCGTGCTGATCTTCGACGCCGCCGGACTCGCCCTCTTCGCCGTCTCCGGAGCGGGCAAGGCGCTGGCCTTTCACGCTGGCCCCGTCGCAGCCATCTTACTCGGCATGTTGACCGGAATCGGCGGCGGCATGACCCGCGATGTGCTGGTAAGGGAAATTCCCACCGTCCTGCGCACCGAACTTTACGCGGTCGCCGCGCTTCTCGGCTCCGTGGTCATGGTCGGCGGACGAATGCTAAATCTCCCATCCACCGACGCGGCAATCGCCGGAGCGGTCCTCTGCTTCGGCCTGCGGTTCATGGCCATCCGCCGAGGCTGGCAGCTCCCCATCGCCCGCCCGCTTCAACAAAATGCGGACCGGTCCGGCACGTCAGCGGACAGGGACTGATCGGCTCGCGCCGAAGAAGGTTGCGCCCGCGGAGTTTTCTCCGAACGCGATTTGAAGTATGCCCTGATTTGCTATTCCGAACGTAAGAGAGAACCCGCAATCGGCTTGTTCCCCTGAGAGATCGCGCCGCTCAGCGCATCATTCATCGACCCCGACCGATATCCCTGCGTATCCAGCGTCACATAGAGAAATCCGGCACTCCGCACCGCTTGCGTAATCGCGTCCAGCGCGTCCATATCGAGCGCGCGCGGCAGGTCAGCCCGCGCAATCTCAATCCGCGCCAGCTCTCCGTGGTGGCGCACCCGCACCTGCTGAAAGCCAAGCCCGTGCAGCGCCGCCTCCGCCTTCTCCACCTGCGAAAGGGTCTCCGCCGTTACGCGCCGCCCGTACTCAACCCGCGAGGCAAGACAGGCCGATGCGTGTTTGTCCCATAGCTTCAGCCCCGCCTCCCGCGCCAGCGCGCGAATCTCCGCCTTCGTCAGCCCCGCCTCCGCCAGCGGGGCCTTCGCCTTGTGCATCGCGGCCGCCCTCTGCCCCGGACGAAACTCCGACCCATCGTCCACATTCATCCCGTAAGCCAGATGTTCAAACCCCAGCCTGGCCCGCTCCGCTTCCATTACCGTAAACAGCTCGTCCTTGCAGAAAAAACACCGCTGCGCATCGTTCCGCGCGTACTCCGGTTTGTCGAGTTCTCCGGTGCGGACCACCTGCGCCGGAACTCCCTGGTCCCGCGCAAACGCCAGCGCCGCCTCAAGCTCCGCCCTCGGCAGCGAAGCCGAGTCGGCGATCACCGCCAGCATCCGGTCGCCCAGCGCCCGGTGCGCCGCCCATGCCAGAAACGCCGAGTCCGTCCCGCCGGAATACGCGACCAGCACGCTCCCCAGTTCCTGAATTTTCTGCGTTAGCAGCAACGCCTTCTCCGCTGCATCCATAGTCCCGATGGTAAAGGATCGAAGGAACAAACTCACTCATCGCGGCGCTTCATCGTCCGCCCGCGAGGGCTTCCGGCGCAACGGCGGAATCTGAATCTTGCTCGGCCACCAGCGCCCCAGCTTCCTCTTCGTCCAGATCAGCAGCGAGCGCACCCACCGATGCTCCGTCGAGAGCAACGCCAGACCAACGATCAGAAACGGAATCCCCGGAATGATCGGCAGGATGATTCCAAGCAGGCCGATGATGAGGCAAATCCACCCCACCACCATCCGCAACAAAGGACTCTTATCAACCAGCTTCCGCCAGAAACCGCTCCTGGATTCAGCTTGATTCTCCGCCGGCCTCACCGTCATCCCCTCACCCCTGTCCTGAATCAGACGGGCCGCGGCGACCTCGAGTCACCTCGAAGCGAGAAGAATTCTTGCGATCACCGCCTACCCCGGGTGGCCCACTCAAGTGTTTTTTGCTTGAGTGGGGTTCAGGTCAGGATTTGCCCCACGGCGGCTCGCCATCTTCACCCAGCCGCTCCATCTCCTGCTGGTCTTTGCTGGTGTCCATGGATTTCCAGAACCCGTGATGCTGGTAGGTGTAGAGCGCGCCCCGCGAGGCCAGCTCCGGCAGCACGCCGGATTCAAGGTTCGCGCCTTTCCACTCTCCCATGCCCGCTTTCTCGAAGACGAAAAACCCGGCGTTGATCCATTGATCGGGAATGACCGGCTTCTCATTGAAGCTCCGGACTCGCCCGTCAGGGTCGAATTGCAGCGTCCCGTACTGCGAGCGCAGCGGAACCGCCGTAACGGTCGCCAAGCCTTTGCGCTCCTCGTGAAACCGAAGCAGCGCGTTCAGGTCCACGTCGCCCAGTCCGTCGCCATACGTCGCGAAAAAGCGCTCTCCCACATGGTCCGCGCAGGCCCGAATGCGGTCGGCGGTGTCGGTCTCAGCTCCGGTGTCGAGGATCTCCACGTCCCACTCGGGAAAGCGGCCCTCGAAGTAATCGAGCAGCATCTCCTTGCGATGTCCGGCGGCCAGCACGAACCGCCGAAAACCCTGCCGCGCGTAAATGCGCATCAGGTGGACAAGGATCGGACGCCCGTTCACCGGCATCATCGGCTTAGGAAAGTACTCCGAAAACGGATAAATTCGCGAACCTTTGCCTCCGCACAGGATCACCGTCCGTATGTCATCCGTTGATGCCACTCAAGATTCTCCTGTCCTGTTTTGCGCCAGAAGTGGTTAAATACTTAACAAATACTCTCATATTGACCTTACGGAGTCCTCCCCTTGGCAAGCTTCTGGAAAGGTAAAACCGTTTTTGTGACCGGGGCCACCGGCCTCATGGGCAGTTGGCTCGTCAAAGCGCTGCTGCACGAGGAGGCGGAGGTCGTCGGCTTGGTGCGCGACCAGGCGCCGAAGTCCCTGCTGGTAAGTGAACGTCTGCTTCCGCGCATCGCGGTGGTCAATGGCGATCTTGAATCGCTGCCCACCATGCGCCGCGCCATCGCCGAGTATCAGCCGCACACCGTCTTTCATCTGGCCGCGCAGCCGCTTGTGCAGGTGGCCAAGCTCGACCCCGTGGGGACGCTTCGCGCCAACGTGGCCGGCACGTGGAACCTGCTGGAAGCCTGCCGCCTTGCGGGCCAATCCAATGTCGTTGTCGCCTCATCCGACAAGGCATACGGCGTGAACCAAATCCTGCCCTATCGTGAGACTTTTCCGCTTCAGGGACGCTATCCCTACGACGTATCCAAATCCTGCGCCGACCTCATTGCCCAGATGTACGCCGCCACTTACGGGGTGCGGACCGCGATTGCCCGCTGCGGAAACCTCTTCGGAGGCGGCGACCTCAACTTCAGCCGCACCATCCCAGGCGTCATTCAGGCAACGCTGGCGGGCGAACCATTTGTGATTCGGAGCGATGGCAAATTCGTTCGGGATTTTCTCTACGTCAAGGATGCCGCGGAAGCTTATCTCACGCTCGGCGAGCATCTGGCGCAGGACGAAACCATTTCCGGCGAGGCCTTCAACTTCAGCATCGGACAGCGCTTCACCGTGCTGGACATCGTCAACATGGTGCTGAAGCTCATGGGCCGGACCGATCTCGAGCCGGTGATTCAGAACAACGCCAGCTCCGAGATTCGGGAGCAGTATCTCGACACCTCGAAGGCCCGCGAGCAGTTGGGCTGGAAATCGAAGTACGGGTTGGAAGATGCGCTGCGCGAGACCATCAACTGGTATCAGCCGCAGTTGGAAGAAGCGTTTTAGACGCGACTCGGGTGCGGGTTCGGGTTCCCATGTCTTGAAGAGATATGGGAGTAGCTGGCCCCATTCAAAACCCGTCGCAGGCCATTTCTTGCATCCTACTCTGCCGCTTCTGTATCCAATTGAAGAATCAGGAGCTTCAGCCCAGGAATCGCTGACCCGATTTCCCTTGGAAATCTCCTCTTTTTACTCTCTGGAACGTCAGGCGCATGGCAGAAGATCACGGTCAAGAGCCCCAGACAGGCGGCGTAAATCCATGGCTTATCGCTGTATCGGTCATGCTCGCCACCTTCATGGAGGTGCTCGACACCGCCATCGCCACTGTGGCCCTGCCCTACATCGCCGGGTCGCTCTCCGCTTCCACCGATGAAGCCACCTGGGTCCTCACCAGCTATCTGGTCGCCAACGCCGTCATCCTCCCCGCCAGCAACTGGTTCTCCCTCAAGTTCGGACGCAAGCGCTTCCTCATCATCTGCATCATCATCTTCACCATCTCCTCATTCTTCTGCGGGGCCGCGCCGTCGCTCGGATTCATTCTGGTCGCGCGCGTCATTCAAGGTGCCGGTGGTGGAGCGCTTCAGCCTCTCTCGCAGGCCATTCTGCTCGAAAGCTTCCCTCCCCGCAAGCGCGGCATGGCCATGGCTGTCTTCGCTTTCGGAGTCGTGGTTGCTCCCATCATCGGCCCAACTCTCGGCGGTTGGCTCACCGATACTTATAGCTGGCGCTACGCCTTCTACATCAATATCCCGGTCGGAATTCTGGCCGTTTACATGGTCAGCCGCTTCGTCCACGATCCGTCCTACATCAAGAACGCCAAACCCAAAAAGTTCGACGGAATAGGCTTCGGTCTGCTGGCTGTCTGGATTGGCTGCCTCCAGATGATTCTCGACAAGGGCCAGGAAGATGACTGGTTCGGGGCCGACTGGATCCGCTGGGCAACCGGCATCCTGATCATCGCCTTCATCTGGTTCGTCGTTTACGAGTGGCGCAAGCACCGCCACGCGCTGGTCGATCTGCATACGCTCAAAGACCGAAACTTCGCCGTGGGCTGCCTGCTCATCTTTTTCTTCGGCGTCTCCATCTACTCCACCATCACGCTGCTGCCGCTCTTCTATCAGGAGCTGCTGGGTTACACCGCCTTCAGCGCCGGACTTATGGTCGGCCCACGCGGATTCGGCGCCATTATCGCCATGCCCATCATCGGCTATCTCACAAACAAATGGGACGCGCGCTACCTGCTGACCTTCGGCTTCATTGTCTTTGGACTTATGTCGCTGGCTTTTGGGGATGTGGACCTCACAATCGGCCCGTGGACCCTTTTCTGGCCCATTGTCATTACCGGCTTTGCCCTGAGCTTCGTCTTTGTCCCCATCACCACCCAGTGCTACGCCACCCTGCGTAACGAGGAAATAGGAAACGCCAGCGGCATCTTCAACCTGGTCCGCAACATCGGCGGATCCATTGGAATTTCCGTCGCGGAAACGCTGCTCACCCGCCGCAGCGCGCTCCACCAGAACGAAATCGTCGGTAAGCTCCCCACCGCAAGCTACTGGCTCCAGCAACAGCTTGCGAATCTTGGGCACTTCTTCGCGCAACATTTCGGGACCGCCAATGGAGCCGCCGCGGGGCAGGCCGCGATTTACCGCCAGGTGCTCACTCAGGCCCGTCTGCTCGCCTTCGTCGATGTCTTCCGATGGATCGCCCTGCTCTGCTTCGCCTGCGTGGCCGTCGTCTGGCTCTTCAAAAAAGTCCAGCCGGGAAGAAAGGCCGCCGTCGCGGCGCACTAGCCTGCGCCGGCGCTGGCCGCACTTTATGCCAACTGGCAGAGTAAAATTGACAAGTTGGCAGTGAATGGCCGACACTCGAAACAGAGGGTCATTTCAAAATGAGCCACGCCGAAACATTGCGATCCAGCCTCGGATTTCAGGTCACCCACTCCATCGATCTGATTCCGAAAATCGAGAGGGGCTTTCCCTTTGCCGCCCTCACCAATTTTGTTTCATCGACGGGCCTGTCAATTTCCTACGCCGCGAGCATCCTTGGAATTCCTGAGCGCACCCTCGCGCGCCGCAAAAAAGAAAACCGCCTTTCGCCCGACGAATCCGAGCGCCTGTTGCGCATAGCAAAGCTGTTTGAAGACGGTCTTTCGCTCTTTGAAGGAGACCGCGAGGCGGCGGTCAACTGGCTGCGCACCCCCAAAAAAGCGCTGCGAAACCAGTCCCCATTCCACTTTGCCCGCACGGAGATCGGCGCCAGAGAAGTGGAGAACCTGATCGGCCGCATCGAGCATGGGGTCTTCTCCTGATGTTTTCCGTCTGGAGAATCACCAGCAAAAAATTCACAAACTCGGCATTCAAAGGAGACGGGGCGCGGCTCTACGGAGGCCGCTGGAACACGCCCGGCACTCCGCTCATCTACACCGCGGAATCAAGATCCCTGGCCGTGCTGGAAATTCTGGTGCACCTGGATTCGCCAGACCTGTTGCGAAAATTCGTGCTCTTCGAAGTCAAGATGGACGACTCCCTGGTGACGCATCTCAATCCTGCTTCCCTGCCGAAGGATTGGCGTCAGGATCCCCCGCCCGCCGCTGCGCAAAACATCGGAGACGAATGGGCAATCAGCGCCCGCTCCGCCGTGCTGCGCGTTCCAAGCGCCATCGTGACCGGAGAGTTCAACTATCTGCTCAATCCGCGCCACCCTGACTTCAGCAAACTGAAGATCGGGCCGCCACAGTCATTTTTCATCGATCCACGACTGGAACGCCACAAGAAAAGCAAGCACGAATAGATTCCGAAACTATCCTTGGGCGCAGTGAAGTATTCCTGCCCATAGCCGATATCTTCTTGATGCGCCCAGAGTTTTATCCCATGCGGCGCGTCGGGAGGATGCTATTCTCGTTCGCATGCAATTAGGTGATTTGTTGGTTCGGGCCAGGCTCGTCACAGAGGAGCAGGTCGGACAAGCGCTGTCAGTTCAGGACGAAATTGGTGGTCGGGTGGGCGATCACCTCGTAGCTATGGGCGCCATTACAAGGGACGCGCTCAATCAGTTTTTGCACCGCATG
>JAICYR010000026.1 GCA_025934135.1 Acidobacteriaceae bacterium | reverse complement strand
TTTGGCTCAACAGGTTTGTGGGGCTAACTTTCCCTTCCTATTCCTACATCCTCTGGCTTTCGACCAAGCTCATCGGAACAAGCGAAACCGCACTCAGGATCCCTTCGGTTCTCGCCATGATGGGCGCCGCATGGCTGCTCTATCTGGCCGCCCGCGAACTTTTCTCGCGTGAACTCGCCGCACTTGCGACGATCATCTTTTGTCTTCATCCCATCGTTATCTTCGAGTCCGTTGACGTTCGCCCCTACGCCTTCGCGGTGCTCACGGTCAACGCGGCCATATACGTCCTGCTCCGTCTTCGAAAGAGCGACTCAAGCTGGCTCGCCGCCCTTTTTGGCCTGCTGGCGGCCCTTATCGTTTCCTTTCACTACCTGTTCGCTGTTATCCTTCCCGCCCTCGTTGTTTGCTTTTTTCTAATCAAGGCCGGGGACCGTAAGGCCCTTTGGCGACAGTTCGGAGTTGCCTCCGCAGTTTTCGTGATCGCGTTCCTGCCCCTCATTCCCGGCCTCAGATACCTGTTCCACACGGCCGGGAGTCACGTCTATGAAGCGCCTCCGCATATAGGCGACCTCTTGTGGACTCTGCTGCCGGCGTTGCTGCCCTTCGTTTTTTGCGGATCGTTACTGATTGCGGGGCTGCTTGCCGCATTTTCCCGGAAGCGTGTCTCAAATAACTCCTTTGAAAGCTGGCGCGTTGTTGTTTGCGTATCTTTGGGGCTTATCCCGCTGCTCATTCTTTATGGAGTAAGCGCGGCAACCCCCATTCACATGTTTGTCACCCGTCACCGCCTGGTCGCTATTCCCGGAATCGCCCTATGCTGGGCTTTGCTGATCGAACGTTATTTCAACAGGCCGGTGCGTTTGCTGTTCTGCATCGCGCTCGTAGCGTGCACAGCTTACCTTTACTTTACAAATCCCGCTGCCAGGGAGCACTCATTCACGTGGAAATATGCCCTGGAAATCGTCGAAAAGAATGCCGCCCCCGATAATGCCCCCGTACTGATGTGTAGTGATTTTCCCGAAGCCGACTATGTTCCCATGCCGCTCGGCTCGGCAAAAACAAGCAGATTTTTTGCCCCACTCTCGTATTACAAGCTAAGCGTGCCTGTGGTTCCCCTGCCCCGAGCCCTCAACAGCGAAGCAATTCGGGTCGGGTCGCAGTTCCTGAGCAAAGCAACAAAGAAGCGCCAGCGCTTCCTGGCGCTCGCATTTCAACCATCCTACCCAACTCTCGACTGGCTCTCGAAGCAGGCTTCCCCAAATTACACCGTGCGCAGCCTGGGAATTTTCGACTACATCAAGGTTCTTGAATTCGATCCCCGACTTCCCGCTACTCCGCCCGAAGCGCATTCATCGGATCAACTGTCGCCGCCCTTCGTGAAGGCAACCAGCAGGCCAGCCAGGCCGTAACGAAGACAATGGCCGTGATGGCAGCGTAGGTCACGGGATCAACGGGACTGACTCCGAACAGCAGCGAAGCCATCAGGCGCATGGCGGCGAAAGCGGCGATGAGTCCGCACGCGATTCCGATGGCCGCCAGCAGCAGCCCTCCGCGCACAAACATGCCCACAATCGCGCCGCGCTGCGCGCCCAGAGCCATGCGGATTCCGATTTCGCGCGTGCGCTGGCTTACGGAATAGGAAATGACTCCGTAAATACCTACGATGCCCAGCAGCAGCGCCATGGCCGCCGCCACGGCCAGCATGACCAGCGTGAACGATGTCCTCGCCATGGACCGCGTGTAGTAGAAGTCCTGCGTATTCGGGTCGGCCAAAGGAATGTTGGAGTCCACCGACCAGACCGCCTGCCGGACCTCATTCATAAACGCTTGCGAGCCGGCCTGCGGCGTGCGAATCATGTACGACACAGACCGGCTGACTCTCACCTTATCGCCTTCAAAATTCGCGTCCAGCAGCGGCCAATAGACCGAGGTCGGCGGCTTCTCGCTCACGCCATCGTCGTAAACGTTGGCGACGACTCCCACAATTTGCCGCCAGTCATCCGTCGAAGTCGACCGTATCTGCTTTCCCAGCACGTTTTGCACGCTGCCCCAGTACTCTTTGGCGAAGTTCTCCGAGACAAGCGCCACCGGCAGCTTGTTGTAGATGTCGTCCCAGGTGAGGTCGCGGCCCGCGATCAGCGGCGTGCCCATGGTCTTGAGCAGGCCGGGAGAGATGTATTTAAACCGCCGGATGGGAGGAATCTCGCCCGCTTGGTAAGTGCGGTCGCGGGCAAAGATAAGGTCGTTGGACCGGTTATAGTCCATTGGAACCTCAGTCGTGATGCCGTCCGACTTCACGCCCGGCAGCGCGGCCAGGTTGTCCATAATGGCCTGCTCGGTGCGCACCACTTTCTCGGGCTGCGAATCGGGAACCTGCGTCGAGGGAATAAATATCCTGAAGCTCTGGAGCGAGGCCGGACCGGTGAATCCTGGATTCACTTTTTCCAGTTTGCGGAATGTCCGGATCATGAGTCCTGAGCAGATGAGCAAAACCAGCGCCAGCCCCACCTGCACCACCACCAGCGTGCTGCGCGCGCGATGCCGCTCGCGACTCTGACTGAGCGAGCGCCCGCCTTCGCGCAGGCCCGCGTTTATCTGCCCGCCCGCGAACTTCACCACCGGGATCAGCCCGATCAGCAAGCCCGCCACGATGGCCAGTCCCAGGGCGAACAGCAGCACCGGAAGGTTGATTCCAATGTCGTGAATGCGCGGCAGGCCCGACGGAGCCAGCGCCAGCAACGCCTGCAAGCCCCCGTAGGCCAGCCCCAGGCCGAGTATTCCGCCCAGCACGGCCAGCACCACGCTCTCAAGCAGCAGGTCCCGGGCAATCCGCTGCCAGCCCGCGCCCAGCGCCGAGCGCACCGCCAGCTCCTGCCTGCGACCTTCCACGCGCACCAGCAGCAAATTGGCCACGTTGGCGCATGCAATCAGCAGCACCCCAATGATCGAGCCCATCAGTACCCACAGGACGCTGCCCACGTCGCCAACAACATCGTGCTTGAGCGGGCGCAGATTCGTTCTGAATTGCGCGGCCTTAAACAAGTCTTTGCTGAAGCCCACAGGAGTTGGAAAAGTATCGATGGCCACCGGAATCAACCGCTGCAAATCGGCGCTGACCTGTTGAATGGTGACACCCGGCTTCATCCGCGCCAGTCCCTCGTAGCTGAAGTTCCCCAGCTTTGTCTTATTTCGATCCCACCGCATCGGCAGCCAAAGGGCCCGGTCATCCCAATTCAGAAAATGAAAATCCTTCGGCAGCACGCCGATAATCTCGCGCGGCTTGCCGTCAGCGGTAACGGTCTGCCCAATTACGGAGCGCGATCCACCAAATTTCTTTTGCCAATATGCATACGACAGGACCACCGTCTCGGGAGCGTCCGGCGTATCGTCTTTCTGCGTGAAGAACCGCCCCAACACCGGTCTCACTCCCAGAATCGAAAGCACCTCGTGCGTTACGTCGAGTCCCGTTACCTGCTCCGGCTGGCCCGTGCCTGTAATGCTCAGCGAGTCGCCTGTGTAGGCGCCAATGCCATCGAGCGTTTTGTTCTGTTCTCTGGCAATGAAATAGAAAGACGGCGACATATTCAGGTCTTTGATATTGACCTTGGGCGTCGTATACCAGACCCCGATCAACTGCTCCGGATGCGGATACGGCAGGGGCTTCAGCAGAATTCCGTTCACCACGCTGAAGATGAGCGTGGTCGCGCCAATGCCGACAGCGAGTGTAATTAATGTAAGCGTCGTAAACAGCGGAGCGCGTCCCAGCCGCCGAAATACCTGCTTCAGCCGGCTTCCCAATGCCACCATCGTTTCGCCTCCGAAAAATGATCCATGCGCGCCAAGTGTCGCGCATGAAGACCACTACGCCGCAGTGATGGGAAAAGTTCCGGACGCTTTTTCGGATCTGCTGTTACTGGCTGGCAAACAGCCCCTTCGCCACCTTCACATACAACTCCACAGCTTCCAGCAACTCCCGCTTTGAGAGCCGCTCCTCGCGCGTGTGCGCCACGTGAATCGACCCCGGTCCGAGGAGCAGAGGCTCGCCCCACGCGGTCAGCCAGGGAATATCAGTCGTGAAGGCGGCAATCATGGTCGGAAGGCCGTCGATCGCACGCAGTCGCTGAAACGGAATCTCCAGCGTGAAGTCCACTTCCGCCAAGCCGCCCACAGCCTTTAAGACAGCCGCGCGCGTCTCCTCCGCCGGACCAACCAGCCGAATCATCACCTGCGCCTCGGCGTGATCGGCCACCACATTGGGGGCGCGCCCACCTTCGATCAGCCCCACGTTGAGCGTGCTGGGGCCCACGTCTTCCGTCACGGGTAGTGGCAGCGCCATCACGCGCTCCAGCGCCTCCAGCAGCTTATGAATCGCGCTCTCGCCCAACTCGGGATACGCCGAGTGCGCCAGCTTCCCTTTCGCCGTGAGCTTAACGCGCAGCGTGCCTTTGGAGGCCAGCGCCAGACGGTTGTCCGTAGGCTCGCCGTTGATGAGAAAGCGGCTTCCGCGCGGGTGACGATTTGCCTCCTTTGCCCCCGCCGAGTCGCGCTCCTCGCCAACGACAAACAGCAGCCCAACGCGAACGCCTTCGGAACGCAGCCGCTCCGCCGCCGCAATCTGCGCGACGATGATGCCCTTGGCGTCGCAGGCGCCGCGTCCATAAATAAATTCGTTGTCCTCAGACGATTTGAAGTAAGGCGGCACTGTATCCATGTGCGTGGAAAACACCACGTCGGGACGCTCGCCAGCCGCGCCTGCGTAGACATTAAAGCGGTCGCCTCCGCCGCTGATTTCCGGGGTCTGCTCCACAGGCATGGTTTCAACATCAAAGCCGCACCCGGTGAGAATCCCGGCCAGTTCCCTGCCCACCGCGCCCTCGAAAAACGTGGTTGAGTCAATGTCGATCAGGCGGCGGGTCAGGGCAATGGGATCAAGTGCGGGCTTCGAACTCATGGTCTTCACAGGATACAGGCCCGCACATCAATCCAGAGGCAGGGTCTCCTTGCGGGCCTTCCGCACCTCCACTTTTCCGTCCCGTATTCGCGTTTCGAGGCAGGGCTGGGGATGGACCGCCGGGCCGTTGATAACGTGGCCGTCGGCGAGGTCGAACCGTGACTGATGCCACGGACAGACGATGCTGTCGCCAACCAGTTTGCCTTCTGAAAGCGGACCGCTGAAGTGCGAGCAGGTTTCCGCCAGCGCGAAAATGCGCTCTCCCCGGCGGACCAGCAAGATCGGCACGCCGTTGTAATCGGCGCGTGTCGGCTTGTCGTTCTCCAACGCCGCTTCCGCCATCACTTCCACAAATTCTTCAGGGAAGGTCTGGCCGCTGGTGCGATCCACGCCCACGCGATGCTTGTAAACCAGTTGCCCGCCCAGCCTGGCCGCTATCACCGCGACAGAGTATCCCAGCACGGCGAACAGGCGTCCTTGATTACGCTTGCGCTTGCCGCGAAAAACCATCGAAGCCGCAAAAAGCGAGGTTGCGCCGATGTTCAGCAGGCCATGAAACATTCCATCGCGCCGTGCCGGCGGGTCCACATCCGACCAGTCCGCAAGGCCCGCGAGCGCGGCGGCCAGCGCACCGGCCAATCCTACGGTAATGGAGGCATCGGCGGCTGTCGCCAGATCGCGGCGATGGCGCACCGAATCGAGGAGATCAAAAACTATCGCGGCGGTCCAGGAGCCGAGCGGCACATCGGTGAGGGCGGCGTGCAGCGGATCTCCCAGCCAGGTTCCGTTCAGAAAATTGCGAAGATCCTGCGCGGTTTCCGATCCGCCGGCATAGAAGGCTTTATCCACCAGCTTCTGCAATCGTTCGTCGATTGGTTGTGATGGCTGCGCTTGCGGCTGCTCGGCTTGCCGCGGCTGCACGAAGGGGACCTGCTGATTTGTCATGGGCGCCTCCCGCTCTCTCCATGGGATGAGCGGGAGATTCGACGAGGTTATCCCCTGCGCATCAGGACTTGAGATGCTTTTGGAAGAACACGCGCATTCGCTCGTGAGCGTCTTTGGAGTCGGCGGGGCGGTAGCCTCCCTTGTTATCAGGGTTCTCGAAGGCGTGTCCGGCGTCGGGATAGATTTTCACGTCCACCGGCTTGCCCAGCGCCTTCATGGAGGAGGCGAAGTTATGCACGTCGTCGGGGGTAATTCCGTGATCGAGCGCGCCAAAGTTGCCGAGGATTGCGGCATGGACTTTCTTGAGAGCGGCCGAATCGGTAGGCAGCGCTCCATAGTTGATGGCCACGGCCTTCAGGTTGGGATCATTGACGGCGAACAATGCGGAATAGGTGCCGCCCATGCACCAGCCCACAGCGCCCAGGCGGTTGGGATCTACCGATTTAAGGGTCTTGAGGTAGTTGGCGGCGGATAACAGGTCGCGCACTCCGCGGTCCTGCGGAAGCCCGCGCATCAGCTCGTGGGCTGTTTCAGGGTCGCTCGCTGTCTTGCCGCGATAAAGATCAATGGCCAGCGCCACGTATCCCTGAGCGGCGAGATTGGCGGCCTGCTCCTTCACCCATGGTGTCAGGCCCCACCATTCATGGATTACGACGATGGCCGGATGGCGTCCGGGCGTGGAGGGCGTATAGAGAACGCCGCTGGCCGTTTCGCTTCCGCTTGGGAAGGTGACAGGCCGTGGCTGCACGGCGGCAAAGAGCGAGGGGGTGAAGAGCGCGAGGGTGAAGGACAAGAGAAGGGCAAGACGCCTGGCATGGACCATGGGAGGCTCCTCCGGTTCAACAAACATCCTAATTCAATTCCCAGGCCGGGGAACACGCCCGCCTGAATCCGGCATCCCTTGAGATGACAGCATGAGAGGACAAAACTTACGTCGCGTCACCCTTGGCGGCCTGCATCTGGTGAAGCAGCGGCGGGAGGGGCCTCAGCGCGAACACGAGCAGCCGGGCGGATGGTGGAAGGAAGCGCGGACGCTCACGGTGGTGCTGTACCACGAAATGTACCGGACGCGGGCCTGGACCATCGCGGCGGCCATGGCGTTTTTCTTCCTCCTGTCGCTTATTCCGCTGCTGGTCGTCTTCTCCTCCGCCCTCAAGTTTCTGCCCATACCGAACCTGTTCCAGCAGATGCTGAACATGATGTCCATGCTTGTCCCGCCGTATGCCATGCAGTTTGTCGAACAGATTGTAATCGGGATTCTGCGTCCGGACCGGGCCACGCTGCTGTCGCTCGGCGTTGTGGGATACCTGTGGACTGCCTCAGGTGGTTTTATCTCGTTAATCGAAGCGCTGAATATTGCCTATGACGTGCCCGACCGCACGTGGTGGAAGGAACGTCTCCGCGCGCTGCTGCTGGCCATCACCAGCGGCGCACTGGTGGTGATCTCACTAGTCGCCTACATCGTGGGACCGCACTTTCTGCATTTCCTGCGCGAGACCCTGCAATTGCCGGTACCCCTGGGACTGGCGCA
Source organism: Acidobacteriaceae bacterium (assembly GCA_025934135.1). Lineage (GTDB taxonomy): Bacteria > Acidobacteriota > Terriglobia > Terriglobales > Acidobacteriaceae > Silvibacterium. The sequence continues at coordinate 21,040 of JAICYR010000026.1, read as the reverse complement.
CCTGTGGCCTATCGTCCGGCTGGTCATCACATTCGTGACCTTCGTGGCCGCGCTCGAGATCATCTATTATCTGGGACCGAACACGAAGCACAGCTTCCTTGCCACATTGCCAGGGGCCGTGCTGGCCATCGCCGTATGGTTTGTGAGTTCGTGGATATTGAGCTTCTACCTGGAGAACCTGTCAGGCTACAACGCAACCTATGGATCAATGGGTGCGCTGATCGGGCTAATGGCATGGTTTTATCTGACCGGTCTGGCAATTCTGCTCGGGGCGGAGCTGAATGGAGAGCGCATCAAATACCGGGCCCAGTACTTAGGGCCCATAGCTCAGGAACGAAAAAGCTCCTGAGCAATCAGCCGCCTTTCTGGCCCCTGGTCCCCGGCCCCGGTACCCTATAATTTCGCTTATGTCACTTCAAGGCAGGACTGCGCTCATTACGGGCGCATCTCAAGGAATCGGCCGCGCCTGTGCGCTCGCGTTCGCCAGGGCCGGGGCACGGGTCGCGCTGGCGGCGAGGAATGAAGCAAAGCTGGCCGAGGTGGCCACCGAAATCCGCTCGGGCGGCGGCGCGGCGGAGGTCTTCGCCATCGACATGGCCAGCGAGGACTCCATTAAGTCCGGCGCCAAGGCCGCCCTGGCGCAGCTTGGAAGCATCGAGATTCTGGTGAACAACGCCGGCATCACCAAAGACGGGCTGCTGCTGCGGATGAAGCGCGCCGATTGGGACGATGTGCTGGCGACGAACCTGACAGGAACCTTTTTGCTGACGCAGGCTCTGATCAGTACCATGCTCAAGGCGCGCTGGGGACGCATCATCAACATCAGCAGCGTGGTGGGCGAAACCGGCCAGGCCGGCCAGGCGAACTATGCCGCGAGCAAGGCCGGGCTGATCGGCTTTACCAAGTCTCTGGCGCGGGAGCTCGCCTCGCGCGGCATCACTGCGAACGCCGTCGCTCCGGGATACATCGAAACGGCCATGACGGCGGTGCTCGATGAAAAACAGCGCGCAGCCATGACGGCGTACATTCCGCTGGGCCGCGCCGGGACCGAGCAGGACGTTGCGAACGCGGTCCGTTTTCTCGCTTCCGAAGAGGCCGCTTACATTACCGGACACGTGCTCGACGTGAACGGCGGCATGTATATGGGTTGAGGCGGGCCTGATGCGAAAATCGATAGCGCTGGCAATTGCTATTTGCTGTTTAGTTGGCCTACGGTCGTACGCGCAACGAGACACCATTTCGCGTGCGCGGCACATTGCCGAGTTGACCAACCGCGACCGCGAGGCCCACGGTCTCGACGCGCTACAGTGGAATGACTCGCTGGCGGTGGCCGCACAGGCGCATGCCGAGCGCATGGCGGAGGAAGGCGAACTCTCGCACCAGTACGCCGGCGAAGGCAATGTGGGCCAGCGCGCGGCACGGGCGGGCGTACACTTCCGGGCGATCGCGGAAAACATCGCCACCGGCTTCAGCGATGAGCAGGTGGAGCAGGAGTGGATGCACTCCCCGCCGCATCGCAGAAACATCCTCGACCCGACGCTGAACGCCATTGGCGTGGGCGTGGTGGAGCGCGGCAGCACGCTTTACGTGACGGAAGACTTTGCCGAGGCGAACGAAGCGCTCTCTCCCTCGCAGGTGGAGCGCAAAGTCGCGGGCCTCCTTCGCCATGAGGGCGTCGGTGCCACCATGCCGCGGAGCGCGGCGGCAAAGGCTTGCGACAGAAACAGCGGCTATCCGCCGGGCGGGAAACTCATCATCCGTTTCGATATAGGAGACCTGAGCCAACTGCCCGGACAGGTCTCGGCGCAGATTCGTCGCGGAGACTACAAGAGGGCCTCAGTGGCGGCATGTCCCGGAGGACGGCAGGGCAGCTTCACCACCTATAAAGTCGCGATTGTGCTCTATTGACGACCGCACGCGGAAGCCTTTGACGCGCGGAAACCGCGTTTGATATAAACAGAAAGGACAAGCTTATTGTCCTCCCGCCACGACACTCCTCAGTAGCTCAATGGCAGAGCATTCGGCTGTTAACCGAAGGGTTGTAGGTTCGAGTCCTACCTGAGGAGCCAATCTTTTCTTATACTTACGATCCAATACACTCCCCCATGACCTTCAAAAACACCCGATTGTGGTGAATTTTGTGGGTACACCCCTCAAAAACCTGCGTAATTACGGACGATTCCGCGTGCTCGTGCCCGTTTTCTTCGGTCGCTGCCGTGGCCCGTTTCTGCACCACCGTCTCCAGCGCGTTGCGCTTGGCTTCCATCCGAATGTGGCTGTAATGCTTGAGCATCTGCTTCGAGACGTGGCCGGCAATGTCCATGATCGTCTGGTCGCCTGCTCCGCTCTCGGCAAGTTCGGTGATGAGGGTGTGGCGATTGTCATGCCAGCGCCTCTTTACGCCCGCGTTCGCGCGAACATTGGTCCAGACCGTCTTGAGAGTGGTGACGTGCTTCTTCGGATCGGTCGGCTGCTGTACCCTAGTAGGCTCTCTACGGCGCGATGATCACTTCGGTTTCGATTTGTTCGCTAAAGATTCCGGCCGAATTTAAGCAGAGCAGCGCCGCAGTTAGTTCTGCCTCAAAGGTCCCTGCATGGTCGCCGAACATGGTCTGGCAGAACTTGAATTTGAATAGACACATCCGATTATCGAGTTTATGTTCCGCGTGATGGTGCTCGCGAACTCATGAGCTGTGAATTTGGAGAAGCATTCTGACCGGACCAGCGCGGGCTCGTGTTCAGGTTCTTGCGGGTTGGATTTCGGATGGCGGGTTCGCTGCCCAGGAATTTCGCGATGATCTCATTGGCCACCGGTTCCCAACTCTCTTGGGGTCGCCGTTTGCCCGGGTTCACCAGCGCTACTCCTCCTCCGTCTGCTATGAGGGTTGCAAGTTTCCGGAGCACCTCGTCCCGGTTCATCCAGTGAAAGGCCTGCCCGATTGTGGTTGCCTGAAACGGCGCTAACTCCGGCTGAATGTCCTCGGCCCTGGACCGCAGCCACTTGATATTCCGACGCCCCTGCGATGCGGCCCTACGCTGCCCCTCTGCGATCATGTCTGGGCCTTGATCGACAGCGATAACTTCAGCAGAGGCGTAGGAAATCGGGATTGAGATGGTGCCCGGACCGCATCCCAAATCCAGTGCGCGCGTCCTCCCGCAGAAATCGTATCGCTTGACAATGAAATCGATTGCCTCCTGCGCGTACGGTGCGCGAAAACGGCCATAATAGGCCGCCGTCGCGGCGAAAAGGCCAGGAGGCGCCATCATGCCGTACTAAGGAGCGCCTCTAACGTAGTCACGCAAGAACTTGATCGGAATGTGATTTGGCAACGTTTCCCGTGGGATCCGTTAGTCCTCGATCTGCGCTGCTTACCAGAAACTCGGCGAATATCCAGCATGCCCCGATCGCAGCAAGATTGTAGACGGCTGCTCCCCAAGTTGCCTGATTGTGCGAACGGACAAAAATAGGAGGTATTTCCACCAGAGCTTCAAACAGCAAAAGCATCAAGGCAAGAAGTCTGGCGGCAAGAATATCCATGATTCTTGAGCAGATTGCGACGCCGGCCAAGAAGAAGGCGAGCCCGGCCAGCCCCGCCCAAAAATGGCCGAATCCCATCCAATGTGGAACGATGCGTGCGAAGACGCCAATCCCCATTAAGTGGTCTAATCCGAAGACAAGCGGCGGCAGTCCCAGCATCCAACGTCCGGCGATGGTTGCTCTCTTATGCAACCTAGAATCTGGCGAGAGGGAGGAGGCATAAAGGATTGCTGCCGGAGCGACCAGCATCAATTGTTGCGCAAGACCGAAAGAAACACCTCCCAAGACGTCAATTCGCCAGCCAAGCGCGTGAATTCCGGCATAGTACCGAACAAGCCAAAGTGCCACAAAGCTCAAGTAGGCGCTGGCGCATGCCGCAGAGCCGAACCTGGCGTTGCGCCGCCAAAGTATCGCAAGGCCCGCTGCGAACAGCCAGATGCCCACACCATAGGCGAGCACGTGTTGACCAGGAAGATTTTTCCCAAGCGATTGGATTGGCTGGTGTGAGGCATCGAGCGTACCCCAAACGATATCCACAATGCCGGCGAGTGCAGTGCCGAGGCCATAGAACCAAACTCCAAGTTTCATCTGCCGATCTCCCATATGTCGCCCAGCAAGAAGGCCGGGCCCAATGACACTACCCGAGTTTCTGGACTTCCAAACTGATAGTATGGCCACGGTGGCACATCGAACAGAGCCATTTTCGTAAAATCTATTGGACCATTTGCGATGCCCAAAACAGTTAGCTCGTTCGAGCTCACTCTGAATAGTCGGTCACGCCATCAGACCCTGACCAGTTGGCTATACGGAGAACTGCGCTCTGCCATTCTCGATGGGCGACTCGCGCCGGGCGCCAGACTGCCAGCGTCAAGAGATTTTGCCCGCCAGTATGAAGTCTCCCGGGGTACAGTCGTCAGCGTACTGGAGCGTTTGCAATCTGAGGGGTATCTCACCTCGCGTGTCGGGTTCGGCACCTGGGCCAATCGTGTCGAGGCGCCTAAACCAGCTCGGCAGTCAATCTCGACACCCGCATACGTTCGTCGCTTGATTTCGACCTATAAACAGCGGCCACAACCGTGGGTCGACCTGGCCTTTGTTGGCGGGATCCACCCATTTCGGATCGGGGTTCCAGACCTCAAAGAATTTCCATCCGAAGTGTGGGGGCGTATCGCCGCGGCCAGATCGCGCAAATTCAGATCGTGGTTAAAGAATGAGGCTGATCGGCGCGGATATCTGCCATTGCGCTATGCAATCGCCGAGTATTTGCGAACGTCTCGTGGGGTGCGATGCACTGCGGAGCAGATTGTCCTCGTTTCCGGAATACAACAGGCGCTCGACCTGTTGGCACGGCTGCTCTTGAAAAGGAACGATCCGATATGGATGGAGGATCCGGGATATTTCGGCGCCAGAATCGCATTCGACAGTGTCGGCGCCACGATGATTCCTGTGCCAGTGAATGCGGAAGGGCTGTCCGTGTCCGCCGGAATTAAGATCTGTCCGGATGCAAAGGGCGCCTACGTAACGCCGGCCCACCAATTCCCACTTGGGGTAACCATGTCGCTGGAGCGGCGGATGGCCCTTCTTCGCTGGGCTCAACGCGCCGGCGCATTCGTGATTGAAGATGACTACGACAGCGAATACAGGTTTGAGGGAACGCCACTGCCTGCCCTGCAGAGTCTCGACAATCACTCCAGCGTGATCTTTATTGGATCGTTCAGCAAGACGTTATTCCCGGCCTTACGCGTAGGCTACGTTGTATTGCCTGAGCCGTTGATAGATTTGTTCGCGGGTTTGCGTTACCGAACCGATTTCCGAAACTCATCCTTCGACCAAGCGGTGCTCTGCGACTTCATCGTCGACGGGCATTTCGGGCGTCATTTGCGGAGAATGCGGAATCTGTATGCGGGGCGCCTCGCAATTCTGATGGAAGGAGCCCAGCAACATCTGGATGGCTTTCTTGAGATCTCTAACGTCAGGGCAGGTCTGTATACCATCGGTTACCTCAAGAATCGGATGTCTTCACGGCAGGCGGAAAAATTGGCCCTGGCCCAGGGTATCGAAGTTCTTGCTGTTGATAGGTGTATCTTGAAGCGTCCTGACCCGAAGGCGTTGCTCCTCGGCTTTGGGGGATTTGATGAGCTTGCGATAAGGCGCGGGCTCATTCGACTCGCAAGGGCATTGAAGCAACCAGACCGCGGTATGTGAGGCTACTTTTCATCGGTAGCCGCGCACGTATCTGCGTCTTCGTGAGTAAGCCTGGATCACCCCTGAAGCAATCAAGCTGAGTCCCGTTGCGCATTTGTGAATACCATGAGGTCGAAAATCTAAAAGCCAAACTGCTCACCTTCTTCGAATTGTCCCTTTTGGCCCCCGATCAAGACAAGACAGCAACGCCGTCAACGATCGTATGTGCGATGATCGAGACCCATAGATTTCTTCTCCAAACGAACAGGAAGGTTAATGCGGCGCCGCCAAAGCCTGCAATCAACAAGTGTCCCCAACCCCAGATTCCAACATGTTCAACTGTAAAGATTGCCCACGATAGAACGGCGGCAAAGGACTCGCTACCTGAAATCTCACGGAGACGGCTGATTGAGTAACCGCGGAATAGGACCTCTTCGCCGACTGCCGCTCGGATCACGGAAATCAACCTCCACCAGATAGGAGCATGAGTCAACTGATTCAACTGCGGCCCTTCGTTAATGTGGAGCAGAGGAAAGAGAATGAGAACAATAGCCGCCAATCCGCCTAGTATGGCAATGCCGCCCAAAGCGCCAACCAGATAGTCCGCCCGCGTATTGCGTACGAAACCGAGCGAGGTGAGCGGTCTCTTTTCTATATAGAGAACGTGCACGATCAGTAGGATCACCGCGGTCCACCAAATCGCTTCATACCCGACTAAATGTCGAACGCTTCGAAACCCGTCCTCCCATCGAGACGTTGGAAAAGCAGGAAATCCAAGAGCATGGACCAACACCGATTCGGTATTTTCAAATTCAAGAAAGCAGATCATCACCTTCTCTTCATCGCTCCGAACTGGGATGAAGCGCTCTATCCCAATCAATTCACTTGTGAGGTCGCGATAGGTAATGACGAAGATTCCATCTTTCGAAAGCTTGTCGAGCACGTCTGTGAAGAGTTTCTGGACTTGCTGCCTCGATGGCAGGTGAGTAAGGGTGTCGCCCATACATAGAGCCAGCGTTGCCTTTTCTTCAATGGGAATTTTGGGAAGGTCGGTCAAATCTGCTTCGATTGTCTTTATGTTGTATGGATCCGAACGAACGGCCAATTCCTTGAGCAACTCGGCACATGTATCAATAGCAATTACGGGCGAGAATCCCAACTGCGCCAACGGTATCGACTGAAAACCGGGCCCGCTTCCCAGGTCCAGCGCCAGACCAAAGAACCCGGGGGCACCAGACTCCTTCACAATTGTCTCAATCAGAGCGCGTTGCTCTTTCACCTTTTCGTCGAAGGGAAGGCCGGCCATCCAGATGTAATGCTTTGCGAGGAAGCTTTCATAGTGATCTTGTACGCTCGACATGTGTAATCAATGATCTCCGTTGCTGTAAAGTTCATTTCGGTCTCGCAGTCCTACACAACCTCGGCTCCATCACGATTAAGCATAGGTTGATTGATGAAGTTTGTCGGACGACGAACAGTTCACGAATGTACGGTTATGAGCGCGATCCGTATCGTCCGCTTACGTAAATGTCGATCCCCCCCACCGGGTCGGGGTTTAGGCCATCAAAAGAAGTTTGCTCTCCCGTCCGACGCCACAGGCCAAGATCATTAGTCAGCGCGGATTGCTTTTTTTCCCAGAGCGCGATTGCATCCGAACCGAGTAGTAGGCGCAAGGAAGGATTGGTGCTTTCAACTGCAGCAATCATAACCTCTGCGCCATGGTTGGGTCTCAACAATTGGAGTGCGCAGCAGGGTCCTGGATGTGCGCGACGACTAGAAGTACGGTTCGACCTCAGAGGAGTATTGATTAGGCCGAAGCCTGTGCTACCAGCAACCGCATCATTATCGATCCACTGTTCGAGTTGCTCCTCGAAAGTCGCGTTGAAATGGACTGCCCCCCTAAGTCAGACAGTGTCGTTTGCAACACTTTGCAGCATGAGACATTATTCTTTGCAAACTATTGCGGTGAAAGGAACTGCGAGTGGCAAAGAGACGAGTTGGTAAATACCCTTTGTCGTTCCGGCAGATGGCAGTGGAGCGGATGAAGGATTGTCCCAGCGTGTCAGCTCTGGCGAAAGAGCTGGGCATCGACCGCAGCAATATGTATCAGTGGCAGCGGCAGCTCGAGCATGCCAGTGAGTTGAGCGCCAGGGTTACATCTCCGGTCCGTGAACTTCGCAAGCAGGTGCGTGAGTTGCAGCGTGTGCTTTCGGAGAAGACGCTGGAAGTGGATTTTTTCAAAGGCGCCTTGCAAAAAGTCGAAGCTCGACGCCAGAGCAGCTAAGGCTCTGGCGAGACGGCATCTACGGCCAGGTCCGGGAAGTGGTGCCGATGCAAGGCAGCCTGAGTATCGAGCGAATGTCTCTGTTAGTTGGCGTGCCTCCTCTTCCTTCGCTCCCGCCTGCGAGAGACGAGCCCAGGCTATTGGTGAAGCCGGGTTAGGAGGGCGGCGTAGCGAGGGTCGCGACGGACCGGGTCCAGCAGGGGGTCCACGCGGAGCAGCGCCATGGCGTAGCAGTGCTGGTCCAGTGCGCGGTTGAACGAGGCAAATGCCTTGTCGAGGCGGTCGGTGCGGAGATCGTCAAGGGCGAGTTGGTACGGAGTGCAAGGCTGTCGCGGAGTGGAGAGCAGGGCTGAGGAACGGGCGAGCCAGTAAGCCTGCCAGCCGCGCTGCTTGAAAGTGGAGCGAAGAGCGGCCGCATCCATCCGCGAATACACGGAGTGGAGCGCGGCAAGGTCGTATTCAACGGCCTTGTCACGCTGGCCCTTCTTCTCGTAGATGAGGCTCATGTAATTGTCAACGGTGCCTGGATCGTGTTCCATTTCGGCGGCGCGGTTGAGCTGGACTACGGCGGCATCGTAGTCGCGGGCCAGATAAAGAACAACACCAAGGCGGCGGTTCATGAGAAACGAGAGAGGGTCAAGGGTGAGGGCGCGCCGCATGTGAGCGACAGCCTCACCGGGGCGGTCCATGGCGTCGAGGAAGGTGGCGTATTTGAACTCAGCGATGGCGTCGCTCGGATTGAGTTCGATGCCGCGGGTGAGGTTCTGTCCCGCCGCGGCCCAATCCCATAGGTAGATGGTCTGGATGCTGCCGAGTTCGGTGTAGGCCTCGCCGCTCTGAGGATCGAGCTGACTGGCGCGCTGAGCGGCGGCCAGCGCTCTGGGCACGAGTTGGTCGGGCGTGCCAATGTCGAAGGTGGTGGCCGCATCGAGAGCGGAGGCGTACCCGGCATAGGCGGCGGCGTAGGTGGGATCGATGGCGATGGCCTGCTGAAAAGATTGCAGGCTGTGGCGGATGTCCTGCTTATTGAAAAAATAGCGTCCGCGAAGGTAGGCATCGTGCGCCGCTGGGTTGATGGGCGGGTGCGGCGATGGAGCGGCGAGGACAAGGCGCGCCTGGGTGGCGATCTGCTGGGCAACGCTGTCCTGGAGGGACAAGACGTCGCGGGCCGGGCCTTCAAAGGACTGCGCCCATAGATAGCGGTCGCTTCGGGCATCGATGAGCTGGGCCGTGATCCGGATGCGATCGCCGGAGCGGACTACAGAGCCTTTGACGATGGCATCGACGTTGAGCTGGCGGGCGATCTCCGGAATCGGACGGCTGAGGTCATTGTGGGCCATGACGGATGCGCAGGAGACGACGCGGAGATTTGGGATACGGGCAATCTCAGTAGTGAGCTCGTCGGTCATGCCGTCGGCAAAGTACTCCTGGGACGGGTCGCCGGAGAGGTTGTCCAGCGGAAGGACGGCGAGCGAGCGGATGGGCGCCGGGCGGGAATAAGCGGCGGCGATACGCCAGGCGGCGACAGTCAGGATCGTCAGGCAGACGGCAGCAATAATGGCCAGACGGAGCAGATGCCGCCGCCGTGGGGCTGGTTTCGGGACAAGTGGTGGCGAGGGGTTTTGGGTGGTGGTGGCAGCGGTCGTGGGCCCAGGCGAGACGACGACTTCGACACGGGCGATGAAGCGGAAGCCGGCAGTCGGAACGGTTTCAATGAATCGCGGCTCGCGGGAATCGTCGTCGAGCGTTTTGCGGAGGAGGCCAATGGAGCGGGTGAGGGCGCTTTCGGTGACGGCCGCGTCGGCCCACACGGCATCGAGGATCTCCTGCTTGCGAACGAGACGGCCACGGTTCTGGATCAGGTACAGAAGCAGGCGGAGGGCCTTCGGCTCCAGCGAAACGGGCACGCCGTCCGCCGTGAGGCGAAACGCAATGTCGTCGGCCTGAAAGCGATCAAAAAGGAAGATCACTGGGAGTTCCTTGCACTGTTTCGGGTACGGGGGCCGATCTCCATTATGCCGGACGGAGCCGATTTGAGAAAAATCACAGTTTCATGCGGGTTCCATCGGGACACGCCGACAGCGTGGCGGGCATGGTGTGGGCGGGAGAACAATCCAACATGAGATCAATTCCGTATCTTCGCCCATTCTGTGCGGCACTGTCTTTGGCAGTCGCCGTCATGCTTTTATCCAATTCAGCCTTCGCCCAAACCGACCAACTTTTCAGCGGCGAAGTTCTCCAGGGGAACTCGACGATTGGGCCCGTCTTTGATAGCGCGACGGGGAACACCGTGTTCGTTCGTCAGGCGCTGGGCGCGCCCATGCCGGTGAAGTCGAATGTGAATTCGATGGCGCCGGTGTATGTGGTGGTTTACCCGCTCCAGTCTATGATTCCTGACGACAGCCTGCAATGCCTGCCCACCAACTGCGACCATTTAAACGTGCTTCCGTTTCCGGACCCCGATTACGGAGTGGGAAGCGATGCCCAGTGCCAACAGTGGAACGGCGGCACGCCCTGCTCACTGGTGAAGGGACACGTTCACCTCCTCGGGGTGCCTTCGAACGGCGGCGATTTCAGTGTGCCGCACTACGTCAAGCTCCTGCTCTTCACCCCGCAGGCCTTTGCGAAATGTCAGGCCAATCCGACGGGCTGCCCGTTCAATAATCTAGTCAGAACGCTGGCCCAGATGCAGGCGCTCGTGGTCAGCGGAGATCTTACTGCCCCCCTGGACACGCCAATAACGGTTAATCTCTCCGTTGTTCCGGAACAAACCTACGAGTTGGGAACACCGACGGTCATTCCTTTCGAGTAGATTTGCTCATCAACTTGACTGGGCGGCGTTGAGCGATGGGGCAGCAGGCGCCCACCGGAAAGAGTCTGCGCTACACCGTGCAATAAGGCCGGTTGGCCCTGACCAAAAGGTGATTTTTGATGCAAGCCTTCGTCCCACTGTCTCCGGGACGAAGGCCCTTTTTTGCAGATGAATGCTCTACCCCACATGCAGCAGATTGATCACCGCGAGCCAGGCAATCGCAGCCAGGGCCCCCGCTTCAATCAGGTCGAAGACAACGATGTACCGACGCGCTTTCCGGGGCAGAGCCGACGGCGGACCCTCGCGGATTGATTGCCGTTCCCCCACCAGCCACGCGCCGAAATGGATAACGGCGAACACCACCACCACGGCTTTCCAGCCCGTCGACGGCCAGAAGGGCCAGATCGCCAGGGCCAGCAGCCAGTAGACCGCCTCTACCCGGAGCGCCGCTTGCGAGGGAAACCATCTCTTGGCCCATGAATCCCCCGGCACAGCCCATTTTTGCAGAAGCTTCCACGAAGTCACGTGGATGACCAGCATCACCGCCGTGTACGCGATGAGCATGAAAGCCAGAATCCTCATACCGTCACTCTACCGCCAACGCGCCGCATTCTTCGCCTTTCCTTGTGCGCGCGGTATATACTTGGCCCGTCACCCCCCCAAACTATTAGTTCGGTCTTGAAGGAAACGAACATGAAATTGCGAGTCTGGAACACACTTTTTCCTGCGCTTGGGCTCCTCACGATTCTCGCTTTTGCCGCCACCACGCAGGCGCAAGTCAAAAAGCCCTCCACAGTCACATGCGCCCCGCTATTCGACGCCAATGTCTGCACTTCGTATCAGATGAAGGACGGGAAAATTACCCAGATTACGCTGAGGGTGCCAGTCGCCATGATTGAGAACGCCCCGGCGAATCCCGCGATGGTGATGCCGCGCCACGCCGACCTGGACATTCCCTTTCCGCCTGTCGTGCGGCAGCAGACGGGCTTCACGTTTGCCAGCATCTGGTGGGAGGCGCACGGCCACCCGCCCGCCGCCTTTATGGTCCCCCATTTCGATCTGCACTTTTACTTCGCTCCACAGCAGAAGATCGAGACCATCGACTGCAAAGATACGGCCAAGCCGAGCGTGGTGCCTGCCGGATACGTTCTGCCCGACCTGACCGTTCCGCACATGGGCAAGATGATCGGAGCGTGCGTTCCCGAGATGGGAATGCATGCCGTCCCGGTCGCCGATGCCACTCTGAAAAGCGGCTGGAAGGCTTCCCTCGTCGTCGGCTACTACGGACAGCAGCCGAAGTTCTTCGAGCCTATGGTCTCGAACGCGCTCATGCTCCAGAAGCATTCGTTCACGCTGCCCGTCCCGCAGCACATTCAGCCGGTCGCTCACGTCCGTTATCCCAAGACGTTCCGTGCCGTCTACCGGCCGAATATCAAGGCCTACGACTTCACCTTTTTCTATTGAAAAACAGCAAGGGCCGAAATTGCCGCTTAATTTCGGCCCTTGTCCGGGAACAGGTTCCCAATCATCTCCACGACCACCCGGCTGAAGTCCGCCATGCCGTGTTCGCTGACGTAGCGCCGCTCCGCGGATTCGATGGGGTTCTCCGGCACAATCGAGGCTCTGACTTCAGTCCGGACATAGCCTGAAGCGTGCTTCTTCTCCTGCTTTCTGAACAGGTCTGATTCCACAATTCCCAGCTTGATGCGGTTGCGGGCGGCGCCAATGTCCTCGTAGTAGTTCGCCATGCGCCACACCACCAGGATCGACTCCAGCGCACGGCAGCCATTGGCTACTTTGCCGTCCGGACCCAGGGCGTAGAAGTTGGGCATCGTCCACATCGACTTGTCGACGCGCGTCCAGGCAAATCGCTCCGTCGTGTAGTCCGTGTCCCTCATGCTGTGGATCTCAGCCGCGGTGACGAGTGCGTCTCTGGGCGCGCCAATCTCGTCCACGTAGCGGTTCCATGCGTCGGCGACTCGCTGCTCGGGAATGAGCTGCGCCGGGTCTGTTGCTGACCGGTATTCCGCCTCGGCGATGCGCCCGCGAAGGCCCGCCGTCGCCCACGCCGGAGGAAGATCGTCCGAGAACTCCTTCGCAACCATATTCACCAGCCGTCGCGCGTCGTCGAGCGAGCGGATATGCCCGGCAAGCTCATTCATCCGGATCGCGGTCTCGTGGTCTTTCTGCCTCGCCGCCGCAGCCGCTTTGACCGCTTTGGCCACATCTTCCGGCGTCTTCCGCTGCGCCGGACCCAGCGGAATCAGGATTGCGGCCACTACAGCGAGAGTCAGACTTATCTTCATCACCGGACAGCCTCCTTCTTCCCCAACAACTATGCTGCGCCGCTCTCCATCAGCATGACTCCATGCCGCGCGAACTCCGCCTCCATCTCCCGCACCGACCCGTTCACATCAATGGCGCGGCAGGCGTCATGGACCACAATGGCATTGAACCCCGCCCTTCGCGCGTCCACTGCCGAAAAGCCCACGCAGAAATCGTACGCCAGCCCCGCGAGGAAGATGCGCCGAAAGCCGCGTTCCCGGCAATAGCTCGCCAGTCCGGTCGGGGTCGTGTGGTCATTCTCGAAAAACGCCGAGTACGAGTCCAGGTTCTTGCGGAAGCCCTTCCGCAAAATCAGTTCCGCGCGGGTCAACTCAAGCGCCGCGTGGAAGTCCGCACCGCGCGTGCCCTGCACGCAATGGTCCGGCCACACCCCTCCTCCGGACCGGAAGGAACAATGTCCCGGAGGGTGCCAGTCCTGAGTCAGAACAACATGATCGAACTGCACGGCGAGCCGCTGAATTACTGGAATGACGGCATCTCCATCCGTGACCGCAAGCGCCCCACCCGGGCAGAAGTCGTTCTGCACGTCAACAACCAACAATACGTCTTGTCCCGTAATTTCCATTCGCCCTGCAATCATTATTGCGCTTACCAAACGACCACCGTACGGCCTCTGCCGTATACTGGTAAGCGTTTTCTCGAAAACGATTGGAGTCGCCCTTCATGCGCTACCGGCCCACCTTGCTCCCCAAATGGCGGATCGCCGCCGCGACCTTGTTTCTGACAGCCGGTTTCCTCGTGCTGTCGGCGAGCGCGCAAAACCTGCCTCGGCTCTATCCCGAGGTGGGCGCGGGCACACAAATTCTGAACCACAACCGCCTGCTGCGCAGGGCCGAGTTGAACGATCCCAGTTGGTATCCCTCCGCGCTCGACTGGTACAAGGCCAATATCCCCTTTCTCGACGTGCCGGACAAGGACATTCAGGCCGTCTACTACTACCGCTGGAGCGTGGTGAAGCGCAACCTCCGCAACACCGGCAAGGACGGCTATATCAGCACCGAGTTCATCCCGCCCGTCGGCTGGGGAAACATCTTCAACAGCCTCAACGACGCCGCCGGACACCATATTTATGAAGACCGCTGGCTGCGCGACCAGGGCTACATGAACGACTATGAAAAGTTCTGGTACACCGGATCGGGCATCCGCGGGGCGCACCACTTCAGCGCCGACTGGCTCGATGACGCCGTCCTCCAGCGCGCCAAAGTGAGCGGTGACGTGAAGTTCGCGGAAGACCTGCTGCCGAAGTTAATCACCCAATACCACGGCTGGGACAAGCACTTCGACGCGGACATGGGCCTCTACTGGTCCATTCCCGCCGACGACGCAATGGAGTGGGAACCCGCCGGATACGAATCCAGCAAGCCGTTCTCCGGCGTGCCGACGTACCGCACCACGCTGAACTCCTACCAATACGGCAACGCCATGGCGATTAGCGAAGTCGCCAAACTTACGGGAGACACCGCCACCGCGAAGGAGTTCGCGGACAAGGCCGAGGCCCTCCGCAAGAACATGATCAAATGGCTGTGGGATCCGCAGCGGCAGTTTTTCTACGACGTGCTCAAGCCCGACAACCCTACCCACAAGCGGCTCGACACCCGCGAGCAGGTCGGCTACATCCCCTGGTATTGGGACATCCCCGGCGCGGCGCAGTTGCCCGCGTGGAAGCAGTTGTTTGACCCGCAGGGTTTCGCAGCCAAATACGGCCCAACCACAACTGAGCGCCGAAGCCACTGGTTCATGTATCAGGCCGAGGATCCGCGCGGATGGGACGGCGGCTGCTGCCATTGGGACGGCCCAAGCTGGCCCTTCGCCACCTCACAGACCCTCACCGGAATGGCCAATCTACTCAACGCCGATCCGCACCAGACGGCCGTCACCGAGGCCGATTACAACAAGCTGCTGCACACCTATGCGGCCACTCAATTTAAGGACGGCCACCCGTGGGTGGCCGAAGCCGCCGACCCCGACACGGGCCGCTGGATTTACGACGCCGTGGACCACAGCGAGCACTACTTCCATTCCAGCTTCAACGATTTGGTCATCACGGGCTTGGTCGGTCTACGGCCAGAACTTGGGCGAACGCTGGTTGTGAATCCGCTGGCCCCCAAGACGTGGGACTATTTCTGCCTGGAAAACATTCCCTACCACGGGCACAACATTACGGTGCTGTGGGACCGCGACGGCAAGCACTACAACCACGGCGCCGGGCTGCAAATTTTTCAGGACGGCAAGCTGATCGCGCACACCGCGAAGCTGGAGAAGCTCACCGTCACCATGGCCTCCACTGAAAAATTAGCCACCAATATCGCCCATCCATGGATCAACGCCGCTGCCAACCTCACCGGGCACGGCTACCCAATGGCCATCTCCGACTACAACGGGCCGCAGGGCAGTCCGCGCCAGGCCATTGATGGACAGATTCTCTATGACCAGTACCGCCCCGCCAGCCGCTGGACGGCATTCGGCTCCGGCAACCACGAAGATTGGCTGGGAGTGGATTTCGGCAAGCCAACGCCGGTTCAGGACGTTCGCATTTATCTGGACGGCGCGGGCGGCAACTTCGGCGTGCCCAAGTCCTACACGCTGCAATACTGGGACAGCGGCGCCTGGAAGGATGCTCCCAACCAGCAGCACACGCCCGCCCAGCCGGCCATCGATCAGGTCAATCGCGTCACGCTGCCCACGCCGATCACCACTACGAAATTCCGCGTCATGTTCACCAACAAAGGCGGCCCCTATGGATACGTCGCCGTCACCGAACTGGAGTCGTGGGTGCCGCCCTCGGCGGAAGACCAAAGGAATACTGAACACTAGGGGAACGCCCGCATCCTTGCGTGTCACTCCGTTGAGCCTTTAAGGTGGAGCGTGGGTTTTCATTCCCCGAAATTTTCTTCCGAAGGCGGGAACGACGCGCATGGCTGCTTCTACTTCTTCTGATCCGAACCTTGATTCCACTCTTCGCGAGGAGCGCGTCTTCCCTCCCCCCGCGGAGTTTGCGGCGAAGGCGCGTGTGGGCAGCATGGCCGCCTATGAGGAGCTTTATGCCCGGTCGGTTGCTGATCCGGAAGCTTTCTGGGCGGAGATTGCGCGCGAGCTGCACTGGTTTAAGCCGTGGACCAAGGTTCTGGACTGGCAGGCCCCGTGGGCAAAGTGGTTTGTGGGCGGCAAGTTCAACCTTTGCTACAACTGCGTGGATCGGCATGTGCTGGCCGGCAAGCAGGACAAAACCGCGATTCTGTGGGAGGGCGAGCCGGGCGAGGTCCGGCGGATTTCCTACGGCGAATTGCTGACCGAGGTTAGCCGCTTTGCGAATGCCCTCAAGTCACTCGGCGTAAAGAAGGGCGACCGCGTTGCCATTTACATGGGCATGACTCCCGAGCTTGCCATTGCCCTGCTCGCGTGCGCGCGCATCGGCGCCGTGCATTCGGTCATCTTTGGAGGGTTCGCGGCGCACGCCATCGTGGACCGCGTGAATGATGCGCAATGCGTGGCCGTTCTTACGCAGGACACCGCCTACCGCCGCGGCGGTGAAGTGAAGCTGAAAGCCACAGTCGACGAGGCCCTCGCGCAGTGCCCTTCAGTAAAGAGCGTTGTGGTCTACAAACGCACCGGCTCTGCGATTGAGATGAAAGAAGGCCGCGACCACTGGTGGCACGACGTGGTGGCGAAGGCCTCTGCCGATTGCCCCGCCGAGGAAATGGATTCCGAGGACCCGCTCTACATCCTGTACACCTCCGGCACCACCGGCAAGCCCAAGGGCCTCGTCCACACCACCGGCGGCTACGCCGTACAGACCTATTACACCAGCAAGCTGACGTTTGATCTGCGCGACGACGACGTCTACTGGTGCTCGGCGGACATCGGCTGGGTTACGGGACACTCCTACGTCGTCTACGGAATCCTGCAAAACGGCGTGACCACGCTCATGTACGAGGGCGCGCCGAATTTCCCCGAGTGGGACCGCTTTTGGAAAATCATCGAGGACCACAAGGTCACCATCTTCTACACCGCCCCCACTGCGATTCGGGCATTCATTAAAGTTGGCAATGAGCATGTAACCAAGCACGACCTCAGCTCGCTGCGCCTGTTGGGCACGGTGGGCGAGCCCATCAATCCCGAGGCGTGGATGTGGTACCGCGACGTGGTGGGCAAGGGCCGCTGCCCCGTTGTGGATACGTGGTGGCAGACCGAGACGGGATCGATCATGATTACGCCGCTGCCGGGAGCGGTTCCCGCCAAGCCGGGCTCGGCCACGCGGCCCTTTCCCGGAATCGTTCCCGAGGTGGTCACGCGCCGCGGCACTCCCGTTCCCACCGGACAGGGTGGCCTGCTGGTCAGTCGCAAGCCGTGGCCTTCAATGGCCCGCACCGTTTATGGCGACCCGGAGCGATATGTACAGACCTACTGGTCGGAAATTCCGGGGACCTACTTCACCGGAGACGGCGCGCGCTGTGACGCGGACGGCTACTACTGGCTCATGGGCCGCGTCGACGACGTGATTAACGTAAGCGGACACCGCCTCGGCACCATGGAAGTGGAATCGGCGCTCGTCGCCCATCCCAAAGTCGCCGAGGCCGCAGTCGTCGGCCGTCCCGACGAGCTGAAAGGCCAGGCAATCGCCGCGTTCGTCACGCTGGAAGGCGGAAACCAGCCCTCGGCGGAATTGAAAGACGAGCTTCGCGCATGGGTCGCCAAAGAAATTGGTGCGCTCGCTCGACCCGACGATCTGCGCTTTACCGAGCAGCTACCCAAAACCCGCTCAGGAAAAATTATGCGACGTCTTCTGCGCGAGCTGGCCACCAACGGGGACATCAAGGGCGACATCACCACGCTGGAAGACTTCAGCGTAATTTCGAAATTACGGGAGTCGGATGAATAGCGACAGAATCTTGACAAGTCAGGGGGCAAGCGGATCAACGGCTCAAGCTTCGCCCGACGACTGTCCTCCGATCTCTCAACCACCAAGAACTGGAGTTCCTGCTTGGTCCGATACGCCGCAGTCTTCAGAGTTAGACTGGAAGTACCATGACAAACAACATAAGACCGATGAAAGCAGCGGCATGGATGGAGAGAGCCTGGCCTGAAGGTGGAAATGCCTTTTCCGAATTTGCCGCTACAATCAGTGAGCATGGGGTGCTGGACCCTAAAACTCGTGCTTTGATCCTGTTAGTGGCAACCTCTCTGCAGAGGTGCCCCCATTGCGTGGACCACCATCTGGAAACCTTGAAGGCACTCGGCGCGACCAATCTCGAAATTGCGGAAGCGATGATGTTAGGCAGCGTGGCCAGCGCCGGCGCGAATATGGCGTGGGCTGCGGAAGTGTTCCACAAGCACCTCTTTCATTGAGAAATAACTGAAGGGTCGGGGGAAACGGACCCCCCGTTCAAAATAGAAGTGTGGCACGGTGGCGGCCCTTATCTGCCCGCCACTACTGGCCCCGCAGCATCGCCACCGGGAACTCTGCGAACAGCCGCGCCAGCGGAATGCGTCCGTTCTCCGGCACAACGATTTCTTCGCCTGTGAAGGAATTCACGAGCCGCTTTCTGGCGCACTCTTCCGCAACCAGCGCCGTATGGCCCCATGCCTTTCCCAGCGGAAGCTCCGGCCTTTGCCTCATCAGCGTGCATGCGAAGCGCGGAACCGCGACCAGCAAGCACTGGTCCGCATGGCGGCGCAGAAACGCGATCACGTTGTGCGCGTGTTCTCCCTCGGCGGCGAGCGGCAGATAGTCTCCGCGCCGGAAGACCTCCGGCAGCTCCGCCCGCAGCGCCAGCGCGCGATGCGTGGTCCACAGCTTCACGCGCCCATTGTCCAGTGACGCCAGCGCCTCGCAGCACACCGTCATCTCGCCTTCGGCTTTGGCCTTACCGAGCATCGCGTCGAGCGCTTCCGCGCGCACGCCATAATCCACGGGACGCCGATTGTCAGGGTCCACCAGGCTCAAATCCCACATCTCACTTCCCTGATAAAAATCCGGGACTCCCGGCGAAGCTATCTTCAACACCACCTGCGCCAGCGAATTCACCGCTCCAAAAACCTTTAGTGCGGGCAGCAGCAGTTGCAGGGCCGACACAAATTTCGGCTCCGCGCCTTCCACGCCCGGCATCAGAATCGCCGCGAGAAATTCGTGTACGGCCTCCACGTACTTCTCATTCGGATTCACCCAGCTCAAATTGATCTTGGCTTCGCTCAGCGCCTTGGTCATGTACTGCTGCAGGCGCTCCACAAACTGCCCCCGGTCCTCGGCTGACTCCATCTTCCACGGCCACGCGCCGGCAATGGTCTGGTAGATCAGATACTCCTCGTTCGCGTCCGGAGCCACGCGCCCATCCTCAAGCGTGCGCTTAAAACGCGCATTCAGCCGCTGCGCGCGGCGCACAAACGCCGGCCACAGCAGCGACATTTCTGAAATCACATTCAGCCGGTTCCGAACATCCTCGCTGCGCTTGGTATCGTGCGTCGAGGTCGCCAGCATCGCATCGGGAGAAATCTCCAACCGCTCGCGGTTGCTCGTATGGAACGCCTCCACCGGAATCCCAAACGCCTGGATCGAGCTGCCCACTTCGTTCGACGAAATGAAGCGGTTGTACCGGTAGAACGCCGTGTCCTCAACGCCCTTCGCCATCACCGGCCCGGTGAGTTGCTGAAACTTCAGCGCGAAATAAAGTTCCCGCTGGTCAATGTCCTCGCCACTCTTTCCGTGCAGCAGTAGCGCGTTCTCAAGAAAATCAAATGCCGAGGCGTCTACATCAGGGTTCCGATACTTCGCGCGCGCAATCGCCTGGCGAATATACGCGCGGTCCCTCTCCGTGTACCGCCCGCGATCATCAATATAGGTCCGGTACACGGGGAAGCACGCAATCGTCTCGCGAATCACGGAGTCCAGCAGGTTGTCCGTAAAGTCGCGCGCGCGGCGGTCCGCCGAGCCAAGCTGGCTCAGCAGATTGGTCAGCACATATGTTTCGCTCGAAAGCGCATTCTGCATCACCTGCAATTTGCAGCGATACATCACCTCTTCGGGGTCGCGCGTCCGGCCCGTCACTGAGGTGTATAGATCGTTGAACCGCTTCCGGTTCTCACGCTGAATAAAAACCTGGTTCGCAAAATGGATAAAGTCATACCCCGACGTGCCCTGCACCGGCCATTCCGGCGGCAGCGCCTCACGCGGCTCCAGAATCTTCTCCACCACCACATACAGCGGCCCGCGCACTCCGCTCCAGTCCCGGCCCCGCATTGATTCGCGAATTTCACGCTCGATTCCATTCGGGGCCACCGGCCCGCTTGGCTTCGCGCCGCCGCACTGGCTCGCGATGTACAGCATCTGCAGCCGGATCAGGTACTGCCGTGGGTTGAACATTCCGTCGCAATGGTCCACGCGTAGCCCCGTCACCTGCTTCTCCGCCAGCATCCTGCGCACTAAACAGTGCGTCGCCGCGAACACCACCGGGTTTTCCATCCGCAGACCGACAAGATCGTTGATATCGAAAAACCGTCGGTAGTTGATCTCCTCCGCCGACACGCGCCAGAACGCCAGCCGGTACGGCTGTTCCTCCAGAACGGCGTGCAGTCGATCGAAGCTGCGCGGATCGCCCACCGTTCCATTCAGTTTCTTCAGTGCCGCCGCAATCGCCTCCTGGTTTTCCGGCTTCGCCAGCGCCCGGCGAATCCGCGGCTGGATCTCCTCAAGCTGTTCTCTCCGCTGCGACGCCAGCCCGCTGTCCGCTGTATCGTTCGGCGGAATATGATGCGTAAGGTCGCGCAGCATCTCGCGCAAATTTTCCGGAAGCTCTTCCATTTCCTCTTCCGGAAAAAGCAGCGGCAGCGAACGCGGGGCCATCGGCATCGTGTGGTCGTAATACTTCACCTTGCCCACGCC
>JAICYR010000156.1 GCA_025934135.1 Acidobacteriaceae bacterium | reverse complement strand
TACAGCCAGACCTCTATCCGGATCTCTACAAGGAACTGCACCACGTCGTCCGCATCAACTACTACAAGCCCCGCGGCGACGCCAAAGAAGGCTGGGACAACATCGACATCTTCGGTTGGCTCGGCTACCCGATGCAGATCAAGGTCGACTTCCTCTGCCGCGACTCCATTCTGGCAGCGCCGCTGGCCCTCGATCTGGTGCTGTTCCTCGACCTCGCCCAGCGCACTCCGGAACTTAAGAACATCGGCATTCAGGAGTGGCTCAGCTTCTACTTCAAGTCTCCGCAGAGCGCGCCGGGCCTCTACCCCGAGCACGACCTATTCATCCAATCTATGAAACTGAAGAACACCCTTCGCCATATCCAAGGCGAAGACCTCATCACCCATCTCGGGCTGGAGTACTACGACTAGCAGTCGGCAATAAGGCGAGTCAGATTAAGCTAAACGGCCAGCGGGCTTAGAACCTGTTGGCCGTTTCCTTGCACGCACAATTTTCTCCCACTCACCTTTGTTTTGTTGGACTTGTATCCTATTACCGCTAGCAAGTCAGCCTGTTTCAATTACTTGTGAGCAAGTCAGCCTATTTCAATAAGTTGCAAAGAAATCTTGATGTCAGGCCAACGGCAGAACGCATAATTATTTGCAAATGAAAAGGGACCGCTGGCTGGCGGCCCCTTCAGGATTCTGTTTCCCTGTTTCTATTTTACCAAGTTGCGAAAAATAAAATGCATTCCGGCGAAAAGATTTTGTGGGCACCCGGGCTGGGTTAGGCGGCGTTCAGATTTATGGTCAGGCGCTTGCCGAGGGCGGCGAGGGCGTCGGCGATACGGTCAACCTTGGTCGCGTGCCGGAGCGTGGTGAGGCGGTTGATCTCCTGCTTGGAGGTTCGCATCCTTTTCGCCAGTTCCGCCGGCCGCACGTTCTGCCGCACCATTTCGTTCAGCAGCAGGATTTTGAAGGACTCGCTCACCGGGAGAGCGACAAGACGCTCGCCACGTTTCGCGGCTGATGGCATGGGGACCTCACGCCGGTCGTCGAAATAAAATTCCATCGCGGACTCAAGCGCATCCTGCGCGTGCTTCAGGGCGTCCTCAATGCTTTCCCCCTGCGTAATCGCTTCCGGAATGTCGCGGAAGGTCACGACATAGCCGCCTTCCTTCGCGGCTTTCAGCCTTGCGGGATATTCAAGCATCAGCGTTCTCCCTTGATTCCGAGTTGCTTTTTAATGGCTTCCACGGTTCCGGTCTTGAGGTCTTTGCTATGGGACGGGACCACGGTCTGCTTGCCATTCAGTGTGATCCTTATGTGCGAGCCTTTGCCCTTCCTTGTATCGAAGGTGGCTCCTCTGTCTTTTAACCACCGCAGGAACTCGGAAGTCTTCACCGGAAAATGGTAAACAATTTTGTTTACCTAGTCAATAGGGCGCGTCGCTGGCGGCGCTGAAGCACGCGACTTTAAATCAGTGAATCGGGATGTGGTGAAGTTGGAACAGGCGGGGATGCTTCGGACGTGTGAGGAGACGAATCCGGGGCACAGACGAGTCTGAATTGTGGAGCCGGCGGCCAGGAGAGTGGAGATTCGGGCGGTGTTGTAATCGATGAATTCAGGATCAGCCCACGACGGGACTTGGAGCGCCGGGTTACTCGTTTATAAAAAAATCTTCATCGATACGCTTTATATACAGCGTGTCCTCTATTCGGGTGCCAACATTAAATCGAATCATCAATGTCGTCAATTTCTCTCCATCGATCAGCACGATCTTACATGGATGACGCTCTGCGAAATCACGAGCCGGTTGGCTGAAGGTCGACGTAGTGACGAAAACTCCTTTATTAGCCTTAGCTACGCCGAGACTCCCACTGAATGCCCTTATTTCCGGTTCGCTGACCTGGTTATTTCTGTCATACCTTTTTGCTTGGATATACACGCGATCTAGTCCGAGCGAATCCTGATCGATGATTCCGTCGATCCCGTGGTCACCCGGTCTGCCAACGATCTGGCCGGCATCTGCGCGCGAGCCGCCATATCCCATTGCCAAAAGTAGTTTGACAACGAGTCCTTCAAAGAAAGCGGGAGAAGCTGAGATGGTACGGTCAAGAATGTCCTTTGCAAGTGCTGCATCAATTTGTTTAACCGTAGTCCGGATGAGTTCGTCTGGAGTCTGAGTCTTGTCCTGTTCGGATGTTTCTACTCCTGTTGAGCCGGAGACGACTTCAGAAGTTTTGCCTCGGTTCCGAAACGATACAAAATCATCGAACTGCAGAAGGTAATCATTATCAACGCGCAAAGGATTGTTACTAAGAACCTGATGACCACGAGGCGTGATTTTGAAGTATCCCCGTTTCGTGCTTTCCAGTAGGCCGGCTTGAACGAGATAGCTTTTCGCCCACCCAATGCGGTTAGCGAAAGTCGCTTGCATACCACTTGGCAGCAGTTGCAGACGCTTTTCTTGCGTTAGCTGGAATTCCTGAGCCAAATGTTCCATTACATCAGCCACGCGGTGTTCTCCGTCATCTGCAACTGCTTTCAAAAGCGGAAGCATGAGCGTCTGATAATCAGGAATTGACATTAGGATGGGTCTGCCTTGCTTTAGCGGTCGATAAGTAATTGACGGCACCTTCGCGGAAGGCGGTGAAGTTATTTCCTTGATTTAGCCAGCTATGAAGAGATACGAACAAGAGTAAAAGGTGAAACGGCAATGGTAAAGAAGGAAACCACAGATTCTTCGCTCCGCTCAGAATGACATCGTGGCGTGGACGGTACTCATCCCGCTTCCAGCAAACCGTAGCGCCGTTGCCATGCTTCTTTCAGGCGGGTGCGGACGCGGGTGCGTTCGTCTTCTGTTCCTTCGGGGTTTTCGATGAAGCGGGCGGATTCGGTTTTGGCCAACTCCAGCAGGGCGCGGTCGCGGAGCAGGTTGGCGACGCGAAAATCCGGCAGCCCGGCCTGGCGGGTTCCAAAAAATTCGCCCGGCCCGCGCATCTGGAGGTCGAGTTCGGCCAGTTCGAATCCGTTCTGCGTGCGAACCATCGCGGCCAACCGTTCCTCGGCTGAGGGAGAAACACGGCCGCTGGTCATGAGGATGCAGTACGACTTTGCCGCGCCGCGTCCCACGCGTCCGCGAAGCTGGTGAAGCTGCGCGAGGCCGAAGCGCTCGGCGTGCTCGACGACCATGAGGCTGGCGTTGGGCACGTCCACGCCGACCTCGATAACGGTGGTGGCGATGAGGACGTCAATGTCGCCGCGCTGGAAGCGGCGCATCGTAACTTCCTTGTCGTCGGAACTCATGCGCCCATGCAGCAGGGCGAGCCGCAGGCCGGAGAGGTGCGTGGCGCGGAGCGAGTCGTACATCTCCGTGGCGGACTTGATCGAGGGCTTCTCGAAGAGGGCCGGGGTCTTGGTCTTCTTCTTGGCGGATTTTTTCGGCTTCGGTTCGGGTTCCGGCTCGGGCGGGGCGAAGTCCAGTTCGGGCTGGTCGTCTTTCGCGCCTTCAATGACGGGATAGACGACATACGCCTGTCGGCCCTTGGCGACCTCATTGCGGACCAGCTTCCAGACGTCTTCGGCGCGCTCGTCGGAAACCTGCCGCGTGTCGACGGGCTTGCGTCCGGGAGGCAGTTCGTCGAGCACGCTGAGGTCGAGGTCTCCGTAGAGTGAGAGGGCCAGCGTGCGCGGGATGGGCGTGGCGGTCATGACCAGCACATCCGGCTCACAGGCGTTCGGCTTCTTCATGAGGCGGAAGCGCTGGAGGACTCCGAAGCGGTGCTGCTCGTCGACCACGACGAGGCCGAGGTTGCCGAACTCGACCTTCTCCTCGATGAGGGCGTGGGTGCCGATGACGAGGTCGGCTTCGGCGTGGAAGATGCGGCGGCGGGCGAGCTTCTTTTCCGCGTCGTCAAGCGAGCCAGTGAGCAGCGTGATGCGGTAGCGGCGCGACGCGCGCTCCAGCAGCTTGCGCGCGGCGAGGTAGTGCTGCGTGGCAAGGATTTCCGTGGGGGCCATGAGCGCGGCCTGGTAGCCATTTTGAATCGCGACGAGCATGGCCTGGAGCGCGACGATGGTCTTGCCGGAGCCGACGTCGCCTTGCAGCAGGCGGCGCATGGGCGAAGGTTTGCGCATGTCGGAGACGATTTCGCCGAGGGCGTTTTTCTGGGCCTTGGTGGGATGAAAGGGCAGGACCTGGCGGATGGCTTCGCGGACGCTGTCGTTGGTCTCGAAAGCGAACCCCGCCCGCTGCTGGAGACGGCGGCGCTTCAGTTCGAGTCCACATTCGAGGTAGAAAAGCTCCTCGAAGATGAGTCGCCGGTGCGCGGGAGTGCCGGAAGCCTGAAGCTGAGTCATTGGAGCTCCGGCGAGCGGGAAGTGGACGGTGCGCAGGGCTTCTTCGCGGCAGGGCAGGTTGAGCCGGTGGAGCATGGCTGTGGGCAGGGTTTCGGGAATGTGCCCGCGCAGTTCTTCGAGCAGGTTGAAGATGACGCGGCGGATCCAGCGCGAGGCGAGGCGGCTGCCGCTGAGCGATTCGTAAACAGGCGTGATGCGGCCAACTTCGAGCAGGTGCGATTCGTCGTCGGGGTTGTCGGGCAGAATTTCAAACTGCGGCTGGATCATTTTGAAGTTGCGCGTGGAGCGCGAAGGCTCAACCTTGCCGTAGAGCGCGACCATCTGGCCGGAGCGGAATTTTCCTTCAAGATAGGTTCCGTGGAACCAGAGGCACTTCATCGAGGAAGTGCCGTGGCCCACGGTCATTTCAAAGATGGGCATGGAGCGGGTGCGAAGGAGCGCGGAGCCGCGGACTTCGGCGATAACGGAGGCCATTTCGCCGGGCTTGAGGTCCGTCAACTCGCGCGGGTTCAGGCGATCCTCGTAGCGAAAGGGGAGATGAAACAGCAGGTCCTCAACCGTGACGATGCGCTTTTCGGCCAAGGTTTTCGCGATCTGCGGGCCGATGCCCTTGACGAACTGCACGGGAGTGTCGAGCTGAATCACAGAGTGATGGTACCAAGTGCGGATCGCCAGCACCGCTGATAAACTGGGACATCCGGAGAGAACTAAATGCCCCCAGTCGTGGCGCTGGACCGAATTTCCAAGTCCTACGAGAACAAGGTTGCCGTCGAGGACTTGAGCTTTCAGATCGAGCCCGGCAGCATGTTTGGCTTGCTCGGGCCGAACGGGTCGGGCAAGACGTCGAGCATTCGCATGATGATCGGCATCACGATGCCGGACTCGGGCTCGGTGAGGCTGTTCGGCAAACCGTATGAGCGCGAGAGCCTGAAGCGGGTGGGATATCTGCCTGAGGAGCGCGGCCTCTACAAAAAGATGAAGGTGATGGATCAGCTTGTCTTCATTGGCAGGCTGCGCGGGCTTGATCCGGCAGTGGCCGGCAAGCGCGCCCACGAGTGGTGCGAGCGGTTGCAGATTCTGGACGCCGTGCAGAAGAAGACCGAAGAGCTTTCGAAGGGGATGCAGCAGAAGATCCAGTTCATTGCGACGCTGATTCATGAGCCGGAACTGGTGATTATGGACGAGCCGTTTTCGGGACTTGACCCGGTGAACGCCTCCCTGCTGCAGGACACGCTGCTGGATTTGAAGAAGAAGGGGCGGGCGATTCTATTCTCGACGCACCGCATGGATCAGGTGGAGAAGCTGTGCGACACCATTTGCCTGATTCATCGCGGGCGGGCGGTGCTTTCGGGAGGAATGCGCGAGGTGAAGTCGCGGTATGAGCGCGACCACGTGGTCATTAACTTTGATGGTGAGGCGTGTTTCCTGCATCATCCATCGGTCAAGAGCTTTAAGAATTATGGTGGGCAGGCGGAGATTGAGTTGCACGAGCACGCCAACGCGCAGGACCTGCTGCGGGCCGCGATGGAGAAGGCCGTGGTCTATCGGTTCGAGTTGATGGAGCCGTCGCTGGAAGAAATTTTTATTCGCACGGTGGGAGAGAAGATCGATGCGTAACGTGTGGCTTGTCGCCCAGCGCGAATATATGGAGCAGATTCGCGGAAAGACCTTCAAGATCACGACTGTTCTGCTACCCGCAGTGTTCATCGGCATTATGGCAGTGATGGTCTTTGCCGGCAGTTGGGGCTCCGGCAAGCATGTGGTTGTCGCTGCGCAAAATCAAGACCTGGCGATGAGGGTGCGCGACCAACTGCTCGCCGATAAAGACGCAAAGATGTCGGTGGACGTGCTAGCTCCGGCGAATGAGGCCGACCGCCAAACGCTGCACGCGGAGATGGACCGCAAGGAGATCGATGGCTTTGTGTGGCTTACTCCTTCGCCGGACGCCAAGGTGCAGGTAACGTATGTCTCGCGGTCGGCGGGAGACTTCAGCACCAACGACCTGCTGCAGAAAGCGGTGAACCACGCGCTGGTGGAGCATCGGCTGGTGGCGAAAGGCATTCCGGCGGCGGAGGTGGCTCCGCTCACGGGCACAGTGGACGTGAAGACGATGCTCTACCGCCAAGGGAAAGAGACACCATCGAGCGCGCTGAGCACACTGATTTTCGGCGAAGTGATGGCTTTTCTGCTGACGTTCACGGTCGTGATGTATGGCATGAACGTGGGCCGGTCGGTGATTCAGGAGAAGACCTCGCGCATTTTTGAGGTGATGCTGGCGACGGTGAAGTCCACCGATATGCTGGCCGGGAAGCTGATCGGAATCGGCGCAGTGGGGCTGACTCAAATCGCGATTTGGATCATCTTCGGCGCCATCGCGCTGAGTTCCGCTTTGGTGGAAACCTGGCTTTCAGGTTATGCGAGGCCGCAAGTTTCCGTTACAGAAATCGCCCTGCTCTGCCTCTACTTTGTGCTGGGATACGGACTCTACAGCGCATTTTTCGCCGGGCTGGCCGCCACCTGCGACACGGAGCAGGAGTTGCAGCAGTACGCGCCATTGGCCGCCGTTCCGGTATGGCTGAGCTTCGGAATGTTCGTGTACATCATGGGCAATCCGAACTCGATCTGGTCGATCCTTATCTCGATGTTTCCGCCCACGTCGCCCATTACCATGGCCTTTCGGTTTGCGGCACAGTTCCCGCCCGCTTGGCAGATCGCGCTTTCGCTGGCGCTGCTGGCGGTCTCAATCTACATCGTGCTGTGGCTCTCGTCGCGGCTCTATCGCGTGGGCATTTTAATGTATGGCAAGCGCGCCACCCTGCCGGAGATGTTCCGCTGGCTGCGCTATAGCTAACTCCTCTTCAAAAATCGGAACTACAATAACCACATGGAACCTCTGGTCATCGCAGGCAAGGCTTTTCAGTCGCGGCTTATTGTTGGCACGGGCAAGTACAAGGACGGGCCGGAAACCCAAGCGGCCATTGAAGCGTCCGGCGCGGAGATGGTCACGGTCGCGGTGCGGCGCGTAAACCTCGACCGCTCGAAGGAGTCGCTACTGGATTTCATCGATCCTCAGCGCTATTTTCTGCTGCCCAACACCGCCGGCTGTTACACGGCGGATGAGGCGATTCGCACGGCGCGGCTGGGGCGCGAAGTGGGGCTTTCAGATTGGGTAAAAATGGAGGTCATCGGCGATCAGGCGACGCTCTATCCCGACGTTCAGGCGACGCTCGAAGCCACCCGGGTTCTGGTAAAGGAAGGGTTTACGGTTCTCCCTTATACCTCTGATGATATTGTGTTTGCTCATCGACTAATCGACGCCGGAGCGGCCGCCGTCATGCCGCTGGCCGCGCCAATCGGCAGCGGTCTTGGAATCCAGAACCGGGCGACTCTGCAAATCTTTCGGGAAATGATCACTGAGGTCCCCATCATTGTGGACGCCGGAGTGGGCACCGCTTCCGACGCCGCGCTGGCCATGGAAATGGGCGCCGACGGTGTGTTGATGAACACGGCCATCGCCAAGGCCGGCAATCCCATCCTGATGGCCGACGCTATGCAGCACGCGATACTGGCCGGACGCGAAGCGTACCTGGCCGGACGAGTTCCGCGCAAGCTCTACGCCACAGCCAGTTCGCCGCTCGAGGGCGTCTCGCGCTAAACTCCACCCATGCGCGTCTTCGGCATCGATTGCGGAACCGAGATCACCGGCTTCGGCTGCGTTGAATGTGACGACAGCGCTCGTCTTCCCCGCCTCATTTCGCTTGGAGCGGGCGGAATCCGCCTTCCGAAAAAAGAGCCACTCGCACAGCGCCTGGCCTTGCTTTACGCCGAATTGACTGCGCTGATCGCGGCGCATCAGCCGGACGTGGTCGCGATTGAAGAAGTCTTTTACTCCGTGAATGCCAAGTCCGCCCTCAAACTCGGCCAGGTGCGCGGAGTCGCGCTACTCACGGCCGCGATGGCTAACGTGCCTCTGGCTGAGTACGCACCGCTAAAGATCAAGTCCACTGTAACGGGATACGGCCTTGCCGAGAAGCAGCAGGTGCAGTTCATGGTAG
>JAICYR010000163.1 GCA_025934135.1 Acidobacteriaceae bacterium | reverse complement strand
GCATCCGAGAAAATCGCCTCCGCGGACGATTTGCTCGCAATTTATCGCGGGCGCTACGCATCCGAACCCGCCCCTGAACCATTTGTCCGCTTATACGCGCCGGGGCAGGTTCCCGACCTTCTGGCCGTCGCGCATACCAATTTCTGCGATATCGGTTTCAAGTACGACGAGAAAACCCGACGTGCCGTCGTGATCTCGGCGATCGACAATCTGGTCAAGGGCGCGGCCGGACAGGCCATCCAGAACATGAACCTCGCACTGGGGTATCCGGAAACCGCCGGGCTCCTCTAACGTGAAGCCACGTAAACTGCTGATCAAACTGGGCGGCACTCTGCTCGATGTGCCCGATTCCCGCCAGCGCCTGGCGCGCGAAATTTCCGAGGCCGCAGCCGAGCCTGACAATCGAATTGTTGTGGTCCACGGCGGCGGAAAGCAAATGACCCGTTTCCTCGCCGAGCGCGGCGTCGAAAGCCGTTTCATAAACGGATTGCGCGTGACTACGCCGGAAGTAATCGACGCAGTACTGAAAGTCTTCGCCGGCAGTGTAAATGCGGAACTCGTGACCGCCTTCCGCGCGGCGGGAGCTCGACCCGTGGGATTGAGTGGATTAGACGCAGGCTTGGTCGATGCCGAATTGCTAAGTCCGGATCTGGGACAGGTCGGCAGACCCGTTCGTTCAGATCCCCGGTTACTACATCTTTTGACAGAAGCATCCTATCTTCCGGTCATAGCGTGTGTGGCGGGAGATGACAGAGGGAATGTTTACAATGTCAATGCGGATCAAATGGCCGTGGCCTGCGCGGCGCCTTTCGCTGCCGAATCTCTTCTCTTTCTGACCGATGTAGAAGGCGTTCGCGATAAAGACGGATCCGTTTGTCCCCTTTTGAACGGCGATTACGCAAGTGTACTGATAGAAGAAGGTGTGGCTACCGGCGGTATGCGAGCGAAGCTCGAAGCGGCGATCGATGCCCTTCACAAAGGAGTTCAACAAGTCATGATCGCGCCCGGGGCGCTCGCGGGCGTCGTCCGCAAGCTCCTATCCGGCGAACCCATAGGAACCCGCATGACTCTTTAAAAGCATCCGAGTTATACTTTGGCGATAACCGATTTTAAGTGAGCTTCAGTTTTCTTTACGATTACCTTTGAGATTTATCCCACCGAACATACACTAGAGTGTAGTACACGTACCAAAAATGGCGCCGCGCGATCGTTTTACTGCGCGCTACACCGTTCCGGGGTGTTCCAGTGGTAAAGAACCAACGGGAGGTGCATTTTGAAGGCACAGACGGTCGCCGTCCGGGACTCAGCGGGACGGATTCTCTGCTGTACCATTTTCCGCCAAAGCGGCCGCAAGCTCCTGGCCAAAGGTCATATTCTCAGTGACGAAGATATACGGTTGCTCGAAACCGAAGGACTGGGCCAGGTCTGGGTCACTGAATTGGAAGACGGCGAGATCGGCGAGGACGAAGCCGTGGCCCAGGTCGCCGCGGAAACGGGGTGTGGATGCCTGGAAATCCGTCTGGCGGCAGGGGGACGGGCCAATTTATTCGCCACCGAAGACTGTTGCGTGCTGGTCGACGAAGAGCTATTGCGTCAGATCAATTGCACCTCCAGCATCGTAGTCGCCACCAGCCCGAATTTCAGCCATGCTCGCGCGGAACAACGCATCGCCACCGTCAAGAGCGCTCCCTTTGCCGTGGCGCAGCCACAACTTGAAACCGTGATCAATATCCTGCGGGAACGGGGACCCATTTTGCAGGCCCGCTTTATCCGTTCGGCCGCCGTGGCCGTGCTTTACACCGATCCGCTTGACGGCGAACGGGCCCGCCAGCTCTTCGAGCCGGTGGTGCGCCAGCGCCTGGACCGTTTCGGCGTGGCCCCCAGCTTCGCACTTTCGCCGACCGAGGATGAAGGCTCGGTTGCACGCGCCCTGGAGCATCTGCTGCGCGCCCGTCCCACGGGAATCCTAGTCGCGTCCACTTCCGCTCCCGCCGGCCCAGACGACGTGGTGGGCCGGGCCATGGCTCGCATTGGTTGCCATCTGGAGCGTTTCCTGGCGCCTGTTGAGCCTGGAAACCTGTTTCTGCTGGCCTACAAGAACGAGATTCCCATCATCTCCGCGCCCGGTTGTTTCCGCTCGGCCAAGGCGAATATACTCGATGTCGTGTTGCCGCCGATGCTTGCGCGCTATCGGATTTCAGGCTGGGAAGTCGCTGGTCTCGGGCATGGCGGCCTCCTCGGCTGAGGGTGTCCGGACGCCTTGGTTTCAGCAAGTTCCTTTGAGCCACGTCGGACGAAAGTTGCGCCCTCCGCGCTCACCCGGTAGAATCAATGAGTTTGATAAGGGATTTAGGGAGGGTGCATGTCGGTTGAGCAAAAGGTCAAGCAGATCATCGTCGAACAGCTCGGCGTGGATGAGGCGCAAGTCGATCCCACTGCCAGTTTCGTCGATGACCTCGGCGCCGATTCGCTGGATATCGTCGAGTTGGTGATGGCGTTCGAGGAGGCTTTCGACCTCGATATTCCCGACGAGGATGCGGAAAAAATCGCGACCGTGAAAGACGCGATCACATACATTGAGTCCAAAAAGAAGTAGCCGGACGGCGAGGTTCACGGAGCCCTCTTGCAACGCAGAGTTGTAGTCACCGGAGTCGGAATGCTGACTTCGGTTGGAATCGGCACTGAGCTGGTCTGGCAAGCCATCCGGAGCGGCCAAAGCGGCATTGGTCCCATCACCGCCTTCGACGCCACCGGCTTCAGTTGCCGTATCGCGGGCGAAGTTAAGGGATTCGACCCCGCCAACTACATCGAGAAAAAAGAAATCAAGAAAATGGGGCGGTTCATCCACCTGGCCATCGCCGCATCGGATTTCGCGCTCCATAGCTCCGGGTTCAAAGTCCCGGCCGGCGATGAAGCCGAGCGCACCGGCGTCTATATCGGCAGCGGCATCGGCGGATTTGAGGTAATCGAGCGGGAACACAAGAACCTGCTCGAAAAAGGCCCCGGACGCATTTCCCCATTTTTCATTCCCGCGACCATCATCAACCTGGCTTCCGGCTGCGTCTCCATCCGCACCGGAGCCAAGGGGCCCAATTCCGCCACGGCGACGGCTTGCACCAGTGGTGCGCACGCCATCGGCGATTCCTTCCGGCTGATCCAGCGCGGCGATGCCGACGTGATGATCTGCGGCGGAACGGAGGCCGCCATTACTCCCATGAGCATCGGCGGATTTGTCGCCATGCGCGCGCTGTCGCATCGCAATGACGAGCCGGAGCGCGCGTCGCGCCCCTGGGATCGCGACCGCGACGGATTCGTGGCCGGGGAAGGGTCCGGCATTTTGATCCTCGAAGAGTACCAGCACGCGATGCAGCGCGGTGCGCCAATGTTAGCCGAGATGCTGGGCTATGGAATGAGCGGGGACGCGTATCACATCACCTCGCCATCGGAAGACGGAGATGGCGGATTCCGGGTTATGCGCAACGCACTGAAGGACGCCGGCCTGCAGCCGCATCAGATCGACTACGTCAACGCGCACGGCACCTCGACGCCGGTCGGCGACCGCATCGAAACCACGGCGCTCAAGCGCTTGTTCGGAGAGCACGCGCATAAGGTTGCCATCAGTTCCACCAAATCCATGACCGGGCACCTGCTGGGCGGCGCTGGCGGCTTGGAA
Organism: Acidobacteriaceae bacterium; assembly: GCA_025934135.1. Lineage (GTDB taxonomy): Bacteria > Acidobacteriota > Terriglobia > Terriglobales > Acidobacteriaceae > Silvibacterium. Next base: position 4,085 of record JAICYR010000163.1, on the reverse strand, counting down.
GCCGGCATCACTATCATGGCCATTCGCGACCAGGTCGCACCGCCGACTATCAACTACGAATGTCCCGATCCGGATTGCGATCTGGACTATGTGCCGAATCATGCGCGCCCAATGAAGATTGACTACGCGCTCTCGAATTCCTTCGGCTTCGGCGGCACCAACGGCTGCCTGATTTTTAAGCGGTTGTAATGAAAATCGCCGTAGCGATCAAGCAGGTTCCTCTACGCGATTCTCCTCTGCGTCTGAACGCTGCCGGAACCTGGATCGACGAAGACACTCTGAGCTTCGAGATCAACGAGCCCGACGCTTACGCCCTTGAAGAGGCGCTGCAATTACGGGAAAAACATGGCGGCGAGGTCATCGTGATCAGCGTCGGCCCGGCGCGAGTGTCGCAAACCATTCGCGAGGCGCTGGCCAAGGGCGCAGATCGCGGAATCCACATCGAGTCGTCCAGTATTGACACCTTTGGAATAGCGAACCTGCTAGCAACAGCGCTGCGACCCGAGTCTCCCGATCTAATCCTCACCGGTCTCCAATCCGACGACCTTGGCTACGGACAAACCGGCGTGGTGCTAGCCCAACTGCTAGGGCTGCCGAGTTCGACCATCATCATGCAGGTCGAAATCCAGCCCGGCAAGGTCCGCGTCAAACGAGAGTTAGAGGACGGCTGGTTCCAGCACATCGAGATGCCGTTGCCCGCCGTGCTGACGATTCAAAGCGGGTTAAACAAGTTGCGCTATGCCACGCTGATGGGCATCAAGAAAGCCAAGACCAAGGAGATCAAGGTCATCAGCTTGGATAGAGCGGCGGAAGTTGCCCCACCTTCGGCGGTCATCGAAAAGCTTTATGCACCGGAGAAGAACAAGCAAGCGCAGATCTTCGAGGGCGACCCTAGGACCGCCGCCGCCAAGTTAGTAGAAAAATTGCGCTTCGAGGCACGCGTGTTATGAGCGTCCTCGCGATTGTCGAGCAGCGCATGGCCAGCGAGGTTCTAGCCGCCGCCCAGCAGTTTGGATCAGACGTCAAAGCGTACTCGATCGACCTCCCCTATACCGCCGACGCCTACACCTCGGCCGTCGAAGAACTGATCCGCAAGGTGAATCCCACGTTGGTGGTCTTCGGGCACACCTACCAGACGCGCGATTACGCGCCCAGGCTCGCGGCGAGATTTGGACGCACCCTGATTGGCGACGTCATCGCCGCGCGTTTTGAAAAAAAAGACCCGCCCGTCTTCGTCCGGCAAATGTTCCAAGGTAAATTCAACGCCGACGTACGCCTGGTGGGTGATGGGCCGCATTTCGTCTCTATCCAGGCGGGAGCTTGGCGCGCAGACGGTTCGCCGCAGGTAGAGAAATTCTCTCCCGCTTCCGTGACGTCGCGCCAAGTGGCGGAGCCGCCATTTAGAGAAGCAGCCCGGGCGGTCGACTTGACCGCCGCCGACATCATCGTCTCCGTTGGCCGCGGGATTAAAGAGAAGGAAAACATTCCCGTGGTCGAAGCGCTGGCCCAGGCGCTCGGTGCGGAACTCGCTGCCTCACGCCCGATTTGCGACGCTGGCTGGCTGCCGATGGACCGTCAGGTCGGCAGCTCAGGCCAAACCGTGTCGCCGAAGGTGTACATCGCGGTAGGAATCTCCGGAGCGATCCAGCACCTGGTGGGAATGAAGGGGGCGAAGACCATCGTCGCGATCAATAAAGATCCGGATGCTCCCATTTTCGAAGTGGCGCACTACGGAATCGTAGGAGACCTGTTCGAAGTCGTTCCCGCTCTGGTAGAAGAACTGAAAAAAACCAAGTAGCTATTCCGGGACGCCCGTGACTTGGCGCAGAATACTCATCTCTTCCGGAGAGAAACTGCCTGCGTCGCTATTCAGGCGGTCCTTCCGTTCCACTGGCCTCATCTGACGCAGCTCCTTGATCTCGGCACGCACGGCCTGACGTCGGACGGGACGAAGATTCATAAAGGCTGGATACACATCCTGGAGCCGCTGCGCCTGATCTGGAGAAAGCTGCTGCAGCCGGTTGAGTTGTTGTTCCACCTGCTGGCGACGTTCCGGAGCTAGCTGCGATAGCGCGCGTTCGCGGTCATCCGGCGACATTTGCAGGAATCGCTCCACAGCGGGCGCGGGCAGCGGCACCATCTTCAATTGCTGTTGTTTCTGTTGCTTGGCCTTCTGCTGCGGGATCGCCTTCTGGCGCAGGATATTATCCTGAGCGCCCACGGGCGACACGGCTAAGAGTACGGCCGCGGCGAAAGTGAATACAACCCGCATGGTCTACCTGTCGATGGGAGTCAGCAAATCCAGATCGTCCACGGCCTGCGCCACTTGTTCGATCTCTACTTTACTCGCCTGCTTGGCCGAATGGGGAGTTCCGGGAACATGCAGGAAACCCAGCACCAGCGCGACCACGGCGGCAGCCGCGGCCAACGGCGCAATCGGACGCCACAACCAGCGCCGCCATGACAACCAGGAAACCCGCGCATCCTCACTGGCGATCCGCGCGTACAACCGCGCGTCGAATCCCGGCGAAACCTCGGGAACGGCGAATTTATTCAGGCGTTCCCACACGCTCGCCAAGCCTCGGCAATCCGCACACTCCTGAATATGGCGGCCGAGTTCGGCCATGCGCGGCGCGTCCAGCGTCCTCGACAGGTAACCGGCCAGAAGCTCGGCGCCCTGTTCGTTCTTACTCAGGCAAATCATAGGTTCCCTCAAAAAGTTCAGCTAGTTCTTTAAGCCATGTGTGCCAGCCGGTCGCGCAGCGTCTCGTAGGCCCGGAACAGCAGCGACTTGATCGCGGATTCAGAACAGCTCAACACTTTGGCGATCTGCGCATAATCCAGGCCTTCGTACTTGTGCATCAGTACGGCGGCGCGCTGCTTGGCGGGCAGGGCTTCAATCGCCTGCCTCACCTCGCGTAGCTTGACATCACGGACCATCTCTTGCTCGATCGTTAGTTGCCGGTCCGCCACCTGGCGTTCCAACCCGCCGAGCATCTCGTCACTACTCTCATCCAGGCTCTCGTGGCCTTTTTCTTTTTTGCGATCACGTATCGAATTCAGAGCCACATGCGTGGCGATGCGGAACAGCCAAGTTGTAAACTTCGCGGTCGGTTCGTACGTCTCCCGGCTCCGGTAAACCCGCAGGAAAACCTCTTGAGCCAGCTCCTCTGATACCGCCTGATTCTGCACCATCCGGTACAGGAAGTGCACCACAGGCCCCCTGTGCCGTTCGAGTAAAAATCCGAAGCTGGTATCATCCCCTTCGCGGACATTCAGCATCAACTGAGCGTCTCGTTCCAGAGCGACAATAGCCTCCATATTCTCGTTAACCCGAGTCTCGGGAGAAGGTTGCGTAGGTTTCGACACGGATGGTGCTACTCGCCTTTAAGTGTGCGCTCCATCAAATCACGGACTGCGTCGCGAGGGGGCTTTCCTCCGCTCGTCACGGCGTGCATCTGTTGAATAATCGGCAGATCCACACCAAATTTCTCGCCCAAGGCCACCGCCGAAGCACAGGTCTCTACACCCTCCGCGACCATGCGCATGGACCCCAGAATCTCGTCTAGGGGCCGGCCGCAGCCCAACTCCTTGCCGACGTATCGGTTACGGGATAACCCTCCAGTACAGGTTAAAACCAGATCGCCCAGTCCAGCCAAGCCCGCCAGGGTCTTCGCCTGGCCACCCATGGCCGTCGCCAGCCGCGTGATCTCGGCTAAGCCCCGCGTTATCAGGGCCGCTGTAGGATTGTGCCCCATCCCTAGTCCCTCACAAATCCCTGCCCCGATGGCGATGACGTTCTTGAGCGCGGCTCCTACCTCGACCCCAATGGGGTCGGCGTTTGTGTAAAGACGGAAGGTGGGTCCCGAGAATGCTTCCTGGACGCACCGGGCTACCTCGGGTGTTGTGGAAGCCACTGCCACGGCCGTGGGATTCCCCGCAGCTACCTCGCGGGCGAAAGTCGGCCCGGAGAGCACCGCGATGCGAGACGTCCGGACAACTTGGCCGATCACTTCCGACATCCGCAACAAGCTTCCCTGCTCCAGTCCCTTGGTCGCGCTCACCAGGAGTGTGGACGGCGTCAG
>JAICYR010000250.1 GCA_025934135.1 Acidobacteriaceae bacterium | reverse complement strand
GCCCAGCGTGGGCACGCCCATGGACGTGCCGCTGCCGAGGATGAGGACTTCTCCCTTCATGCGCGGCGGCTATTTCTTCCCCTGGGGAGGCCGCTGCGCCTGCTGCGCGATGGCGTTCGTCACTTCGAGGAAGAGCATCCGCACCTCGAAGAGCGCGTTCTGTAACAGCCGCTGTTCTTTTTCGGAGAGATTGCCTTTGGTCTTTTCCTCCAGAACGCCCAGCATGTCGATGCTCTGCCGCGCGCCCAGCAGGTCAATCTGCGGCTTCTGCCCCGGCTCGGTTGCCGCGCCCAGCGCGACAATGGCCGAGAGATAAATGGACTGGATGACGTGCTCGATGGTCACGGCCTGCGGTGCGCCTGCCGCCGGGTTCGCCGCCCGCAGCAGCGTCTCAATATGGTCAGACGACTGCTGATACGCGCTCCGCGCCGCCGCCTCGTCTTCCGCGCTCACTTCCGGAACTGGCTGCTCCTCAGGCTTATCTTCGGTCTTTGCGGCGGGCGGGGCGGGAACCTTTCCTGGGGCTTTCGTCGCTTCCGGAGCGGGAAACGGGGTCGGCTCGGCGGGGGCGGCCGGAGTCGGCATTGTCACCAGCCGCGGGCCCTTCGCGGCCTCCGTCGCGGCATCTGTTGTCGATTCCGGCTTTGCGGCTTCAGGCTTCGGTTTCGCCGATTCTTCCTGCGTGGCCGCCGCCTCGTCGCGCAACTCGCCCTCCATGGTGAACTTGCGGCGGTCGGTCACAGTAAATACAGGTGGTTTCTCTGACATGCGTCTTCCTTAGATTCTTAATTTGATTCTTGTTTGGCCCTTACCGGTTCATTGCAGCGCCGGAGGCCCATCCAGAAGCCTGACCGCGCCGCCGCTGTGCCGGAGCGGAAGGGACTGCTCGATGGCTTCTGAGCGAATGATTCCCAGCGCCAGCGCACCCGTGAACGCGGGTAGCGAAAAATGCGCCAGGCTGGTCAGCTCGCCCACGGGGTTCCGCTCCGCCCCCTCGGCGTTGACTTCAATTCCCCGCCCCGGCTCCAGCGCATCCGGAGCATTTTCCACCACGAACTGCCGCAGTGCGCGATGCACGTTGCCACGCGACCGCACGCGCTCCACAATCTCCTGCCCCTGGTAGCAGCCCTTAACAAAGTTCAGCGCGCGAGCCTGGCCGGTCTCCTGCACCAGATGCTTCTCCTGAATATCAACCCCATAGAGCGGAGTCCCTTCCAAAACCCGCAGCGCTTCCATCGCCGAAACGCCGCATGGCGTGGCCCCGGCTGTCTCCAGCGCACCCCACAACCGGCCCAGCAAATCCGACTCCACCAGCAGCTCAAAACGCGGGACCAGCGGGCTGTGCGCGTGAACCAGAATCACTTCGGTCCCGTTCACGCTGGTGGTCGTGAACGCGCCTTCCTCCGGAATTTCCGCCCCGAGCGCGTCCAGAAGCTCCGCCGCCTTTGGCCCGGCGATGCCGATCACCGTCCGCCCGTCCACCGGCGTAAGCTCCACCTTATCCATAATGATGTAGCGCCGCAGGTGCGCCGTAAGACGCGGCATCTGGGCGCGGTCGGTCTCCAGAAAGAGCGTGTCCGGCGCGCAAAAGACATTGCAGTCGCCCTGAATGCGACCCTGCGCGTTCAGCACAAAACTATAGTTCCAATGCCATTCCGGCAGCGCCTTGATCGTGTTGGTGATCATGCCGTTAAGCCAGCGGACACGGTCCGCTCCGGTAATACGCAGGCTCGTCAGGTAGCCAAGGTCAAACACGCCCGCCGCCGTCGTCAGGGCGCCTAGTTCCGCATCCAATGTGGAGAAAACACCGCTCGCCAGCGCGCCGCGAAACGCAACGGGCGCGGAAGGTCCGGGGCGCTGTTGCGCCAGAGGTGTTTCCAGCAGGGGTTCGGTAATGGCCTCGGGTGCGGCGCTCATGGCAAAGCTCCTCAGAAAAAATTATAGTCTCGCAAGTGGAAGGTAACGAATGAGGATACCCGCTCTCCGCCGCGCAGCCGTCCTTGCCGCCGCAACGCTCATCAGCTCGCTCGCGCTTGCTCAGGCGCCCACGCCGCCGCAGCAGATCCAGCCGCCGCAAACTCAGGAGCCGCAGGCCAAGCCCCGCACCGATACCCACATCACTCCGGCCCAGGCCAGGGAGCTTTTCGCCTCGGTCGACACGATTCTGCAATTCGCCTCTACCGACTCGAAGCTGGCCATCAGACATCCCGTCAAGCGCCGCCTTACCACGCGCGACCAAGTGGTGAAGTACCTCGACAGCAAAATGAAGGAAGACAAGGACGCGCGGCGGCTCGAACGCTCCGAGCTTGTGCTGAAGAAATTCGGGCTGCTTGATCAGGATTTTCGCCTTCAGCCTTTCCTTGTCAGCCTCCTCAAGGAGCAGGTGGCCGGCTACTACGACGCCAAAACCAAGACCGTGAACCTGCTGGACTGGATTCCTCCCGATGCGCAAAAGCCGGTGCTGGCCCATGAGCTTACTCATGCCTTGCAGGACCAGCGTGTGGGCCTTGAGAAATGGGAGGACCAGAGCATGGAAGACCTCTCCCACAATGTCGTTGACGACAACCGCCACATCGCCGCCGACGAGGAGGACACCGCGCGCGAGGCCGCCGTCGAAGGCCAGGCCATGGCCGTGCTCATCAACTACGAACTTAAGCCCGCCGGGCGCACCATTCTTTCCAATCCCAACGTTGTAAAGAAAATGACTGAACCGCAGTCTTCCATGGCTGACTCGCCCGTGCTGGCCCGCGCGCCGCTCGTGCTGCAGCAGTCGCTGCTCTTTCCCTATACGGACGGCCTCAAGTTTGAGGTGGATGTCCTCCAGAACAAGGGCGCTGACGCCGCCTTTGCCGGCGTGCTCGACCGTCCTCCGGCCACCAGCTTTGAGATCATGAACCCCGAAGCCTATGAGCAGAAGATCAAGGTCCCGGTAATCAAAATGCCCGACGTTCACGAACTGCTGGACCGCGACTACGACCCTTACGATGTGGGCGTGATGGGCGAGTTGGACGTTCGGATGCTGACCCAGCTTTTTGGCGGCCCGGAAGTTTCCGACGCACTTACCGATGAGTGGGCGGGCGGCATCTATTACGTGGTCCAGAAAAAGGCCGCGCCCGATAAGAACTCCACCGCCTCCATTTCGCTGGTCTATCTCTCGCAGTAGAGAACGCCCGAGGCCGCTGCCGCCTTCGCCAAAATGTACGCGGGAGAGCTTGGCCAGCAGTTCTCCGGCGTCACTCCTGACGCGCAGAACGCCTCTAACGAAGACGAGCGGGTCTACAAAACCAGCGAGGGCCCGGTCCTCATCTCCACGCAGAACAATTTCGTTTTCCTGAGCGAAAGCTTCCCGCTGCCGCTGGCGCACCAGCTCCAGTTCCTGATGGTGGGCGCGCAGGGCGACGAAGACAACAGCGCGACGGCGCGCGCGCAGCCAACGCAAAGCCTCACTGACGGCTTGGTCCACTTCTTCCAAAGCTGCGGGATGATGCGCGCCGCCCTCCATTTATACTGAGGTTTCCCCAACTCAAGTTTGCGGAGCGCGATATTGCAACAGGCGGAGATTGGAATCATCGGCGGCAGCGGCCT
>JAICYR010000216.1 GCA_025934135.1 Acidobacteriaceae bacterium | reverse complement strand
CGAGCTTGTCTACAAGCGCATGCCCAGCGCCGGGACCTGGGGCCTGATCGCGGCCATCATCATTACCGCGCAGCTTTTCGATCCCATCAAGCGCATGATCCAGGACCGCGTGGATCGCGTCTTCGACCGCAAGCGCTACGACTACCGCCAGACGCTCATCGAATTTGGACGCGGCCTCAGTTCCCAGACCGACCTGCGCGCCCTGCTCAACTCCATTGTGGATCGCCTGCCGCGCACCCTGCTGGTCACGCGCGTCGCCGTCTTCCTCTCCAGCTATCCCGGCAGCTTCAGCTTTGCCGCCGGACACGGCCTGCCGCCGACCGTCTACGATCGCGCGACGGTTCTCGACCTCGGCTTCTTCAACTTCGACCAGCCCGGCGCCGGCCCTCACATTTTTCTTGAGAACCCGCAGCAGGCGCTTCACCTTACCGACTCCGAGCGCCGCACCGCCTCGCTGCTCGACCTCAACTACTTTCTGCCTTGTCGCGTGCAGGACCGCACCATCGCCGTCATCGGCCTGGGCCGCACCGCCGACGGCGACTTTCTCTCCAGCGAAGACGTGGAATCGCTCGAATCGCTGGCCAGCTACATCGGTATCGCGCTCCAGAACGCGCGGCTCTATGCGCGCCTCGAAGAAAAGATGGCGGAATACGAGCGCCTTAAGGAGTTCAACGAGAACATCGTCGAGTCGATCAACGTTGGCATTCTCGCCGTCGATCTCGAAGACCGCATCGAAAGCTGGAACTCGCAGATGGAGGCCATGTACGCGCTCTCCCGGGCCGAGGCCCTCCGCCAGCCGCTGGCCGCTGTCTTTCCCGCTGCGCTCATTAGCGAGTACGAACGTGTCAAGAACGAGGCCGGCGTCCACAACCTTTATAAGTTCCGGCTTGAGACGCGTGCCGGGGAGGCCCGCACCGTCAACATCGCCGTCGCGCCGCTCGTCTCGCGCGATTTCAAGACTCTGGGCCGCATCATTCTCATCGACGACATCACGGCGCGCACCGAGCTCGAAGCGCAGCTTTCCCAGGCGGAAAAGCTCTCCTCCATCGGCCTGCTTGCCGCCGGAGTCGCGCACGAGGTCAACACTCCGCTCGCCGTCATTTCCTCCTACACGCAGATGCTCACAAAGCAGTTGCGTGGCGATGATCGCCTCTCGCCGCTGCTGGAAAAAATCACCAGCCAGACCTTCCGCGCCTCGGAGATCGTCAACAACCTGCTGAACTTCTCGCGCACCGGCAGCGGCGAGTTCCGCGAGACGGACCTGAACGCCATCATTCGCGACACGCTGACGCTGATTGAGCACCAGTTCAAAACCTCGCAGGTTACGCTCGATACCGCCCTGCTGCCCGATCTGCCGCCCATCCTCGGCAATGCCGGAAAGCTCCAGCAGGTCTTCCTCAATCTCTTCCTCAACGCTAAGGACGCCATGAACGGCGGCGGCACGCTTCGCGTCGCTACCGAGGTCAACGGCCACGTCGGCGTCGCCATTACCGACACCGGATCCGGCATCGCGCCCGAGCATTTGCAGCGCATCTACGATCCGTTTTTCACCACCAAATCCGCGCCCCGCGAAGGACAGCGGCGTGGCACCGGCCTGGGTCTCGCCGTCACCTACGGCATCATTCAGGAGCACGCCGGCAAGATTCACGTCGAAAGCAGCACAGGCTCCGGAACAACGTTTTACCTCGAGTTCCCCATGCTAAGGAAACCAGCGCATGTCTGAGGCCGCCATCGCTACGCCCGCGACGCAAACGCAATCCGGAAACGCGCAGCGAATCCTCATCATCGACGACGAGACCGCCATCCGCGAGTCGCTGGAGACGCTGCTGGGCCTCGAAGGCTACGCGATCGAAACCGCTGTGAACGGCGAGCAGGGCCTCGAGCGCATCGAAGAAAATTCTTACGATTTGGTTTTGCTCGATCTTGCTCTGCCCGGCAAGAGCGGCCTTGAAATCCTGCCGCTCATCCGCGAGCGCCACCCCTCGCTGCCCGTCATCATGATCACGGCCTACGGCAAGGTCGACAACGTTGTGGACGCCATCCGCTCCGGCGCGCAGAACTTTGTCCAGAAGCCCTGGGACAACGAAAAGCTTCTCGCCGATATCCGCTCCGCCATCGGCCTCTATCACGCTGAAGAAGAGAACATCCAGCTTCGGCGCGCCATGAAGCAGCGCTACAACTTCTCCAACATCATCGGCAAGAGCGAAGTCATGCTGCGTATCTTCGACCTGGTGGCCCAGGTCGCGCCCAGCCGCTCCACCGTTCTGATTCAGGGGGAAAGCGGCACCGGCAAGGAACTCATCGCCAAAGCGCTCCATTCCAACTCGCCGCGCAAGGATAAGCCCTTTGTTGCGGTCAACACCGGCTCCATGCCGACTGACCTGCTCGAGTCCACGCTCTTTGGCCACGTCAAAGGGGCCTTCACTTCGGCCATTGCCACCAAGAAGGGACTCTTCGAGGTCGCCAACGGAGGCACGCTCTTCCTCGACGAAATCGGCAACATGGGCATGGACACCCAGGCCAAAATCCTGCGTGTCCTCCAGGATCGGCGCTTTATGCAACTCGGCGGCGTGCAGGAGATTCAGGTCGATGTCCGCATCATCGCCGCCACCAATGTTGATCTGCGCCAGGCCGTCCGCGATGGCCGCTTCCGCGAGGACCTTTTCTATCGCCTCAACGTAATCTCCATCGACCTGCCGCCTCTGCGCAGCCGCCGCGAAGACATCCCCATGCTCGCCACGCACTTCCTGAAGCATTACGCCGAAGAAAACAGCGTGCCGCCGCGCACGCTTGCCGCCGACGCCCTGCGCGCGCTCATTGATTACGACTGGCCCGGCAATGTTCGCGAGCTTGAGAACGCCATCGAGCGCGGCGTGGTCCTTTCCTCCGGCCCAGTCATCGGCTCCGATCTGCTGCCCAGCCATCTCACCGGCCGCAATTACTCCACCAGTCTGCTGGAACACAACCCGAACGCCTCGCTCTTTGACATTCTGGAAGACATCGAGCGCCGCATCATCATCGACAAGCTCGAACACTGCAACTGGAACCAGACCGACGCCGCCGAGCAGTTCCACATCCCGCTCTCCACCCTCAACCAGAAAATCAAGCGCCTCAATATCGAAATCAAAAAGCGCGTGAAGGAATAAGCTCTAGGAGAGGGTAATGAGGATCATTCCACGGGAATTCTTTTCGAAATTACATTCGGATATGGCATTTTCTCGCTGTTGCGCCAGCCACTTCTTCACTCGGGCTGAAAATGTCTGCTGAACAAAGAAAAATGTGGCAGCAAGAGAGCGCCTGTAGGAAAATGGGCTTTTATCATTCGAGCTCCGGGCTATTGGTCGCAGGGTAATCCGGCTGAAAATGCCGAGACGCTTCTCCATGAGTTAGGCCACGCGTTCAACGACATTCGGCATGCAGGAGGATTTGCCATCCCCAACTCCGCAGAGAATGCTGACAAGTACGCATTCGACAAGGAGGTGAGAAAGAATTGCTTCTGAAAATCTTCGGCTCGGTTGTAGCGCTGATCGTGGCGCTCCCTGTCCCGGTCGCTGCTGCCCCTCGGGAGCATTCCGTGACCTTGTGCGATCTCGTAAAGCAAATCAGGGACGGGCGCATCGTTAACGTACGCGGCACTATCACTATGGATGACACAGATCCGGACTCGGCTGTACCGGATTACTTGGTCGGCACGTGCCCGGACTTGAAGGCGGGAATAATCAGAGTGAAAATCGACTATCCTGACGTCTGGTTTTTGAAGAAACCACCAAAAGGATTCCGCATGGACAAAGACTCTTTTCTTCAAGCCCACAAGGTTGTAATGAACACATTGAAAGACGGCAAGGTGAAGGATCGGTTTATCGCGACGATTGCAGGTCAAGCGTATGCTCCTCCTCCCCCTTCTATGCCCCCGCCCGGTATGCACGTTACGCGCGAGGGATCGTACGACGCGGCGATAGTCATCGAAGGAATATACGATGTGGAAGTTCCTGTGAAGTGATAGCGCCTCCGGCGTGACTGTTTCATTGGAGTTTCCTGCGCCATTCTTTATAGCATCGAGTATCTTACTCGAATCCCGCTGAGTGATGGAAATCCTAAACAGCCCCTGATGTTCGAGATATCCTTTGTAGCCGGTGGGATAATTTGGGGAATCTACGGCACGTCCTCAGCAAGCATTTTCCGCAATCAAGTTCAGATTGATTCATTCTGATCGAAGCCCCTAATTCGTAATTAGCATCTAAAATGCAGATTAAGCCATGCCATTGACCGCGCTCGACGCTTCCGCCAAAAAAGGTGTCTCCGCCGTTCAGCGATACGCGCTGCTCTCCGCGCGCGGTGTCGGCAATTTCTTCCGCCGCCCGTTCTACGGGGCCGACCTCATCACGCAGATGGACAAGATCGGCGTAGGCTCGCTGCCCATCGTCATCCTTACCGGATTCTTTACCGGGGGCGTCCTCGCCCTCAACACCGCCTCAAGCCTCGCGCAGTTCGGGGCCACCGCCGTTACCGGACAGCTTGTCAGCTTGGCCATGGTCAAGGAACTCGGCCCCGTCCTCACCAGTCTCATGGTCTCCGGACGCAACGCCTCCGGCATGGCCAGCGAACTCGGCTCCATGATGGTCACGGAGCAAATCGACGCCATGCGCGCGCTCGGCACCGACCCGCTCAAGAAGCTGGTGATGCCGCGCATTGTCGCGACGGTCGTCATGCTCTTCTTCCTCACCATCGTCTCCGACGCGCTCGGCACGCTCGGCGGCGCAT
>JAICYR010000280.1 GCA_025934135.1 Acidobacteriaceae bacterium | reverse complement strand
GGCTGAACGCTGAGGCATATGTCTATTTTATCAGTCAGGGGCTAGAAGCCCCTGGTTTCTCTGTGGCCGGTAATGCTCGGTGAGGCCCGCAAGGCTAAAGCCTTGGGCTATCGAGTCCGGGCCTATCTCAGAAGCAAAAGCAAAATACGGAGATTGTGAGCCCGCGGCTTAGAATGACGAGCCAAGGCGAATGCGGGGGTTATTCGACTGCGCCGCGCTTCCGCGCGGCTTCGCTCAGGATGACGGCATCGGTGGCAGAGGCAAATACAGAGATTCTGACGCTACGCGTCAGAATGGGCGGCGAAGGGCAACGCGGATTCCCTTGTATCTTTCGTTTTGAAGCGTGACGATGGGTTACGTTTCGGCGGAGAGGCTGAAGATTCCCGAGGCCGGATGGTTCGAGCCTGTCCCGAAGATTTGGCCCCCGTCCCTCTCTTTTTGACGCCGTGGAGAATCGGAGGCCTTTTGAGCCTGCATGTTCAAGGTTGGCGGAAAGAGCAAGGTCCGGCTGAACGGACCGCGGGACGGCGAGCCGAGACCAGCCTAACGCTGGAGCGAGTGATGAGCAAGAGGTCGACGGTAGAGGTGATGTCCTGCATCGTGCCCGCGGGTATCGATGTGAGTGCGGCGACGTTGGCCGCGGCGGTGGAACGGCAAGACAGGACGGGCTTCGATGAGCGCGAGTTCGCCAACACGGCCGCGGGGCGCCGGCAACTGATCGCGTGGTTGCTGGGGCGGGGCGGCCGCGTGCGGGTCTCGTTGGAAGCGACCGGCATCTACTCGCTGGACCTGGCGCTGGCGCTGGATGAGGCGGCGGGGGTGGAGGTTGCGGTGTTGAACCCGAGGCTCATGCATCAGTTCGCGCAGACGCTGGGCCGGTCGAAGACGGACGCGGCCGATGCTGTGGCGCTGGCGGAGTACAGCCGGAGGATGAAGTTCGTAGCCTGGCGCAGGCCGTCCGGCGCTGCGATCGAACTGCGCGCGCTGAGCCGCCATCTGGCCGCGCTGAGCGAAGATCATGCGCGGCTGCGCAATCGCAGTCATGCGGCGAACGGTTCGTCCACCACCCCCCGCTGTGTGCGCGAGGACTTGAAACGGTCCTTGAACACGTTGACCAAACGCATCCTCCGGCTGCGCCGCCAGGCCGTGGCGCTGACCCGGCAGGACACGGAGCTGGCGCGCAAGTTCGAACAACTGACCGGCATCCCCGGCATCGGCGAAACCAGCGCGGTGCAACTGCTGGGCGAGCTGGCCGGCCTCGATCCGGAGATGACGGTGCGCCAGTGGGTCGCGCTCAGCGGCCTCGACCCGGCCCATCACGTCTCCGGAAGCTCGGTCCATCGCCGCTCGAGGATCAGCCGCAAAGGCAACCGCCACCTGCGACGGGCGCTGTTTATGCCGGCCCTGGTCGGAGTACGCTTCGACCCCTATCTCAAAGCCTTCTACCTTGCACTGCAGCAACGCCACAAAACCAAAATGCAGGCCCTCATCGCCGTCGCACGCAAACTACTCCACGCCATCTACGGAATCTTTAAAACAGACCGACCCTTCGACGGAGCAAAACTCTTCCCGCAACTCATACCCCGGTAAAAGAGAAAGCTCTCCTCTGCACACCTCTCAAGAGAAAAAAAACGCTTGCAACTCAAGAGAGAATCTTCGGGAATGACAACAAGGACGCAACCCACTCTGCATTCCTGAAGTGCGAGTGATGCGAATGTGCGAGAAGCGGGATATGCTTTCCGCAGGTTGAAGTGCAGCCTGTTTTCGCTCTCTTGCGTGATGCCCTTTTTACTTGCCGGCGCGGGGCTTGTGCCGGGATCGCCGTGCAGTGGGCAGACTCCGGGATCGGCGGCTGCGGCGGCACCCAGACAAGCGAGGCCGAGGCCGGAGGAGACTGAGTTCTACCAGCCGGTTCCGCCCGTGGTGACTCCAGCGGCGACCGTGGGAATGCCGCCGTCCGATGCCATCGTGCTCTTCGATGGCAAAGACATGGGACAGTGGGTGTCGGCGAAGGATGGGACAACCCCGGCCGACTGGGACGTCCACGACGGCATGGTGACGGTGAAAAAAGGCGGCGTCGGCAATATCCAGACCAGGCAGAAGTTCAAGGACTACCAGCTTCATGTGGAGTGGAGAGTTCCGGCGGGGATCGAGGGCACCGGCCAGGCCCGCGGCAATAGCGGTATCTTCCTGGCTTCTACCGGCCCGGGCGACGATGGCTACGAGTTGCAGGTGCTGGACAGCTATAAGAACGAAACCTACACCAATGGCATGTTAGGCAGTCTGTACAAGCAGTCCGTGCCTCTGGCCAATGCAGCGCGTAAGCCGGGCGAGTGGTCCAGCTATGACATCGTGTGGACCGCGCCTCGCTTCAACGACGACGGCACGCTGAAGACCCCGGCCTTCGCTACTGCGTTTGAGAACGGCGTGCTGGTAGAGGACCACTTCGAGTTGAAGGGGCAGACGCTGTATATCGGTCAGCCGTTCTATAAGGCCTATGAAACGGCTCCCATCAAGCTGCAGGCCCACGGTGACAAGAGCGAACCCATCAGCTTTCGCAACATATGGGTGCGCGAGGTGAAGCACTGGGACACAGCGCCACATAACTGATCGGCCTCCGTACGCGGCTCCATGAGAGATGGGCGGG
>JAICYR010000243.1 GCA_025934135.1 Acidobacteriaceae bacterium | reverse complement strand
CGAGCACGAGCTCCACCATGGACTTGCGCGCCTGCTTGATCTCTTCGGTCTCGGTGGAGACCACCATGCCTTCGGCGACCTGAGTGGTGCAGGCCGTCTGTAGCTTGCCGATTTTTTCAATGCGCACCAGGCACATGCGGCACGCGGCCTGGAGCGAGAGTCCGGGATAGTAGCAGAACGCTGGAATCTCAATGCCCGCGGCCTTGCAGGCGTCAATCAGCAGCGTGCCCTTGGGCGCGGTCAGCGTTTTGCCATCGATGGTAAGTGTTACGTCAGCCATTCGTAATCTTCTTCCTTCGCCCTAAACCAGCGCTTCTTCCTGCTCACGCACGTGCTTATATGGGCAGCCTCTGCCGTTCAAATGGTCCTCAAATTCTTTGCGGAACTTTTTTACAAACCCAAGAGTCGGCATGGCCGCCGCGTCGCCGAGCGGGCAGAAGGTGCGTCCCATCATGTTCTCGGCGAGGTAGCGGATGTTGTCGATGTCCTTATCCACCGCGCCGCCCGCGTGCAGGCGGGTGATGGATTTCTTCAGCCAGTCCGTACCTTCGCGGCAGGGAATGCACCATCCGCAGCTTTCGTGCTGGTAGAAGGAGATGGTGCGCAGCGCGAACTCCACCATGCAGACGGTTTCGTCGAGGACGACAATGCCGCCCGAGCCGAGCATCGTCCCGGCCTTGCCCATCTGGTCAAAGTCGAGGCCCACATCAATTTCTTCGGGCAGAAGCACCGGAGTTGAAGAACCTCCCGGAACAACGGCTTTCAGATTCTTCCCGCCGCGAATGCCGCCGCCTACCTCGTAGATCGCTTTGCGCAGACTGTAGCCCATCGGCAGCTCGTAGACGCCGGGCCGCTCCACATGGCCGCTGATTCCGAAAAGCCGCGTGCCGCCGTTGCGCTCCGAACCAACTTTGGCGTAAGCCTCCGGACCCATCAGCAGAACGTGCGGCACAGAGGCGATGGTCTCAGCGTTGTTGATAACGGTTGCGCCGCCATAGAGTCCCACAACAGCGGGGAAGGGCGGCTTGATGCGGGGCACGCCGCGCTTGCCTTCGAGCGACTCCATCAGGGCCGACTCTTCGCCGACCTCATACGCGCCCGCGCCCGTCTGCGTCACAATATCGAAGTCCACGCCCGAGCCGAAAATATTCTTGCCCAGAAAGCCCTTCGCATAGGCGTCGGCGACGGCCTTCTCCATAATCGTGAGCAGGTAGCGGTACTCGCCGCGCAAATAGATGAATCCCATCTTCGCGCCAATCGCGAGGCCGGCAATCATGGTGCCTTCAATTACGGCGTGCGGATCGTGCAGAAAAATCAGATGGTCTTTGCAGGTGCCGGGCTCGGATTCGTCTCCGTTGACGAGAACGTACTTCGGCTTGTCCGACTGCTTGGGGACAAAGGACCATTTCAGCCCCGTCGGGAAGCCCGCGCCGCCGCGTCCGCGCAGCCCGGAAGCCTTCATCTCGGTGATGATCCACTCGGGGCCTTTTTCGATTGAGGTGCGCACGGCCTTGTAGCCGTCCAGTTCCAGATACTTTTCGATCTCCGCCGCGCCCTGACCAAAGCGGCGCGAGATGATCTTCACTTCATCGGGATGGGAAACGAGTCTGGGCATTGCTACACCGTTTCCTTTGTGCGTCCGGCCTTGTAGTCGTCCAGAATCTGGTCCATCTTTTCCGGCGTCAGCTCGTCGTAGAAGTCGTAATTCACCTGAATGGCGGGCGCCCAGCAGCACGCTCCAATGCACTCGACTTCTTCCAGCGAAAACATCCCGTCCGGAGTCACTTCCCTGTGGCCGATTCCGAGCCGGTTCTTGCAGTGCTCCAGAATGCCGTAGCCGTCGCGCAACATGCAGGAGATATTTGTGCAGACCTGAATGTTGTATTTACCCGCAGGTTTGGTCCGCAGCATGGAGTAGTAGCTCAGCACGCTGCGCACATCATTTTCGCGAATGCCGATGCGTTCGGCCACCTCGGCCACCACCGCGTCGGAGATGTAGCCAATCTCGTCCTGCGCGTACAGCAGCATGGGAATGAGGGCGGAGCGCCGCAGCGGATACAGCGTCACGAGCTTGTCGAAGCGCGCCGCAAGTTCCGGTGAAAAGATCGAATTAGCTATCTGACTCACTCAGCATCATCTCCCGCGCCAGCTTCTCAGCGGCAAGGTCCATCTCTTCCACTTCGTTGTCCAGCCTGACCCTCCCATCCGCTTCCAGCGAGAAGGTTCGCCTGTTGCCCCGGCTGTCTTCAGCCTCATCGCGCGTGAACCGCATCCAGCGGTCGCCCACGCGAAGAATAATTTCGTCCGCCCCAACTTCCACCACCGCCTGGTGGCTCCGGTTCAAACCGTGGGCCGCCGAGTAGGAGCGGAGCAGCGACGCCCACGATGTCCAAAGCTCCCGGTGTATCGCGGCGGGTGCATTCACGGCTGGTGCTTTCTGCTCATGCACTATGCCTTCGTCTCTCCGCGCTCTGCCGCGTTGTGTGCGGCGTGTTCTTCGGCTGCCGCTTTATCCGCCGCTGCTTCCTCCAGAGCGACGATGGCCGGGTAACCTGCAAGTAACTGCTCGAGCGCCCATTGCGCGAAGCGGTCAGCAAGGGGGAAAGCAGCGACATCGTGCGGGTCCTCAGCAAAGACTCGATGCACCTCCTCGCCGGGACCATCGATGATGCCCCAAATTCCGCGAGTGAGCTTCAACTGGCCATAGTGATAGATTTCACTTTCCGTGGGGATCAGCCTCTTGAGCGTGGATGAAGTAAATGCGTAAAAGACCGTGTCGCTGAGCGCGTCGGCGGCGAGTTTCAGGTCAAACACTCCGGCGGTGACGACGAAGAGGTGCTGGTTTTCGTCCTGCGAAGCAAGGATGACGTGCCCCTTTGCCGGCTCCAAATCGATCAGATCGCGAAATGCCTGCTTGAGACTCGGCCAGAAGTCGATGACGGCTCCGGTGCGATTGGCAAAATCCCTCTGCCATGCCTCGGCCCATTGTAGATTCTTGAAAAGAGACGTCACCGGTCAATCTCTCCCAGCACAATGTCGATGGACCCGATCACCGCGACCACATCGGCGATCAGCCGCCCTTCGCACATTTTTTGCAATGCCTGCAAGGTCGCGAACGAAGGATTCCGCATATGCACTCGGTATGGTTTCGCCGTGCCGTCGCTGACCACGTAATAGCCCATCTCGCCACGCGGCGATTCGACGGCCTGATAGACCTGTCCGGCTGGAACGGGGAAGCCCTCGGTCACAATTTTGAAGTGGTAGATGAGCGACTCCATCTGCGACTTCATGTCCTCGCGGTCAGGCAACACCACATGCGGAGCGTTGGCCTTAATGGGCCCTTCCGGCATTCCGTCCAGCGCCTGCTGGCAAATCTTGACCGACTCGCGCATTTCCTCAATGCGAATCAGATACCGCGCCAGCACGTCGCAGTCATGCGAGATGGGCACCTTGAACTGGAACTTCTCGTAGCTCGAATACGGCATGTCGCGGCGCAGGTCCCAATCGACTCCCGAAGCCCGCAGCGGAGGCCCGGTGACGCCCAGCGCAATCGCGTCCTCGGCGCTCAGCGTGCCCACGCCCTTCAGCCGACCCATCCAGATGGGGTTGCCGGTGAGCAGGCCTTGATATTCGTCAATCTTGTCGGGCAGCACCTTCAGCAGTTTCTGGATGCGTCCGAAGAGGTCCAGCGGCGGCTCCAGCGCGAGGCCCCCAACGCGGAAGTACGAGGTCATCATGCGCTGGCCACTCACGGCCTCGAAAATTCGCAGAATCTCTTCGCGCTCGCGGAAGCAATACAGGAAGACGGTGAGCGCGCCAAT
>JAICYR010000118.1 GCA_025934135.1 Acidobacteriaceae bacterium | reverse complement strand
TGCCCAGAGCCAGAAAGGTGAACAGCACCGAGGACCCTCCGTAGCTCATAAGCGGAAGCGGTATCCCGGTAACCGGCATCAGCCCGATGACCATTCCTACGTTGACCGCAATCTGAAATATCAGTACGGCCACCACGCCCATAACCAGGAACGTGCCTGAGAGGTCTGAGGCTGTTTGTGCGTTTTGAATCAAACGCATCAATATCAAAAAGTATATCAGCAGCAGGATCACCCCGCCGATAAATCCATGCTCTTCCGCAAAGGCGGCGAAGATGAAATCCGTATACGGAATAGGCAGGAAATCACCTTGCGTCTGCGTTCCTTTCGTCGTTCCGCGCCCAAAGACCCCGCCGTCGCCTACCGCGATCTTCGATTGCAATATCTGGTAGCCGCTGCCCTTCGGGTCGGCTCCGGGGTTGATAAAGCTCGTCAGCCTGGCCTTCTGGTAAGGCTTCAGAATCTTGTTGCTGGAAAACGCGATCCCCGCCAGCAGCACCGCAGCCACAATCAAAATCGACGCCTTTTTCCAGTCGATCCCGCCCAGAAGCAGCCCCGCCAGCAGAATCGGTGAATAGGTCAGCGCGGTCCCCAAATCCGGCTGCTTCAGCACCAGCAGCATGGGAATACCCACCAGCGCCATCGCCTTAAGAATGTCGGGCCACGTTAACTTGCGCCCCGCCAACTGCACAAAGTAGCGCGCCACCGCCAGAATCAGCACCAGCTTCACCCATTCCGACGGCTGAAAGTGGATGTCCCCTGGAAGCCGCACCCACCGCCGCGCGCCCATTACTTTGGACCCGACCGTCAGCACCGCGATCAGCGACAGAAGACAAATGCCATAGAGCCAATGCGTGATCTCAAGCAGGCGGTGGTAATCAATGACCGACAGCACAAACATCGCGGCCAGCCCGCCGCAAAACCACAGAATCTGCTGCTTGTAGAAGCCCACAAAGCGCGTGTGCAGTGTGGCCGAATAAATCTCCAGCACGCTGACCACGGCCAGCAGCAGCACGAACCCCATCAGGGTCCAGTCAAAGTCGCGAAAAGAAAGAAAACGGCGGCGCATTCAGGGGGTGGTCCCGGTCACACCCGCTCCTTGGCCCTCCATTTTCATGGTGAGCAGTTCATCGCGGGAAGAGGAATCTTGAAAGCATTATAGGACGGGATTCCCCTCGTCGCGCGCTCTTTCTCAGCCCTCACCGCGAGTTCCATTCCATTCTTGCCCGCAGCGCCTCCAAATTCCCCCAGCGCGTAATCATCCCCTCCACGTGAGGATCGGCAATCACCGCCCTAATCCCTGACCCCTAATCCCTATCCTCCTGAGTGGGGTACAAACATCCTCTTCCCCCCACAGGCGACCGCCAACCCTCAGCCCGCGTCGAAGCCTGTATGGCTCGCCGCCCCCTGCCGCCGGTCACGTCTTCCATCGAACCCCGATGGGCCAAACAGGCGCGCGCCTGCTATCGCGACGTTCTCCAGACGCTTCAGCAGGCGGAGATTCCCTGCGCGGTCGGCGGGGCCTTCGCCATTCACAAGCACACCGGAATCTGGCGGACCACCAAGGACCTCGATCTGCTGCTCGCTCCGGCCACCGTGCCCAGCGCGCTGGCCCAGCTTCAGAAAGCAGGCTTTCACGCTTATGTGGTCGATCCTATCTGGCTGGCCAAGGCCCATCGCGGAAAATACTTCGTCGACCTCATCACCGGGATGGGGAACGCCAGCCTCATCGTCGATAGTTCATGGATTGACCGTGCCGAAACCGACGACATCCTCGGGATCCCCTGCAAAGTCCTGCAGGCCGAGGAAATGATCGCCTCCAAGGTCTTTGTCGCCTTTCGCGAGCGCTTCGACGGTTCGGACGTGGTGCATCTGATCAAAGCGCGCGGCATGCATCTGGATTGGGGCCGCCTCATGCAGCTTTTGGACGCGCATTGGGAGCTGCTGCTCTGGTCGCTGGTTTTCTTCGCTTACGTTTATCCGGCGCACACCGACCTTGTCCCCGAGCGGATCTGGAACGAGCTTGCCCAGCGCTTCGCCGAACTTGTTCGCCATCCCAAAAAAGACGCGCCCTTCCGCGGCTCTCTTGTGGATCCCAAGATGTTCGCGATCGATGTGAGCGAGTGGGGCGAGCGCGACCTGTTGCGCGAAGCCTGCGACCGCCACCCGTGCCTGCTGCGAGAAGTTCTTCCCGAGGAGAGCGCGGCATGAGGATCGCCGCGGCCGCTGATATCCACCTGAGGCCCGAGCGCCGCGAAAGCAATGTCCGCGCCTACTCCGCCGTGAACGACCTGGCCGAGCTGCTGGTCATCGCCGGCGACTTCACCAACCACGGAATGCAGGACGAAATGCAGGAGTGCCTCCGCGTTTTCGAGCACATCCACGTCCCCATCGTGGCCGTCATGGGCAATCACGATTATGAAAGCGGTCACCAGGACGAGCTTGCCGGGATGCTCCGTGTCGCCGGAGTTCACCTGCTCGACGGCCAGGGCATTGAGATCGGCGGAATCGGATTCGGCGGCACCAAAGGATTCTGCGGCGGATTTGCGCCCCATGAACTGATGGCCTTCGGCGAAGGCGCAATCAAGAAGTTCGTCGAGATATCCGAACGCGAGGCCATCAAGCTCGACTACGCGCTGGCGCAGCTCCACACGCCCGTCAAAGTCGCCATTACCCATTACTCGCCCATCAAGGAAACCGTCATCGGCGAACCCGAACCGATCTTCCCCTTCCTCGGCAGCTCCCGCCTGGAGCGCGCCCTCGACCGCCACAACCCCGCGCTCGCGCTCCATGGACACGCCCACAAAGGCTCCTTCTCCGCGCACACACTGGCCGGAACCCGCGTCTGCAACGTCGCCGTCCACGTCTTGCAACGCCGCGGAGAGCCACACCCTTTTGTGATCTTCGACCTGTAAACGCGCCAAAAGAAAACCAGCCTCCGCCCTGCGCTTCGTGGTATCTTTCGCTCAATAACCCTGAGTAAAGAAGGCCCGATGTTCCTGTCTCCGCGTCGCACCACGTTCGCCTGCCTGTTCGCTTTTCTGCTGAGTTCCTCCGCCCTTGTGGCCGCGCAGGCGCCCACGTTCGACGAAGGGCCTTTTACTTCCACAGTGGAGCAGTTGCGCGCCGCCTCCGCAGTCGTGCCCATTGACCATGAGCACAGCGTCCAGATTCTGCTCAAGGAGCGGCAGTACATCATCGGCAGCAATGGAACTGTTTCCTACCGTTATCGGCTGATCTTCCGCGTCGATGCGCAGGACGCGGTCGATGGCTGGTCGGAGATGGCCGCCAACTGGGACCCGTGGTTTGAAGGCCCGGCGCAACTCCACGCGCGCGTGCTTGAGTCCGACGGCCGCTTTGTGGAATTGGACCAGAGCACCATTACCGACGCTCCGGTCAAAGGGGATGATCCGGAGACCTATTCTTCCGAACACGTGCGCCGCGCGCCTCTGCCCGGCGTCTCCGTGGGGGCAATTGTCGAAGAGTTCCAGCAGACGGACGAAAAGACGCCCTATTTCGCCAACGGCGGCCTCTATCGCACCGCCTTCCGCACCGGGGTCCCGGTCGCCCGCGAGCGCCTGGTCGTAGACATGCCCGCGTCCATGCCCTTCAAGGATTCCATCACCGGATTGCCCTCGCTCGCCGTAACCCGCAAGGTGGCCGACGGACGTCGCCACATTGTTTACGAGCAGACGGCGATTCCCGCCGCGCACGTTTCCGACATTAGCCTGCCAACCAACGATGCTGAAACGCCCATGGTCCAGTTCGCGACCGGAGCTTCATGGAAGGCGATTGCCGACGGATACGCCGCTATCGCCGATCCGGAAATGGTCCCGGCGGAAACCAAGTCCATCCTGCCCGCCGACCTGCCCACGGACCGCGAGCCCCGCATTCGCGACATTGTGGCCGCGCTGCACAAGCAGGTCCGCTATACCGGAGTTGAATTTGGCGCGGCGCGCCTCACGCCGGAGCGACCCTCCGAGGTCATCCAACGGCACTACGGCGACTGCAAGGACAAGGCCACACTGCTGGTCGCCATGCTGCGCGAGGCCGGAATTCCCGCCAATGTCGCGCTGCTCTCCACTGGCCCGGGCGTTGACGTGACGGCGGACCTGCCCGGAATGACGCAGTTCAATCACGCCATCGTCTACGTGCCCGCCGATGGCGCAAGCCCGGCGCTCTGGATCGACGCCACCGCCGAATATTATCAGCCGGGCATCCTTCCTTGGCCCGACTCCGGACGCATGGCCCTGGTCATCGCGCCCAACACCACCGGCCTCACCCGCACTCCCGACCCCAGCCCCAAAGACTCGCAGCTCGTCGAAACCCGCACCTTCACGCTGTCCTCCTTCGGCCCGTCCACGGCGGTGGAAAGTTCAGACACGCACGGCATCATCGACGCCAACTATCGCGCCAGCTACGGAATGGCCGGCGACCAGAGGGTCCATCAGGCGCTCGAAAATTACGCCAAAAACGCCTACTACGCCAAAAGCCTCAAGGACGTGAAGCACGGCGACCCGCGCGATCTCTCCAAGCCTTTCGACCTAACTCTGGACATCTCCGGTGCGCGTCGCGGAACCACATCCATGGATGAGGCTATGGTCGCGATCTTTCCGTCCATGGTGCTGGACAGCCTGCCGCAATGGTTCCGGACCGCTCCTCCCGTGCTCGGCCCCGACACCAGCGACGACGTAAAGCATCAGTGGGACCTCGCCCGAAAGGCCCGCGTCGCCGACTACACCTTCCAGCCCTTCATCGATGAACGGCGCGTCAAAATCGTCGCGCCCGATGGATTCAAGCTGCGCGCGCTTCCTCCTGACAAGACCACGCAACTCGGTCCCGCCACGCTGACCGAAAACTACTCGGAAAACAAGGCCGGCGTCGTCACCGCCACGCTGCGTTTCGACAGCGGCCCCGGCGCCCTCACCACCGAGCAGGCGCTGGCAATGCGCACCGCCGTTGTCGATCTTGAAAAGCGGCAGTACATCGGCATTTACTTTGACCAGACGGCGGCCAAGGCCTTCTCGCAGGGAAAAATTCGCGAGGCGCTGGACATCGACCGTGCCCTTATCAAGGCCCATCCCGACGAGGCGCTCAACCATTCCCGCCTGGCGCAGCTTCTGCTTGAAGCCGGAATCGGCGACCAGGCCCATGCCGAGGCCCTGCGCGCCACGCAGATCGATCCAAAATCCGCCACCGCCTTCAGCTCCTATGCGTGGACACTGGAGCATGATTCGCTGGGCCAGCGCTTTGGCAAAGGCTATGACCTGAAGGGCGCAATCGCCGCCTACAAGCAGGCCATCGCGCTCGACTCCGACGACGACACTGCGCCCTTCAATCTCGCCATTCTGTACGAGTTCGACACGCGCGGCATTCGCTACGCGAAAGACTCCGACCTGACCGACGCCATCGCCACCTACCGCGCCCTGCTCGACAAGAACAAGGGCAAGAACCCGGCGATGCTCGCGCCCTGGCAGAACAACCTGCTCTACGCGCTCTTCTTCGATAAGCAATTCGACGAGCTCGACAAGATGCTCGCGACCCTTCCTTACGACAATGCCCATGCGGCGCTGGCCATTGCTTCCGCAGCGGCGCAGCACGGGGCGGCGGCGGGTATCACCGCGTCCGAGCAGGGCAATGTGGAGGCCGCCGACCGCAACAAGAACCTGCTTGCCGCCGGCCCCTTGCTCGCACAAATGGGTAAATATGCCGACGCGGCCGCTCTGCTGCAGGCCGGCATTGGCGCAGCCGGCAACGACGCGCCCACCATCGCACGCCGCATCGAGATGTACAAGAACATGAAGCCCGACTCGCTCGGGCCGCTGCCCGCGACCAATCCCGCCGCGCCCGTCAAGGAAATGATGGCCGGTCTCATGTCGGGCACCCTTACCGCGCCGGAGGCCACAAACCTGCTCGCGCGTGAGGCCTACACCAGCGATGCCGCGCTTGATCGCGATGTGCAAAAGAACCTGGCCGTCAGCGGATTCCTTCGCTTGATTGCCGCAAAGAGCAACATCTCCGAATCCGTAATGATTGACCTGATCGCCGGCAACACCACCTACACCTCATCTGGCGACGACGCTTCCGGATACTCCGTCGTGGCGCAGTCGCCGGGCGCGGCGGCGAACCATTTCTACGTCGTTCGCGAGGACGGCGCATACCGCATCGTTGCCGACAGCAGCGACTTCGCGCCCGTCGGCGTCGCCGTACTGCACGCGCTCAAGCAGGGCAATGTGAAAAAAGCCAAGGCCATGCTCGACTGGAAGCGCAACCTGACCCACCGCGAAGGCGAAGACGACGTGCTGGCCGGGCCGCTGCTGCCGCGCTTCTGGACGGTAGACAGCGAGAGGCCCGGAGCGAATTCGCCCGCCGCTATGCGCCTCGCGGCCATCTCGCTGCTGGCTGGCTCCATGGACGCGAAGCCTTACCTAACCGAGATTGAGGCGGCCCGCGCCAAAGCCACCGGCCAGCAACGCGAAGACCTCGACCTGCTGCTGGCCTCCGCCGCCGATGGAGCCGAGCAGCCGGCCATTGCCCTGCCCGCCGCAAAGCGACTGCTCGCGCAGGAGCCGGACTCGATCACCGCCATGCAACTCGCGGGGCAGGCCTACGCGCTCAGGAACGACGCGAAATCGTGGCTTGCCATGCTGGCTCCGCATGTCGCCAGAAAGCCGAAGGACCGCAAGCTCCTCGAGCAGCAGGTGCTCGCCTACGACGTGGCACATAATTACACTGCGGCCCGCAAGGCCGAGCAGGCCGTGCTCGATACCGGAATGGCGCAGGCTCCCGACTACAACGGATACGCCTGGCTGGGCCTCTTCGACGACCACATTGGAGACGACGCCCTCCGCGCCGCGCAGCAGGCCACTACGCAGGGCTCGTCCAACTTTGCCACGCTCCACACACTCGCCTGCATCTACGCTGCCGAGGGACGCACCACCGAGGCGCGGCAAACGCTCGAACAGGCCATGTATGCCGGAAACATCGCGCAACCAGACTCCTCCGTGTGGTACGCGCTCGGCCTGATTTATGAACAGTACGGCGCGGACAAGGCCGCGCTCGCCGCATACGAGAAGGTGAAGGCGCATGAATTCGATGACCACACCTACATCGATCCCATGTCCACCTGGCTGCTCGCGCAGGAGCGCATCAAGGCCCTGGGAAGCAATACGACCGAGGCGAAAAAACCCGCCCCGGATAAATCCCACAACTCCGCCTCAATTCATAGCTCATAAATAACAGCAGGAATAACGATCTTCGGGTGGCCCATTCAAGCCCGCTTTTGGCTTGAGTGGGGAACAACAACCTAAATGAGGATCAACACTGGCTGCCCCATGTCTCGCAGAGACATGGGAAATCAGGTGGGCTCATTCCCCGCCCCAATTCAGCCTCAAGCCCACTCGCGCCTCCCGCGGAGTGCCCAGCGTCAGCAGCGGAGTTCTCCCCACCTCAATGGCCCGGTCGAACAGGTTTTCGGCTTCGGCATAAACCTGCGCGTGCTGTCCAAAGTCGTGCGAAGCGTAGGCGTCGAGCCGGAAATATCCGTGCAGCAGATATTGGTTCAAATCATCATCGAACTGCCGCCCGCTCATTCGCCCCTGCAAGCTCAACAGCCCCCACTGCCGCTTGCGCAGCACCAGTTGTGCCGTCGCCATGTTCCGCGCCACCTGCGGAATCCAGTTCCCCACCAATCCCGGCTCCTGCGTGAACTTCGTCACCGTTGCATCCGCAAACTGATACCCGCCCGTCAGTGCCCACCAGCGCTCCTCAATCGAATAATCCAGCGAAATGCCCCGGCTCTCGATCTGCCCAAGATTGTTCCGCTGCAAAAGCTCGCTGGTCGGAGTCGTGCTCAGAGTCAGTGCGGAAATGGGCCGGTTCACCTGAGTCCAGAAGTAGCTTGCGCGCACGGTTGAGCCAATGCGGTTCAGGTTCATCTGCACGCCCGACTCCCATCCCGTCGCCCGCTCCGACTTCAGGTTCGGATTCGCCTTGGTCACTTGCTGCCCCACCTGAAAGCTGCGGTAAAGCTCGTTCTCCGTCGGCGCGCGATAGGCCCGGAACGCCGACGAATTCAGCGAGAGCCATGGAGTGAGCCGCCGCACCACGCCCAGCCGCGGATCAACCACCGTCTCCTCCAGCGTGGGCAGCGCCGTGACCCCTCCGGGCTGCGCGAACTGCTTCGCGTCAAAATTTGAGAAGTGGTCCACGCGCGCCGACCCGCTCAGCGTCCAGTTCGCCGGCGTGTACAGGGCCTCGCCGTAGACACCCGTCTGCCGCTGATGACTGCCCGCGCTGGTCACCTTCCCCGCGCCAAAGAACGACTGCGCGTAATCGGTCGCGCGCACGTCGCGTGTGTCCGCGCCCACCAGCAGCAGCAGATTATGTCGCATGGGCTGGTTCCAGTTGGCCTGCGCCCCAAGCTCGTCCGAGGGATCATGCCCCAGCTTCACCAGCTTTTCCGACGCGCGGTCCACCGCGACAGACGAAAAGCTCTGCCGGTAATGCTCCGCGCTGCCATAGAGCCGCAGCGTCAGCCGACCCGCGTCCGCGCCAGCCGAGTATCGCCACAGCCGCAGCGCGTTCGTCTGCAACGGAGTTCCATTATGACGCGCCTCGTTCAGCGCCAGCCCGCGCAGAAACACGCGCCCGTTGTCGGGCAGCTTGCGGTCCACCTCCGCCAGCCCGTTCTGCGCGTGGACATTCGATGGCTGGTCGACCGGACCGCGAAATTCCGGAGCAATCAGCGTGTAGCCGTCCGTGGCCACCACGCTTCCGGCGAACATTCCCGCCCACGCGCCCGATCCCAACGTCGCCAGCGCCGAATCATTCGTCGTCGCCTGTGAGCCATACGATCCGTTAAGCCGCAGACTGTTCGCCTTCGGCCGCACCGGAAGCACGTTGATTACGCCGCCAATCGCGCTCGATCCGTAGAGGTCAGACGCCCCGCCGCGCACCACTTCGACTAAACGGATCGCCGGCCCCGGAATTTCGCTCCAATGAATCCATCCGCCATACGGATCATTCAGGGGGATGCCGTCGAACATTACCAGCGAGCGGCTCGCCGCCGTCGATCCCAGCCCGCGCAGTGAAACCCCTTCGGTTGTGGGGTTCGCCACCAGCGAACTCGACCGCCGGAACAACTCAAACCCCGGAACCAGCCGCAGCTTGCCGTCCAGCGCGATCGGGGCCGCCTGCCGAATCTCCTGCTGCGTCAGCACGCGCGTGCTCGCTGGAGAATCCTCTGTAGGCAGCGGCGAGCGATACGCGCTGACGATCACGGTCTCGAGCGGACGCTCCACCACGATTCGCGCCAGCGTCTCCGCGTTCAGGTCCGCAAGCACCGGAACAGAATGCGCCGCCACGACCTCGACCCGCGTCACATTCTCCGGGACAGAAAACGTTCCGTCGGCAGCCGTGGTCGCAAGCAGCTTTCCCGCAACGCTCAACACGCTCGCGCCCGCAACGGGAGCGCCTTCCGCGTTCACCACTTTGCCCGTGTTCTGCGCAAACGCGGCCACCGCGAGCATCGCCGCGAGACAGAAAACTCCCGCCGCCCTCCACCACCGGAATCCCGCCACTTTTGCTTTTGTCATCCTCGCGCTGCTGTCTCCTTACCAGGTCCAAGTTGTAGTCTTATGAAAATTCAAGACACGTTGAAGCAGAGATACTTGATCTCCAGATACTCTTCGATGCCGTACTTTGATCCTTCGCGCCCGAGCCCCGACTGCTTCACTCCGCCAAACGGCGCAACTTCGGTTGAGATCATGCCCTCGTTGATGCCCACCATTCCGCACTCAAGCGCCTCGGCCATGCGCCACGCGCGCCCCACATCGCGAGTGTAGAAATACGCCGCCAGCCCGAACTCGGTGTCATTCGCCATCCGCAGCGCCTCGTCTTCATCGGCAAACCGAATCAGCGGAGCCACGGGCCCAAACGTCTCTTCGCGCATCAGCAGCGACTCCGGAGAAACTTCGGTCAGGATCGTCGGCTGGTAATAAAGCCCACCCAACTCGTGACGCGCACCGCCCATCACCACTTTCGCTCCGCGCTGCTTCGCATCGGCCACGTGCGCCTCTACCTTGTCGAGACCCTGTTGATTGATGAGAGGCCCAATCGTCACGCCCTCATCGAGTCCATTGCCGACCTTGAAATTGCCGACAGCTTCGCGCAGCTTCGCCGTAAACGCCTCGTAAATTCCATCCTGAACAAAAATGCGGTTCGCGCACACACACGTCTGCCCCGCATTGCGGAACTTCGACGCCACCACGCCAGCCACCGCCTTGTCCAAATGGGCATCATCAAAAATCAAAAACGGAGCACTCCCACCCAACTCCAGCGTGACCTTTTTCACCGTGTCCGCACTCTGCCGCAGCAGCAGCCGTCCCACTTCCGTCGATCCCGTAAACGACAGCTTCCGAACCACCGGATTCGCCGTCATCTCGCCGCCGATGGCGGCGGCGGCGCCGGTAATCACATTCAGCACGCCCGCCGGGACCCCCGCCCGTTCAGCCAGCACCGCCAGCGCCAACGCGGAAAACGGAGTCTCCGGAGCGGGCTTCACTACCATCGTGCAGCCCGCCGCCATCGCCGCTCCCGCCTTGCGCGTAATCATCGCGTTGGGAAAATTCCACGGAGTAATGGCCGCCGTCACGCCCACCGGCTGCTTCAGCGTCACCAGCCGGTGCCGCCGCGTATTCGCCGGAATCACGTCTCCATACACCCGCCGCGCCTCTTCCGCGAACCACTGGATGAATCCCGTTCCATACGCGATTTCGCCGCGAGATTCCGTCAGCGGCTTGCCTTCTTCGAGCGTCAGAATCCGCGCCATGTCCTCCTGAAGCGCGGCGGTGGCCTCCTCCTCGGGCCGGTTGGCAGGCGTCACCGTGCACGCCAACACCAGCTCCGAGTCGATGTCCGTGCTGAGGTGTTGCTTATACCCGTTGAAGCGCTTGCTCTTGCTCTTCCGGCCATGCCTCATGTCCGCGTCTTCAATGGAGACACGCCGGTCTGCGGCGACGCCCTGCCGAATCTGCACGCCCCCGTCAGGACGCGGCTCAAGGTCCTGCTCCCGGACTTGTGCCAGCGCCTCGATGTACCGTGTCAGCGGCGCGTCGATGCACTGCGCTGGTTGCCGGGAAACGAAGCTCATCAGTCGGTCGAGTTGGCGGCAAAGTCGGTTGAGCGCGC
>JAICYR010000148.1 GCA_025934135.1 Acidobacteriaceae bacterium | reverse complement strand
GAGCGCGGCGAGCAGGGCGGCCTCAGGAAGCGTGAGGTCGCTGGCGTGTTTGGAAAAATAGTATTCGGACGCCGCCTCAAAACCATAGAGCCCGTGGCCAAGGTAAATCTGGTTGCCGTAAAGGGTGAAAATCTGCTGCTTGGTGAAGGCGTGCTCAATCTGAATGGAAAGGAAAATTTCCTGGAGC
The DNA here is from genome assembly GCA_025934135.1 of Acidobacteriaceae bacterium. Taxonomy (GTDB): domain Bacteria; phylum Acidobacteriota; class Terriglobia; order Terriglobales; family Acidobacteriaceae; genus Silvibacterium. The sequence continues at coordinate 8,675 of JAICYR010000148.1, read as the reverse complement.
TTGCGGCTCACGGTGCGCTCATCGGAGAGGAACAGATTGCGCGCCAGTTGCATGGTGATGGTGGAGGCCCCCTGCGCGCGCCCTTTGGAGCGCAGGTCGTGATACGCGGCCCCGATGATACGGACCAGGCTGACGCCGCCGTGCTTCTCGAAGTTTTTGTCCTCGATGGAGATTACCGCCTCGCGCAGCAGCGGCGAAAACTGGTCGTAGGTGATGTTGGTCCGCCGTTGCAGCGCGAAGGAACCGATGACCTGGCCATGAATGTCGTACAGGTCAGTGGTTGTGATGGGCCGGTAGCGCTCCAGCTCGCTGATCTGCGGCAGGTTCACAGAGTAGACCAGCATAAGTCCAGCGAGCGATCCGAAAGCGACGGCCAGCAACGCCAGAAACGCCAGCGCCACACCGCCGGCCACTTTGCGGCCGCCAGTACGTGGGCGGAAAGACGCTGTGGATCGCGGGGCAGAAGGGCGCGGTGCGGAATCGTCCGATTGCGGAGGCGCCCACGAACCGCGCTTATTCATGAAGTGCCCTTATGCGTTTTTCTGCTTCAGGACCTCAAGGGCCTTGTTGAGCTGGTCATCAGGATGAGAAACGGGGTGGGCGTAATCGTCTTCTTCGGCGAGAAACTCGTCGATGGTTTTGTTGACGACGATGTTCGGCGTGACAGCCTTGTCCTGAATTACGGAACCTGAAGGCGACTCGTATTTGGCCACGGTCAATAGCAGAGCGGCGCCATCGGGCAGAGTGATGGTGCGCTGCTCAACGCCCTCGCCAAAGGTGCGGCTGCCAACCACGTCTCCCCGCTTGTGGTCGAGAACGGCGGCGGCGACAATCTCCGCAGCTCCCGCCGTGCCATTGTTCACCAGCACGACCAACGGAGCATTAGTGATGAAGTGAGAGGGCTGTGCCGCAAAAGTCTGCTTTGGCACCGTCTGCCCCTCGACGGAGGCGATGGTTCCGGATTGCACAAATGCGTTGGCCAAACGGATTCCCTGCGCCGCGTCACCCTCGGCGACGTCGCGCAGATCGAGCAGAACTTTGGTGTTACCGTCCTTGGGCATGGCGCGGAGGCGGGACTCCACTTGGTCCACGCGCGCACGGGTGAGGATTCCGGGCTTGAGATAGAGAATGGTGGAGTTTTCGTACTGCTGCACTTGCAGCGGCGGATGCACCACCCCGGTGCGGGTGAGCGTGACCTCTTCCGGCTCCGGCTTGCCGCCCGGACGGATAAGCCCAAATTTCACATCTGTGCCCGGCTTGCCTTCAAGCTGAAGGCGAATCATAGCCAGAGACATGAGCCGTGTGGTCTTGCCGCCGATGGACTCGATCATGTCTCCATCATTGATGTGCGCCTGTGTGTCCGCCGGGCTGCCCGGAACGACCGAAACCACCGTAGCGTATCCGTAGCGCTTGGAAACATCGAGGCCGATCTGCGCCTTGCCCTCGTTCTGGTGGGCTTTGTAAGCGGCAAACTCGGCAGGCGTGAAGTAGGAGGAGTCGGAGTCGAGCGACTCCAGCAGCCCATGCAGCGCGCCAACCGTTACGTTGTGCATGTTTGGCTCGGTCACGTAGTCGCTCTGGATCTTGTGCAGGACCTCTTCGTACACGCCCATCTGCTTGTAGACCCCGTCGCTCTGGGTGGCGGCGGAAACTCCGCCGGCAAGGAACTCACCCAGGAACACGATCCCCACCAAGGCGACGGAGATGCCGAAAATTGTGCGCTTAAAGCTTTTTGACATAGACATGTACGCCGGATGGCGAAAAGCCCCGGCTACCCTGATGATACTCCACCGGTGCGGAACGGCTGCGCCCTAGCAATCCGACAAATGCAGGCCCTTCAGGTACTCCCGGAAAGCCGGGCCCAGATCCTTCCGCTTTAGGGCGAAATCCACCGTGGCCATGAGCATTCCGAGCTTGTCGCCGGCGTCATATCGGATGCCTTCAAAGCTGTATCCAAAGACCTTCTCCGTCTTGAGCAGGCCCTTGATGCCGTCGGTAAGCTGCAACTCCCCGCCCGCGCCGGGAGTCAGGTTTTCCAGCAGGTCAAAAATGCGGGGCGTCAATATATACCGCCCGATAATGGCGTTCTTCGAGGGAGCATCAGCCATCGTGGGCTTTTCCACCATGCCGCGCACGTCGATGATACGGGGGTTCTCCGGGAGCGGGTCGCCGTCCAGCACGCCGTAGGAGGAAATGGCCGGTCCGTCGACCACCTCCGTTGCGAGGATCGAGCACTGGAGGTTCTCGAAAACATCGATCATCTGCTTGAGGCATGGGACTGGCGCGTCAATTATGTCGTCGGGGAGGATGACCGCAAAGGGCTCGTCATCGATCAGGTCTTTGGCCATGAGCACGGCATGACCAAGACCTTTGGCCTCCTTCTGCCGCACATAGGAAATCTGGACCATGTTGGAGATGCCGCGCGAAAGCTCCAGCAACTCGGTTTTGCCGCGTTTTTCCAACGCGGTCTCCAGTTCGTGGCTTATGTCGAAATGATCTTCAATGGCGGACTTTCCGTGCGCCGTAATGACAATGAGTTGATCGCATCCGGCGGCCAGCGCCTCTTCCACCCCATACTGGATGATGGGTTTGTCGACCACCGCCAGCATCTCTTTGGGAATCACCTTGGTCGCAGGCAAAAAACGGGTCCCAAACCCCGCAGCGGGGAAAATCACCTTCCGAACTTTTTTCATTCAGGAGTCCTTGAGCAAATTCTACCTGCCACACATAGATGCAATTTATAAGACCGGCGAGTTATCGCCCAGCATGGCCCGCCGCACAATCTTGATGGGAGCGCCGCCTTGCCGCATGAAATCGTCGTGGAACTTCTCCAGCGAAAACTTCGCCCCTTCCTTCTTCTTCATGTCGGCGCGCAGCTTCAGGATTTCCAGCTTGCCCAGCGTGTAATAAAGGTAAGTCGGATCGGAAGTCCCGCGCTTGGTTTCCACGTCCGCAATTGGCGGGGACTGGTAGCCTTCCTTCGCAAAGAACTCCCGCGCCTGATCGAGGGTCATCTGCCCAGTGTGCAGCTTGATTCCAACAACAAACCGCGCGTCCCGCAGCAGCGCGTCCTGCAACTGTCCCAGCCGAATTAGCTTCGCTTCGCGTGCGTTCTTCGCGCCCGCGCCGGGTTGCCCGTAGCCTTCGTCCAACATCATCTCTTCGCAATAATGCGCCCAGCCTTCCACGTTCGTGTTGGACGTAATCAGCTTCCGCACCTTGCTCAAGTCCGTATGGTTCACCCACAGAAACTGCACATAATGGCCGGGATAGGCCTCATGTACCGACGTGCTGACTACCGTCCCCACATTGAAGGCAGCCATGTATTGCGCCGTGCGCTTCGCTGACCAGCTTTTTTCCGGGAGCGTCACGTTGAAATAAGCGGTGGTCGAGTGCGTCTCGAATGGTCCTGGCGAGTCCATAGAAGCCTGCGTCGTGGCCCGCATGAACGGAGGGGTCTCCTCCAGCACCGGCTCGACATTGGATGGAATGGTAATGATGTGATGCGAGCGGATAAAGGCGATTTCGCTGTTGAACCGGTCATGGAACGCCTGCAACAAATGGTCCGGGGCCGGATGGTCCGCCGCCAACTCCGCCAGCACCTGTTGCGGAGTTTTGGTTGGATCAAGCTCTTTCGCCACTCGCGCAAAGGCCGCCTGGTTCTTATGCAGGTCGGCGTAGGCAATCTCCAGCAGCTTGGGCAGAGGAGTCGTCACCATCTCGTCGTATTTAAGCTTCTCCGAAAAAACCTTCGCCCCAATCCTGAAGTCGCCGTGCGACTTGGGCAGCAGGTCCGTCTTGACCCACTGCTGGTAATCCTTAAGCGCCGCGATCACCGCGGCATTCGTCTTGTGAAACTCGGCAATGGTCTTCGCGTCTTTCGCATCCTTAAACGCTGCCGGAACATCATTCTGGAAAAAGCTGATGATGTCCGGTAACTGCTCCAGCGCGATTTGCGTATAAATCAGCGGCGGGTCCTTCAGATTCCGCCGCGCCTCCATCAGCGCCGCCGGCATCAGTTTTTCGCGCGCAATCAGTGAGCGCAGCCGATCATCCGGCGGAGCGAATTTTCGCTCCATCAGCGAAAACGCGCTCTCCGTAATGCCGCTCGAATAATTGTCAGGGTTCTTTTCCCAGCCGCGAATCGTTTCCAGTTCGACCAGCGTGCCGTGAATGTTGCTTCGGACCATCTCCAGGTCGCCCTCGGTGCCCTGGTCCAGCTTTGAGCCGTCCACTGCGTCGAACTTCCTCTCAAATTCCTTGAGAGCGGCAATGTGTCGCTCCACTGCGGCGCGGCTGTAGTCCTCAAGCTGGGTGTCGTACTGGTGCAGCCCTACCGTGGTCGCATAGGTCGGTTCAAATTTGAATACGGCCTGCGAAAAATACTCATCCGCCAGATGTCGGAATTGATCGCCCGCATTCTGCCCCATCGCCTGAGCCGTCATCAACCCTCCACACACCAACACCACACCGAATATCAGACGCTTCATTCAGCCCCTCTTATTTGTAACTGTTACAGATTATGATGAGACGGCCGCTTCGCGCACCACCAGCTGCTCCAGCAGCACGCGCACTTCAGCGAGCACATCGTCCGGTTTGGGCGACGCCAGAGGATACCGCAGCAGACCCTGTGGCGTAAACTGCGCACCGCGTTTGGCGTTCTTCGCCACCAGCTTCATCAGGCGTCCGGGATCGACGCCCGCATTCTCCGTAAATTTGATGTGCAACTGGTCGCGCTTGCGGTCCACCTGCGCCACGCCCACGCGCTCGCATTCGATGCGCAACAGGGCCGCATCCAGCAAGTGGCGCACACCGTCGGGAACCGGACCGTAGCGGTCTTCCAGTTCCGACCGGACGTCGGCAATTTCCTGCTCGCTCTGCACGCCGGCGATTTTCTTGTACATGCGCAGGCGCTGGTTCTCTTCGGCGATGTAGCTTTCGTCGATCCTGAGGCCGATGCCGAGGCTCAACTGCGTGGTGGTGCGCTCAACGCGCTCCTCGCCTTTCAGTTTGCCTACGGCTTCTTCCAGCATGGTCGTGTAAAGCTCAAAGCCCACGGCCTCAATGTGCCCGCTCTGCTCGCCGCCCAGCATGTTGCCCGCGCCGCGCAACTCCAGATCGAGCGCCGCGATTTTGAAGCCCGCTCCGAGGTCGGAAAATTCCTTCAACGCGGCCAGGCGCGCGCGCGCAATCTGCGTCAACTCCTGCTCAGGAGGAATGAGCAGATACGAATACGCCCGCCGATTCGACCGCCCCACACGCCCTCGCAATTGATAAAGCTCTGAAAGCCCGTGCCGGTCCGCGCGATTGATGATGATGGTGTTCGCGAGCGGAATGTCGAGCCCATTCTCGATAATGGTGGTGGCCACCAGCACGTCGTGCTCGTGGTGCATGAAGGAGAGCATCACCTTTTCCAGTTCGCCCTCGCCCATCTGCCCGTGCCCCACGGTAATGCGCGCGGAAGGGACGAGCTCCTGGATTTTTGCCGCCAGTTCGTAGATCGTTTCCACGCGATTGTGGACGAAGTAGACCTGACCGCCGCGCTCCAGTTCCACTTCGATGGCCGAGCGGATCAGCTTTTCGTCGAACTTGGCGACCACGGTCTGAATCGCCATGCGGTCCTTGGGCGGAGTCTCGATCACGCTCATGTCGCGCAGGCCAACCATGGACATGTGCAGCGTGCGCGGGATGGGCGTTGCGGACATGGCCAGCACGTCAATTTCGCGGCGCATCTGCTTCAGCTTTTCTTTGTGGCGAACGCCGAAGCGCTGCTCCTCGTCAACTATCAGCAATCCAAGGTCGTGAAACTTTACATCCTTCGACAGCAGCCGGTGCGTGCCGATTAGGATGTCCACCTTGCCCACGGCGGCGGCCTCGACAACCTGCTTTTGTTCTTTCTGTGTGCGGAAGCGCGAGATCAACTCGATATTGATGGGAAAAAGTTTGAAACGATTTTTAAACGTCTCAAAGTGCTGGAAACTCAGTACGGTTGTGGGGGCCAGCACCGCTACCTGCTTGCCGTCCTGCACTGCTTTGAAGGCCGCGCGCATGGCGACCTCCGTTTTGCCGTAGCCCACGTCGCCGCAGAGCAGCCGGTCCATCGGCTGCTCCGATTCCATGTCGCGCTTGATGTCCTTGATGGCGGACAACTGGTCGTCGGTCTCGTTGTAGTCGAAAGCATCTTCAAACTCACGCTGAAACTCATTGTCTCCCGAGTACGCATGGCCGCGCGCTGCCTTGCGCTGCGCGTAGAGCTTCAGCAGTTCGTCGGCCATGTCCTGCATGGCCTTTTTGACCCGCGCCTTGGTTTTGGCCCACTGCTGCGAGCCCAGCCGGTTGAGAACAGGGGCGGGACCAGCTTCAGTCGAGCGATACTTCTGGATCAAATCGAGCCGGGTGAGCGGGACATAAAGCCGCGCGCCTTCAGCGAACTCCAGCACCATGAATTCAATGGTGGTACCGTCCTGGTCAATTTCCTTCAGGCCCGCGTACTGCGCGATGCCGTGCTCGACGTGGACCACATAGTCGCCGACGGTCAGGTCGCGGAAGTCCGAAACAAAGGCCGCCGTCTTCGATTTGCGCGGAGCGGGCCGCGCCATCACGTCCGCGTCATCGGAAAAGTCATTCGCGCCGAAGACAACCAAGTTTGCTTCCGGCAGGCTCACTCCGTTTGCAAGCGAGCTGCGAACCAGAATCGGTGTACGCAGATTTCCCGCCAGGTAGCTCGACTCGTCATAGATGTTCTCGCTGCCGGAGTGCTGGACACGGCTGCCCAGCCGGTATGGAAGTTCATATTCGCGCAGCAGACTTGCCAGCCGCTCAACCTCGCCCTGGTTGGGAGCCGCAAGCATCATGCGCGTCTCCTGTTCCATAAGCGTGCGCACCTGCTCTACGAATGCCGGAATGGAACCATGGAAGCGAAGCGTGGGCCGCGTGTTGAAGGCGATTTCGCCGAGCGTGGTGTCGTCTTCGAGTATGTCCACGGCCCCGAGCTGGTCAATGTCCAGCCCCGCATGCGAAGCCAGTTGTGCCTCCAGAATTTCGGGGCGCAGGTAAATGTCCTCGGGCCGAATCAATGATCCGATGCTTGCGCGCTCATGGCGCTGCTCGACTTTGTTCCACCAGCGATCGAGTTGGTTGCGGACCATCACCGGCTCTTCCACAAAGAGCGCGCAGCGGGGCATCAGGTCCAGCAGCGTACCGGTCGCGCCCGCGACGCCCGCGAAAAATTCCCATCCCGGAAACACCGTAACACCGCCCGCAGCCACGGCTTGCTCCACCAATTCGGAGTCATCACCGGCTTCGACGCGCGCTCCCGTAAGCCGCGTATGCACTGCCGCCAGCAGCCGCTCGGTGATGGGAATTTCGGTCAGAGGCAGCAACCGGGCCTCGTCGAGATGCGTCGAGGAGCGCTGCGTTTCAGGATCGAACTTGCGGATGGTCTCAATCTCGTCGCCGAAAAACTCAAAGCGCACGGGGCGGTCGGCCTCGGGCGAATAGACGTCGAGGATTCCGCCCCGGCGCGTGTACTGCCCTGGCATCTCCACCATGTCGGCGGGAGAGTAGCCCACGCTGGCAAAATGCGCGAGCAGCGTCTCCACATCCACTTCTTCGCCGCGGCGCAGCACCTGGGCAAGGCCCGCGTAAAATGGCCGGGGAAACAACTTCATCGCCGCCGACTCCACCGGACAAATCACGATGGAAGCACCGCCGGAAGCCATCTTCCAGAGAGTGGCCGCGCGCGCCTCCTGAATTTCCGCATGAGGCGACATATTTTCAAACGGAAGCACGTCGTGCGAGGGCAGCTTGAGCACGCGATTCGGGGCCACGGCCCCGGTCAGCTCGCATCCCGCCAGAAGGGAGACTTGCAGCGCATCGGCGGCCTTGTTGTCCGCGACGACAACGATCACCGGAACATCCGCCGCCCGGGCAAAGAGCGGCAAGTAGAGCGCACGCGCAGTCGAAGTCAGTCCGGAGACACGCCTGCGCCCGCGCGCGAGGGCCAGATGCCTCCGTGCCTGTTCAAAAGAGGGGGAATGTTCCAGGTCCGCCAGCAACTCGCGGACAAAAGGAAGAATCATGTAGTTTCAGTTTACCGCCGGTGCCGTGCGGACGCCGAACTCGGGTCAGGCCTCCAGTTTCAGGACCAGCAGCGTCATGTCGTCGTGCTGCGGAGCGCCGGCCGTGAAAGCGTCCACATTGCGAAACAAGTCCTTCACGACGGCGTCCGCGGTGTTCCCACTACATTGCTCGGCGCAGGAGATCATTCGCTGCTCGCCCCATTCTTCGTCGTCGTGGGCCATGGCCTCGCTCACGCCGTCGGTGAACATCAGCAGCAGGTCTCCGGGCATCAGCATCAACGACTGTTCCGTATAAGGAGCAATGGGTAGCAGGCCCACGACCGGGCCATTTGCTTCCAGCCGAATCGCTTCCGCTTTGCCCCCCGCGCCGCAGCGCAGCACCGCGGGCGGATTATGGCCGGCGTTCACGCAATCCAGGCGCCGCGTTTTGGGGTCGTACGCGGCGAAGAAGAATGTGGCATAGCGATTCGCCGCCGATGACTCGTACACCAGCCGATTTACCTTGTCCATGAGCTTCGCGAAGTTCTGCGGCGTGTCGAGCGAAACCCCGCGCAGCGAAGCCCGGAGGCCCGCCATGAGCAGCGCGGCGGCAAT
>JAICYR010000074.1 GCA_025934135.1 Acidobacteriaceae bacterium | reverse complement strand
GTGGGCCGCGCCGATCGCCATGTTGATGACGCCGATCTCGTCCTCAACCTGCCGCACCATGATGTCGGCCTTGCGTGCGTGCTCGGCCCTCCAGTGCAGCACGCCGGTCGAAGGGCTCATGGGGTAAGCCGAATAGAACTTGACGCCCGCCGCCGCGCCGCCCATCGCCATGGCCGCGTTGCCGCTCAGCACGGCGTAGCGCGCATCCGTCATCGGCAGCGGCCACGCAAACGGCTTGAAGTGCTGCGAGGCGTACTCGTAACCATCACGGGCAAGGCTGACGTTTTCGTCAATGACCTTCTGCCCTTTTTTGCGGAACTGCTCGGCGAGGACTTCTTCGAGAGCGGCAAAACCCACGCCCATCATGCTGAGCGCCGCGCCTATGGCCAGCGTGTTCTGCGCAATCTTGTTTTTGCTGATGTCGGCAAGCTGCGACACCGGAATGGGGCAAAGCTGCACGCCCTCGGCGGCGGCCCCGGGCTTGATCGAGTCGGCGTTATAAAGGCACGCGCCGCCCGACGTCAGCAGGCTGAGGTGCCGGTCCATCGTGTCCTGATTCAGTGGAATCAGTAGATCCAGATGGTCGCCCATATTGGAAATCTTGTCCGCCCCGGTGCGGATGGTAAGGAACGTGTGCCCGCCGCGAATGATCGACTGATAGGCGTTATAGGCGTTCAGGTGCAGCCCCCGGCGGCTGAAAACCTTGGCGAAAATATCGCCCGGCGTGGCGACGCCCTGACCCGCCGCGCCCCCAATTCCCAAAGCAAAAGACTGCTTCATTGACACCTCTCCCCGGCCGGCACTTCGCCACTTTCAGCGCGCGAGCGCCAGCAATTTATCGAGTGTGTGGGATTCTAATCGGCGGCTTGCAGAGGTAGCAAGTGGATTAAGGTCGTTACTTTCCGAACGATGAGCGGTCGCGCCCTTATTGGCAAGGAGGCATGGAGGTTAGCGCGACGACCTCCGACCTGGCACCGGGCGCAATATGCTTTGTCTGAACGGGTTTATCCTGTCCCGCATCGTGATGAGCGGTCTGACAGCTCACCACATCAAGGCGCCCTTTCTGAAATTGCAAAATAACAACTCCCTTGACTTCCGCCTCAGCCCGAATGAAATAACTTTGTCCCGCCACCAGGTTCAGTGAAAACTGAGAATTCCTGGCTGGATGCTTGTGGCTGTAGCTTGCGGAGAACATATGCACCCCGGGAGGTAGACGCAGGGTTACGAAACGGTCATGCCAAGTGGTGAAAAGCCGGTTTTCTCCATCAAAAATATATCCAGCAAAGGCAGCGTGTTTTGTTTTTGGCATTAAAAGCGCACCCAACGATCCGTTCGAATAGAAGGTCACTTCCGCATCCTGTGCCTGCGGGGCCCTTGTTTGCGCGTGGCTCAAACCAGGAAGCATCGAGAGCGTCGCGATTAAGAGAAGAACTGACAGAGTTCGAGCGACCGGGAGTTTCATTCGACCAGCATCATAGCACGGCGTTTTTAGCAGCTATGCAGACTGTTCGCCATTGCCGTGAGGACTTCGCGGTTCAGCTTGCGGTGGCTCAGGTTCTTGATTCGGCCCCGCGCCCTGTTCGTCCGCTGGCTGTTCGCTCGCTGGCTCGCTGACTTCCTGATCGCTAACCGGTGAACGCTGGACACTGTTCTCCGGCTCGATGATCGGCTGACTCGCTGGCACGCTGCTGACTTGCTGATCGCCGACCGCTGAACGCTGAACGCCGGTTTCCTGATCGCTGATCGCTGAACGCTGAACGCTGAATATCCGTGTAGCCCAAAATGTCAGCGGAATCAGCGCCAGCATCACCACAATGCCGACCGCGCTTCCCTCCGGGCCATAGTTGTAGCCCGTCAGCCAAGTGGACCCAATCGCCGTCGAAGTAATGACCGGAGAAAACCGCGTGGTCCCGCTCAGCGGCAGGCCGAACAGCACAGCCATGCTCGCGTTCCATGCGAAATGAATGCCCCACCCCAACCACAGCGCTCGCGTGCGCAGATAAGCGATTGTCAGCAGCCATCCGGCAAACATGACTACGAGAAAGCTCGCCGGACTCGATCCCGGATTCGTTATGTGCGCCAGCGCATACAGCCCCGAAAGCACCAGCATGGCGAAAAATGGATTGGTCGCCTCGCTCAGCCGCTGGAAAGGATACCCACGAAATGCAACTTCTTCGGCCAGCGACGCGATGAGCAGGATCGCCAGATCCAGCGGGATGAGCGCGAACTGCCGCCAGCCCGTATAGAAAAAGACCACCATCGCGCCGAACACGGCGATAATCAGCGCGCAAACCGCCACTCCAGTCCAGCCGATGGCCGCGCCCAGCGCGAACTCGCGCCGACCGCCCGGTCGGAATCCCAGTCCCATTGCGACAACTGGATGAAACTGCTTCTGCCCGGCGTACCCCATGGCCGCGAAGCCCACAATGAACAGAAACAGCAGAATCGCGCGATCGGCAAAATCGAACCAATGGCCGGAAGCGAGGCCGCTGGCCGACACGCTTGCGATTCCGCGGGCCACAATGTAATAGACCAACGCGATGACAAACCACGCGAGAGACACAATGCGGCGTCTGGTGCTCATTGGCAACCGCCCCCGGCTGGCCTATCCGCAAAGGAGAGTCTCCGGCCTTCGCGCGGGCGCATCCGTGTTCCGTCCGCGATCTGTAACGGTTGTGAAGATTTCATGCAGTGTAGAACTGGGCTATGTTCCTGAATTTTTCGTAGCGCCGCGCGACAAGATCATCCACCGACAGCGCCTTCAGTTCGCTTAGATGCCAGCGAAGCTTTTCCGCAAGAATTTTTGCGGCCTCCTCAGGGTCCTCGTGCGCTCCCTCGCCCGGCTCAGGAACCACATCATCCACGCAGCCAAAGTGTTGCAGGTCCGGAGCTGTCGCCTTCAGCGCCGCCGCCGCCTGCGCCCGCTTCGAGGAATCGCGCCACATGATGGAAGCGCATGCCTCCGGCGAAATGACCGAGTAGATCGCCTTCTCCAGAATCAGCACGCGGTCGGCCACGGCCAAAGCCAGCGCGCCGCCCGATCCGCCTTCGCCCGTAATGGTGGCGATGATCGGGGTCCGCAGCCGAGACATCTCTCGTAGATTGCGCGCAATGGCCTCGGCCTGCCCACGCTCCTCGGCGCCAAGGCCGGGGTTCGCGCCCATCAGATCAATCAGCGTGAAGACTGGCCGGCTGAACTTCTCCGCCAGCTTCATCGCCCGCAGCGCCTTGCGATAGCCTTCCGGATCGGGCATTCCGAACTTCCGATGCACCTTGTCCTTCGTGCCCCGGCCCTTCTGATTGCCGATGACCATCACCTCTTCGCCATCGAAGCGCGCCATGGCGCAGTACATCGCGGGATCATCGCCAAAGGCGCGGTCGCCGTGAATCTCGCTGAGGTCGGTGAAAATGCTTTCGATCAAGCTCATGGGGTCGGGCCGCTGCGGATGGCGGGCCAGTTCCGTCTTCACCCACGCCGGCGGCGGGGGCTCCTGTGGCGAGTGGTGCGCGTCATGTTCGGCCATACCTGCTTGATTGTAAAGCAGTGGGTACCAGCGTGCAGCGTTCAGTGGTCAGCGTTCAGGTGACTTCGACAGCATCGGAGCATATCTGGCCCCGACGAAAAGAATCACGCCCGAGAGCGCCAGCGTGATCAGCGTGATGCTCAACCCCGTGCGAAGGTTCGTCGCATCGGAAAGCTTGCCGATCAGCGCCGGAGAGAACGCGTCGCCGAGCGCGTGAATCACAAACAGGTTCACCGAAATTGCCGTAGCGCGGATGGGCGCGGCCACCGAATTCACGATGGCTGTGTTCAGCGGCCCGGTGTTCAGAAACAGGAAGAACTCCGCAACAAATGCCGCAGGCAGGAAGAATGACCGCGGGCCGAAGAACACCAGCGCCGCCGCCGGAATCGCCAGCACCGATCCCCATGCCGAAATCAAGTAGAGCGCGCGGCTGTTCCTTCGCAGCCATAACTGCCCCAGCCATCCTCCGATGACCGTACCGAGCAGCCCACACACAACCGTCAGCCCGCCCGTCACGGTTCCGGCTTTGGCAACGGACATATTTGCGAAGCGCACAAAGAACGTCGGCAGAAAGGTCGAGATGCCCCCGACAGCGAACGTCCACATGGCCAGCCCCAGCGTCGCGCACCAGAAGCCGGGATTCCGTGCAAGCCCGTGCAGCGTGGCTCGATCGAGCGTAGAGGCGAGCTTGTCCGCGCTTCCCCGCTTCGGCTCCTTCACGAAAATCCAAAAGCCCAGGGCTATCAGCACTCCCGGCAGCGCGGCGATGAAGAATGGCATTCGCCAGCCGTAGTGCTGGCCGAGCACGCCGCCCGTCAGATAGCCCAGCGCGCCGCCCACCGGAATCGTGACGTAAAAAATGCTGAGTATCCGATTCCGATCGCGCTCCGGGTAAAAGTCCGCCAGCAGCGCGGGAGCGAATATGCTGAACGTCGCCTCGCCAATGCCGACGATGGCGTGCCGGATCAGCAGCGTGTCGTAGCTATGCACCCAGGCCGTGTAGAGCGTGGCCGCCGACCACAGCAGCGCTCCTCCAATAATGAGCGGCTTGCGCGGAAAGCGGTCGCCGAGCCATCCGGTAAGCGGCGCCACCAGCATGTAGGTGAAGAAGAACGCGGTCGTCAGCAGCCCGATTTGCGCGTCGTTGACGCCGAACTCCTTCTGCACCAGCGGCTGCACGCCGGGCAGAATGTAGCGGTCGATAAAGTTGAACAGGTTGAGCGCGGTCAGCAGAAACAGCGCGATGCCTGCGGTTCGCGCCGCACTGATGCGGGGCCCGTCGCCGGACTCAAGGCTGGATTTGATGCGGGAACTCACTTCGGGCTCAGCTTGCATGGCCTGAGGTTGAGGATAGCAAAGGCAACGGGCCGCATCGCTGGGATGCAGCCCGCTTCATCCCGGCCTAATTGACCGTGAGGTTCACTGTGGTCGTCGCGGTCAGTGATCCGCTGGTTCCGGTCACGGTGAGGACGTAGTTTCCGGCCGTGGTGCCAGGAACTGTAGTCCCGCCACCGCCACCTCCTCCGCCGCCGCCACCACCGCCGCTACCGCTGCCTCCTCCGCCGCCGCAGCCGATGCCCAGTCCCGCGATTCCGGCGAACACCAGAATCAAGAGTATGCTGCGCCACTTGCGCCGCCGCGCCGGAATTCCGAAGAACAGCAGCCCGGCAATTGCGATGCTTCCGCCCGCCGTGAAGAACTTGTTGAGCGGGCCATGCGACGCGCTCGTGCGCGTCGCGGTGGTTGTCACAACGAGTGTGGCACTCGCGGAGTTGCCGCCCTGGATAACGGCCGGACCTGCCGAGCAGCCAGGCGGATCATTGGCGTTCGCCGGGGCCGTTGTCACCGCGCAACTGAAGCTCACGTTTCCGGTGAACCCGCCGGAAGGCGCGACCGTAATGGTGGTGCTGTTTCCGGTTGTCGCGCCCGCCGCCAGCGTCAGGCTTCCGGGACTCGGGCTGAGCGCGAAGCTGGGTTGGGCATTCGATACATTGATCGTGAACTGCGCCGTCTCCGTCTCGCTGCCCGAAGTGCCGGTCACAGTTACGGTGTAGTTCGCCTCCGTCGTGCTGGAGGTGGTTGCGACGGCCACCGCCGAGCTGATGGCGCTATCGCCGTTGATAGCGAGCGGCGATGTCGGATTGAACGACAGAGTCGGCGGACTCGCCGCCCCGCTCGGACTGCCTGTGATGGCCGCCGTCAGCGCAACGCTGCCTTTAAAACCGTTTGCCGGCAGCACACTAATGTATTCCGTATTCCCGCTCGTGGCACCCGGAGCAATGGTTAGTGTCCCCGTATTCGCGCTCACGCTGAAGGCGGCTGCTGTTGTCGTAGCGCCGCTCACATCGACTCGCAACCCCAGCGTGTGAAGGTAATTACCCGAGGAGTCGCGCGCCGTGATCAGCACATCGTTCATGCCGTTTGCCGCCGACGAGCTTGCGGTAAGAGTAACGGTAACAGTAGCGCTGCCGCCGCTGGTGAGCGTGCTTGAGGGCGGAATGGAGCAGGTTATCCCTGTTGGCACCGTGCAACTGAGGCTCACTGTTCCCACAAAGCCGTTCAGCGAAGCCACCTGGATCACGTCTGTGATGGGCGTTCCCGCCGTCACCGCAATGCTCGATGTGGCGGGCGTCATGGTGAAATCGGCAAGAGGGTTCGCAATCGCAGCGGTTCCAACCGAGCCCGCGTACGTAGTGTCGCCGGAGTACACGGCGGTTATGAGGTTCGCTCCCTGGAAGTAAGCCTGGCTATTGCCGGTCAGCGTGACTGCGGCGTTCTTGGTACCCGCAACCGGCGTGAGCGCGAAGGTGCCGATGCTATAGCCGGAAAGATTCACGCTGACTGAACCTGTGGGAACAATAGTCCCATCGCCCGCGACCGTGATGGTGAAGTTGGCTGCAGCGGTGGGTGAAGTGGCCGACGCGCTGGTCGTGATGGTGGTGGTGCTCGGCTTCAGGGACGATTTAGCCGCGATGGTGATGGCTTGCGTCCCCGAAGTCCCGGAGTAGTTTCCGTCTCCGCTGTAGGTCAGCGTGAGGGTGTAATTCCCTGCCGAGGCGCTCGCGGGAATCGTGATCTCTGCAAGACCCACTGAGTCGCTGGTGGGGGTGACTCCGCCCTGCGGGCTGGCTCCGGGCGCCAGCGTTACGCTGCTGGGGGTGCCCGTAGGTCCGCCAGAGACTGAGACCGTCCCGCTCGGCGCGGCCCCCACGCCCGAGGATTGCACCGCAACGGTTATGACCGTCGCCTGGCCTGCCGTCGGGGTCTGCGGATTGACTGCGACATAAAGCGTCGGTGCGGCCTTGGTCACCGTGAAAGTCGTCGCCGCGGCCGTGCTGGCGTTGTAGCTGTTGTCTCCGGAATAGCTGGCCGTAATCGAGTGCGTGCCCACATTCGTGACCGCGCGCGCCGCTATCATGTCCATCGGGTTATAGGCGGCGTCGCCCTCCACGTTCAGCGTCGCCGTATTGAAGACTGTCCCACCATCGGAAAACACAATCGTCCCGGTCGGGGGTCCATAAACCGGGCAGGTAGCGGACGAGGAAGTGAGGCAGCTCTCCATGGCGCTGAGTTGCGAGCTGGGCGTGACTACCGCACTGAACTCAATCTGTGTGCCGTAAGGAATGCTGGTCCCTTTGACGCTGGTGCTGCCCGGCAACTGGAAGACATTCAAATAGATTCCGCTTGCTTCCGGCGTCACCGTGATCTGTGTTTTTGCCGACGTGCTGGCGGCGTTGGACCCGTCTCCGCTATACCTGCCCCAGATGTTATATGTCCCGCCGGGAAGCGAATTGATGTTGGACCCGCTGAATGAACCATCGCTTTTTACGGCAAACACGCCCTGAGTTCCGCCCAGCAATTGAGCCATGCCCTGCGCCTGCTGGCCCGGCTGCGCGCTGTCGGTCATGAGCGCCACGTTGCCCGCGGGGCTGTTCCCCGTCACGGTGCCGCTGATGCTGATCGCCGTCCCGTGCGTAAACGAAGTATTCGAAGGAGTCAGCGTCATCGTGGTGCCGGAGAACGTGACATCGCCCCAGTGATTCAAAAGCAGAGTCGCATCCACACTGCCCAGACCGGTGGCAAGGTCGTATCCGGCGGTGGCATTGTATTTCGGAGTCGTTCCGGAACCGATCTCGCCCTCTGTCGTCCCGCTCACCGTGATGGCATTGCTCACGGCAATGCAGTTGGTCGAGCCTGTGGAGCACGGGACGGTGTTGGTCCCGTTTGTGACATCGTGGAACGCCGCCGGGAACTGCTTCGCGAGCGGATAAAGAACATTGTTCGCCTGGCCCTGGCGTCCGTACTGCTGGTTAACCAATGCCATAATGCCCGCGAAGGCGGGAGCGGAGGCCGAAGTCCCGCCCGCACCTGTGATCTGAATCAGATCGCTGCCCGAGGCGGGTTGGCAGTCGCCGTCGCCGGAACAGATTGGATAGTAGCTCGCGTTCAGGCCATTCGCCGCGAACAGCGAAACGTCGGGAATGTCGCGGACGCTATCATTCGGCGTGATTCCGTTCTGCCATGATGGCTTTGAATACCCGGCCGTGCAGGCGGTGAACGAGCCGGTGCTGGGGTCTGCCGTTCCGGTAACGCAACTGCTGACTCCTCCCGAGCCGCCATCGATGGTCGTGGAGCCCCCGCTCTGGTAATAGTCAAACAGATTCAGCCCGTACTGGCTGTTGTTCCACGGCTGCTCGGGAACCACCGCTTTGAGCGAAGTCGCGGGGGTTTGCGTCGGCGAAAAGTTCCAGTAGCCGCCAAGCTGATTGTTTATGGCCGTCGATCCCTGGTTGTAGGAGCTGTAATAGAAATCTGTGCCGCCAACGGCGACATCATACTGAGTGGAGGCCAGGCCACTGACCGCCGCGCCTCCCACCGCGTATTGACCGCTAAAATCGCAGCCTGCCGATCCGCTGTCGCCTGAAGCCACCACCACCGTGATGCCCTGCGCCGCCGCCTGCTCCCATAAATCATTCACAAACACATTGCCGGAGCCAAGCTGCTGCTCGCATCCGAGGCCGAAGCTGATACTGAGGACCGGAGCAAGGTCGTTGTAAACGGCGTGCTCGGCGGCAAGGATAAGGCCGTTGGAGAGCGCGGTGTCGGCCCCGATCACCAGGTCGATTTTGGCCGCGGGGGCCACCGCTCCGGCCCACTCCACATCCAGATACGCTTCGGTGGAGGCATAGTTCGGGCCGTCCGGATTATTGATGCCGTCAATCCCTGGGTCATTCCCGGCAATGACGACCTGCACCGGGTTATACGGTAAACCGAAAAGGGTCCGAAACTGCTGGACCTGCGTGACGTTGATGTTGGACTCATTGATGATGGCGATGGTCTGGCCAAGTCCGTTGAGGTTGGCGGGCATATCGTATTGCACGCCGAAGTCGCCCGGAGTAAAGACAAAGGACACGCCGGAGCTATCGCCATAGGTCCACTGCGGAGTGGACTGGCCGGTCTTCGCGTTGTAGGTCGCGTGTCCCATAACGTGAGTCAGCGGCTTGGGATGGAAGTTGTTCAGCGACGCGAAGCCGCCGAAGACGGGAGCCAGCGCGGCAGGAATCTGCGGACTCGTCGCGTTCGCGTAGTGGATCTGGCCGTCCACTGCGTATTTGTGGATCTGCGAGTGAAAGGCGTTCTGAAACTGCGCCGCGTTGCCCGCAACCACCAGAGTCTGGCGTCCAGGATTCAGCTTAAGGACCCTGAAGCCCTGCCCCTCCAGCCACGAATCCAGCGTCGCCACATCCTGGTCCGAGGGCCCGAACTTCTGTCCGAACTGCGCGGGCGTGAGCCATTTGTGGAAGTTCGGCGATCCCGGCCGGTTCTGGTCCTGGATCAACTGCCGCAGATCGGCCTCCTGCGCCGCGCTCCGCTTCAGCACAATCTGGATATGGTCCAGGGGCATGCTCGCCGGCGCTGCTCCACGGTCGTTCGCCGCGTTGGCGAGCGGATGCACCGTCCCCTTCAGCGTCACGCGAGCATTGTCATTGATCGGCTGCGTGAGCCGGTTCGGGACCGGCACAGGTTTGACTTGCGCCTGCAAGGCGAGCGGCGCAAAAAGGCTGATAACGGCGACGTGAGCGACCGAACGAAAGAATCTGCGAGTCATGGCTATCCTGAAAAACGATCTTAAAACGCTTTCACAATAAGGCGTGGACGATCCGCGCCGGGGTCAGGCGCATTCTGACGATGCGCTGTGAATCAAATTTTGTGTCTGGACTTGCGGCGCTGAGGAGACCGCCGCGGGTCCACGCAAGATTCTAGGGGAAGCGGCAATTTGAATCCATCGAAATCATACGAGCACGGAACGCAAGGTTGTACGTTGACAAGACGGACGTGTCAAGACAGAAAAGCGTCCACAAGCACGCATTACTCCACATGTCCGAGGTCGGTCATATAGACGTATGTCTCAGATCATTAGTTTCTGTGGAAATGAAAAGCGGCCAGCGCCCAAGTGAACGCTGACCGCTGAAAGCTGCTCGGTGCCTTAGCTATAGACGTGCTCCGCGTCGCGGGCCGGGACCTTGTACCAGTCCTCGCGGCGCAGCGGAAGCCCCGTCTTGCCGTGGTCGGGATTGCTCAGCAGCGTCTGGAAAAGATTGAGGTCGCCGCGCTTGAACGCCGCCGCCGATCCAGCCATGTAGAGCAGCCAGATGCGGTAGGTGGTCTCGGAGACCAGCTTCAGCAGCGACTCCTTGTTTCGCTCCAGGCCCTCGACCCAGCCACGCAGCGTCATGTCGTAGTGCTCCCGCAGGTTCTCTACGTCGCGCACCTCAAAGCCCGCTCCTTCAGCGGCCTTCATCGCCTGCGCAATCGTCACCAATTCGCCGTCCGGGAAGACATATTTGTCGATGAACGACGAATTTTTGGGCCTGTGGAACATCAGCGTCTCGCGCACAAACGGAACGATGTTCTTGTGAAGGAATGAACTGCCGTGGTTCCCCTGGAACTGCGATCGCGCGATGCCGTGGTTCATAAACACTCCGCCCGGCTTGAGCAGCTTGCGCGCCGTCGCAAAGTACAGCGGAAGATTCTTGAACCCCACGTGCTCAAACATGCCCACGCTGGCGATTTTGTCGAACTGACCCAACTGCTCGGGGGCCTTGCGATAATCCATCAGCGTGACCCGGCAGGTTTGCGCCAGCCCCGCCTCCTCAATGCGCTCCGCCGCCACGCGGGCCTGCTCCTTGCTGATTGTGATCCCCTGGGCGTTGACGCGGTGGTGGGCCGCCGCATGCAGAATCAAGCCGCCCCAGCCACAGCCAATGTCCAGAAAGCGGTCGCGCGGCTGCAAACGCAGCTTGCGGCAAATCAACTCCAGTTTGTTGGTCTGCGCCGCGTCCACGCTGTCCGTGGCCGAGTCGTAATACCCGCACGAGTAAGCCATCGTGCTTCCCAGCCAGGGACGATAAAACTCCGGCGGCTGGTCATAGTGATAGGTAATGGCCGCATGGTCGCGCTCTATGGAGTGGGTCCTGCCTTCCTTGATGCGATGGCCAATGCCGGTGAACACCGCGCCCAGCACGTCCAGCACGCGCTGCCGCTGGCCGCGCGGACACTGGAAAATATGCTCGGCCACATCGAACACGGAGAAAATGTCGCCCTCAACGTCGATTTCTTTGACGATGAACGCCTCGCCCATCGCGACTTCGCTGGGGTTGACGGCCATCGCCTCCAGCGCGCCTTCGGAATTAAAGATGATGGTGCAGACCGGCCTGCCCCCTCCCGGAGAAGCCCACTGCCAGCCGTCCCATAGGCGGATTAAAAACGCCGGGCCATCATACTTTTCAAAGAGGGTGTCGAAAATGCGGGATCTCTGCTGCTGCTGCAAAGTCTGACCGTCCTTTCCTGGCTGACTTCGTTCACAAAAGCCATCGCGGACGCCGCCGCGAGGCACGTCTGGCTAGGGCCTGTTAACACTATTAGAGCGGACAGCGTTGCGAGCCAAAATCCGGTCAGACGAGGCGGAGTCCGCAGGCTGTGGCGGGAACCACAGACAAGGACGCCAACGAAGTATGGCCGGATTTTGGCCGCAACCCGAAGGGAAAGGGCGAATTTTCCCGATTGCTTCGTCCCTCGTCGCTAAAATACGCCCGGTATTCGTCGCTCCTCACTTCTCGCACTCGAAAAAATTCGCCTCTTTCGCCGCCGCTTTAATAGTGTTAGCAGGCCCTTATTTACCGGGAGTTGGGATGGGTCAGGAAAAGGCTCTCAACCGGGTCTTCCGGTCGAGGGTCATCCTCCGGGCCTTCCGCGCTTCTTTCCCCCGGAAGGATCAGCAGTTCAGGCGGACCCCTCCGCCTGCATGGATGCAGACGAGAGCATATCAGTTTTCAGCCACATGCCACAAAAATAGTGGTCGGCGGTCAGAAGAGCCGGAACAAGGACCAGGAAGCAGGCGCAGATGACCTATTTCTCGCCAAACAAGCGAGCTACAAGCGCGGGAACGAGTTGGTAGGGGTCCTCGGCACCGGAGGCGACCTGCTGGGCGTGGCTTTGAAGTTCGGCTTCGGTGAGGCCGTGGGCGCGGGCCTCGGCCAGCAGCGACTGGCGGAGCATGGCTTCGATGCGATCTCGCCAGTAGGCGCGGCGGCGGGCCTGAATGCGGTCATCGGAGGCGAGCCATTGACGGCGTTTTTCAATGGTCGCGAGGAGGGCATCGATTCCCTCACCTGTGGTTCCAATGGTCTTGACGATGGGGGCAATCCAGACATCGGCAGTCTTCGCATGATGGGAAGATGCGAGCGACTGCACGGCGCGAATCTCCTTCTCGACGCGGTCGGCCCCGTCGCGGTCGGCCTTGTTGATGGCGAAGATGTCGGCGATTTCCATAATGCCGGCCTTAAGGCTCTGCACGTCGTCTCCCATACCAGGAACCAGGACCACGACGGTCACGTCGGCGAGCCGAACGATTTCGACTTCGTCCTGCCCGACGCCAACGGTTTCGATAAGAACCACGTCGCGCCCGGATGCTTCAATGACCTGGGCCACGTCGGCCGTGGTTCCGGCCAGGCCTCCAAGCGAGCCTCGCGTGGCCATGCTGCGGACGTAGAGTCCATCGTCGGTAGCGCGCTCGCGCATCCGAATACGGTCGCCGAGCAACGCGCCTCCGGTGAATGGGCTGCTGGGATCGACGGCGATGACCCCGACGCGGCTTCCCGAAGTACGCCATGCGTGGGCCAGATGGTCCACCAGAGTGCTTTTGCCCGCGCCCGGAGCGCCGGTAATTCCGACCCGAAGCGCGCCGCCGGTGTGCGGGAAGCAGGCGGAGAGCAGCGCCGGAGCTTCCGGCGCGGCGCTTTCGACGAGCGAGACGGCGCGGGCCAGCGCGCGGATGTCTCCAGCACGAAGGCGGGTGGCGAGGTCGTTCACGTCCGTCATAAAACGAGGTTAAATCAGAGACCAGCGTTCAGCGATCAGTGGTTTGTGCTGAAGATCGCCGATCGCTTAACTGGTTACTTCGTCATGGGTTTCAGGATTTCATCCAGATAATTGGGCGTCCCCTGCACCCGTTCGAGGTGCGGAAAACGAAGGCCGTCGTGGTAATCGAGATTCACGATTTTGTAGTAGCCGGTGTTGGAAACGATCATCTGGATCGGCTGCTTCGTCCCCTTCGACGCCAACATGGCCTGGCCCAGCACCTGTGGGGAGTACTGGCGATTATCCACGGCGACGATCTGCATTCCCGGTCCGAGGCCAGCCTTGTCGCTGACCGAGCCAACCAGCACGTCGTCAATGTGGCCGTCGCTGGTGATGCGCAGTCCGATGGACCACCATGCGTCAGCATCTCCGGTACTGGTTTCGCGTGCGGTGATGAAGTCTCCCGGCTGATCGGAATAGACGAGGCGGTATCCGCCATGGGTGATGCCGTCGAGTGGAGCGTGCGGAGACTTGGAGGTGAGGCGCTCGCGCAGGAAACCGGCCCAGTCATACGGCACGACGGCGTTCAGGCCCGCCACCACATCCTTAAAGGTATAGGGCACGACCTCGGGCGGCGTGTTGCCACCCAGCCCCTCGAAGCGCGCACAGAAATCGTTGAGGCTCTTTTTGTCGTGGGTGAGGCGGCGGATGGTCGTGTCCACGTCCAGCCAGATCAGCTCGCCCTCGGGGTAATAATCCGTGTTGCGCCGCCAGTTGTCCCACTGCGGACCGGCGTCATAAAGGATTTGCGCGGCGGTCGCCGTGTCCTGCAGATCGCGCCAGGTGCGTCCGGGACGGGTGTCCATGGTGGCGGGGCGGTCGCGGCAAGACTGGAGCGGAACTGGTCGTCGGTCTCAATGCCGCTGCGCGCGGCCAGCACGTCTCCCAAATACTGCGTCAGACCTTCGTAGACCCAGAGCAGATTGCCGATCATCGGGTCCTTGTAGTCGTCGTGGTTCAGTCCGGCGGGGCGGCGGTATTTGCCGTTCCAGGAATGGGTGAACTCGTGCGGAAGCAGGTCCGCTTCCAGATAGCTGAGGTTGTCGTCGATGAAAGTGCGCTCGCCCACACGGTCGTCGCTGGACTGGTGATGCTCAAGCCCGAAGTGTGCCACGTCATCGCTCAGCGTGACCAGAAAGTGATAGATGTTGTAGTGTCGCGATTTGTAGAGCACGCCGGTTTCGCGGACGAGCTTGCTGAAGGCGTCCACCAACTGCGGCTTGATGGCCAGGTCTTCCGGGCCGTCTGCGGCCATATCGAGATAGTGTTTCGGGGTCACGTCGGTCGCCAGCGGAATCTCCTTGAAATAGCGGCCGGCAAGCACGGGCGAGTCGATCAGCATGTTGAGGGGCACGGCGGCGAACTGGACTTCTCCATTCGCTTCACCGGTTTTGGTCAGCGCGGTGCCGAACTGCCATCCCTCTGGAAACTTGATCGAAGGCTGCACCTGAACCTGCGAGGGCTTGGTGCCGGAGGGATAAAGCACGACCTCGTTCCAACTGAGCAAAGCGAGGCTCGCGCTGGTGGACGCTCCGGCGGAAAAGCCCGAAGGCGGAGCAGTGGCGAGGAAGTCGAGTTTGATGTCGAGGGTGGAGACGCCCTGCGGCACCGTGATGTGAAAGGCGTACATATTTACGTCGTCCCGCACCCACGGAATCTGCTGGCCGTTCGCCGTAAACACCAAACCGGCCAGATCAGTGATTGGCCCATCCGGCTCATGCTCACCGGGAATCCACTTGGGATAAAGCAGCGTCATGGGGCCCGGATGGACCGGCATGGTCATGCGCGCGTGAATGATTTTGCGCGGCGCGTCTGTAAGGTCAACATTGAGGCGGACGGGGACGGAACTCTGCGCGTATGCGGCAAAAGAAAAGGCCATGAGCAGGACAGCGCTAAATCCATGAAGTTTCAAATGCAAGCCCTCCCGAATCAGACTCCCAAGTGTAAACCGAAGACTGGCCGTCCAGCGATACGCGCCCTTTAGCATCTTTTCAGGAGGGAGAATCGTTGAAAAAGGCCTTGTATTTTGTATCGTATGCCTCTAATGAAGATGCACAGGTATTTGTGCTGGGGGCCTGCTCATCGAAATATTGAGCCGCGTCGTCGTGACAGAGTTTTAGTATGGGCCCAAGTTCATCAAGGGCCTGCCGTCTTTCTTGATAGATCGCCGCCCACTTCTGCTTTGCATCAAGAGACTTCGCTAATTCCGCCATCTGTATATTGTTTAGAGCAATGTGTACGCTCATAGTCGCGATTCCCCTATCGGAAAGGGCGATGCTGTAGTTCATCAATGCCATCTTCAGCCCATAGTTAGTGACCTTGTTTATCTGTTCTTCGGCTGCGGTATGGGTGGCAGACATCGGGCTAGCCGCACTATTTTCCTCAAGCAATTGAAACGCAGTTTTGCCATGTCCATAGTCTGATTTCGAGAGATGATTGGGGCCCTTGCCACATCCTGCGATCCAGACAAAGATAATTAACCAAGCGATCCGTTTCATTCTGCCTCCGCATGACTTCCACTTGAATGGCCAGCATTTGAAGAATGTAAAGGTGCAAGGTTATCAGAGCAACCGAAATAGCTGATTTCTATGGATAGCGGAAATGTCTCGATCATCCGCGCTGAAATCCGGAATCACGAGCAGATCCGAAGATTAGCACCAGCCCGGCGTGTGCCTGTACGGCCAGCACTGTTACACTCGGCGAATGCCACGCGGATTTTTTATCACCTTTGAGGGGCTGGACGGCTCGGGCAAATCGACGCAGCTTCGCAAGCTGGCGCAGTGGCTTCAGGAGCAGGGGCATCGCGTGACGGTGACGCGGCAGCCGGGCGGGACCCATGTGGGAGACCGCATCCGCGCGCTGCTGCTGGACTCGAAGACGGAAAACGTGGCTCCGGAGACCGAGTTGGGGCTGATGTTTGCTGACCGCGCGCAGTCCATTGCCGAGGTGATTCGTCCGGCGCTGGATCGCGGCGACGTTGTCCTGTGCGACCGGTATACCGATTCGACTGAAGCCTACCAGGGCGGCGGGCGCGAGTTGGGCAGCGAAATTGTGCTGAAGCTGCAAGCTGCCATGTGCGGAGACCTGTGGCCGGATTTGACCATCCTGCTGCTGCCGGATTTCGATCGCTCGCTGGAGCGGGCGCGGAGGCGCAACGCGCGCGGCAAGGGGCCGGACGAAAACCGCTTCGAGCGCGAGGATGAGCGGTTCTATCGAAGGGTCTTTGACAAATATCGTGAGATTGCGGCGCGCGAGCCGGGGCGCGTAGTAGTGATTGACGGCGACGGCGGCATTGAGGACGTACATGAGCGAGTGGTGCAGGCGGTGCGGGGCAGGCTCGCCTGAATTGGGGTGAAGACCCTCTAATCAAATTGAAATCGCAACAGAACCGGGGTAAGCTGAATCACCATGCCAAACATCGGATGGCTCGCTACCGCCGCTTTTTGCGTTGTGCTGGGATTCCATTCAGATGTTCAGAAACCCAGATATCAAGCTGTAAAAATTGACGGAAAAGGGCAACTCATCATCGAGTTAGCATCAGGCAGTAAGGTCAAACCACCCAAACTTCCAAGCCAGACTGCATTTGAAGACGCTCGAATATCCCCAGATGGCGAGATCGTCGGCTGGTTGGCGGATTATCCGTTTCCTGGTGCAACGAAGGCCGATCCCATTTCCGGAAAGTTAATTCTCTATCGGGCGGGCCATATCATT
>JAICYR010000272.1 GCA_025934135.1 Acidobacteriaceae bacterium | reverse complement strand
GAACGGGACTTCATCGGCGCGGGCGCCACCGCGGCGGGCATGGGACACATCGTCGTAATGGACGATTCCGAAGCTCAGTTCGCGCTCACACGTTACTCTCAACAGCTTTGGCAGGAACTCGCGGCCGAATTGCCGGCCGATTGCGAGTATGTTCGGACCGGAACCCTCTGGGTGGCGGCCGATGAAGAGGAATTGATTGAGGTTCACCGGAAGCACCAGTTCTACTCTCAACGGAAAGTTCCTTCTGAAATCCTGGATTCACGGTCGCTCGATGCCGCCGAACCCCAACTACGCACCGGCTTGGCGGGCGCGCTTTTTGTCAGGGAAGACGCAGTCGTGTATCCTCCCTGCGTGGCTCGGTATTTGTTGGAACGCGCGCGGGATCTGGGCGCCCGTGTCCTGATGGGGAAAGAAGTGATCCGGCTGGACGATGAGGGTGCGGCATTCGAGGACGGCACCATCATGAAGGGCGCGGTCATGGTGAACGCGGCCGGAGCCCTCGCCGCTTCGCTGCATCCCGATTTGCCCATCGTCTCCCGCAAAGGGCATCTGCTGATCACGGAACGCTATCCGGGTTTCGTCCATCATCAATTGATTGAGCTTGGTTATTTAAAAAGCGCCCACAAGAGCACCGCGGATTCGGTTGCCTTCAACATTCAGCCTCGAAAGACGGGGCAGTTGCTGATCGGATCGTCCCGTCAATACGGAGTGGACTCTCCCGAAGTGGACCGCTCCATTCTGAGCCGGATGTTGGCGCGTGCGGCCCAATATGTTCCGTCGCTTTCCGGGCTTTCGGCTCTGCGTGTGTGGACCGGCTTACGGGCCGCTACTCCCGATAACCTGCCCCTGATTGGCCGGTGTCCCGGTTATCGTTACGTCTTCGCCGCCGCCGGTCATGAGGGCCTGGGCATCACAACCTCTCTGGCGACGGCGAGGCTGCTGATCGATCAATTGATGAGCCGCACGCCCGCCATTGCCTCCGAGCCGTATTCAGTGCAACGCAACATTGCAGTACATGGCTGACCTTGTGTGGATTTCTATCGATGAATCACCCGTCGAGGTTGAACCTGGCACGACCGTGGCGGCGGCTATCTTGAAAGCGGACATCCCAGCCTTCAGGCGCTCCGCTACGGGCGAGTGGCGTGGGCCGGTTTGCGGCATGGGCATCTGTTTTGAATGCCGCGTGACCATAAACGGCCAGCCCCATCGGAGGAGCTGTCAGGTTTACTGCGAAGCCGGCATGGTGGTGCAGACCAAGTGACCGGCTCCGAATACGAAGTGGTTATCGTCGGCGCCGGGCCAGCCGGCATCTCTGCCGCTTGCGTGGTTGCCGAAACCGGCCGGGACGCGCTGCTGATCGACGATAACCCCAGTCCTGGCGGCCAGATCTGGCGGGAACAAGAGCGGCACGGATCGAACTGGCAAGCGGCACACTGGTTGCGGAGGTTACAGCTATACCGGGTCGATGTATTAAGAGGCGCCGCAGTGATTGACGGGGATCCCGACAAACACGTGATCGTCTGCGAGACGGCAAATTCCGTATCAACTATCCGGTATAAGAAACTGATCCTGGCAACCGGCTCACGCGAGTTGTTCCTTCCCTTCCCCGGCTGGACTCTGCCGAACGTGATGGGGGCCGGGGGCCTCCAGGCGCTCGTGAAGGCCGGCATGCCGATATCCGGTAAGCGCGTCGTTATTGCCGGCAGTGGTCCCCTCTTGCTCGCCGTGGGAGCGTACCTGAAAAAACAGGGCGCGCATGTACTCGCGGTTGCCGAGCAAGCCTCCTGGCTCCGGTTGGCGCGGTTTGGCTTGGGCTTTCCAGCGCACCCGTATAAGCTGGCCGAAGCTGTACAGCTCAAGCGGGCTTTGTTTCGCGTACCGTATCGCACCGGCGCATGGGTGGAGGCAGCCCTGGGCGAGACGGTGCTGGAGCGCGTACGCCTTCGCATGCCGCGCGGCCGGTGGGAAGCGCCCTGCGATTATCTCGCGGTGGGCTTTGGGCTCGTGCCTAATGTCGAATTGGCCGTGACGCTCGGCTGCAATTTGAGCGGCGGCTGTGTGCATGTCGATTCCATGCAGCAGACATCAGTATCTGACATTCTCTCCGCAGGAGAGACTACAGGTATTGGCGGCGTGGAACTGTCTTTGATGGAAGGCCGCATCGCCGGATATTCCGCGATAGGCGATCGTCTCAACGCACAGTGGCTGTTCAGCGGCCGCGAACGCATGAGGGGCTTTGCGCAGCGCATGCAAAAGGCCTTCGAACTACGGGAAGAATTACGCCATCTCCCATCGGAAGACACGCTGGTGTGCCGCTGCGAAGATGTTTCTTACCAGCGCATTGCGCCCATGCCCGGCTGGCGTGCGGCGAAACTGCACACCCGCTGCGGAATGGGACCATGCCAGGGCCGGGTGTGCGGGCCGGCCACTGAATTTCTGTTTCGATGGCATTGCCAATCCACGCGCGCACCCGTGTTTCCGGCGAGGATCGACAGCCTGATCGGACACACCGAGGAATGAAGTGGCGCCTCCCGTGACACCGGGCCCGGCATTACAACAAATCGGCAAATCCGTCGTCTGTTGTACGGTCGAGGCACGCCTCGATCGCCCCAGTGATTTCACTGCCTCCGGTGCATACGATTCTTTCGTCCGGTACGGCTCCTACTCCGCCGGCAGCTTCCCCGACACGTAAATTCGTTGTGACTGCTTCTGCCCGCCGAAATTGAAGTTCCGCAGCACGCGAAACGCAACCGGCTGGCCGGGTTTCAACGTGTGCTGGATCTTCAGAACGTCTTCCGGTGAGGTCACGCTCTGGCGGTTGATTGTCAGAATGATATCGCCTTCCTGCAGCCCTATGTCGTCGGCAAACGAGCCTGGATCGACAGTTGCCACACGTACGCCGTCATCTTTATCGATCTTCATCCTCTGCCG
>JAICYR010000292.1 GCA_025934135.1 Acidobacteriaceae bacterium | reverse complement strand
TCCCTCGCTGTCATGGTTGCCGTTCCCGCTTTGGGCCAGTCGGCATTGCTGCCCAACGCGCCTACGCCTCACGTGCTGGTCCCTAATCCAGGCCCGCCACCCGTTCACGTCTCGCACCCGAATCCGCCTTCCAAGTGGGACGGCGTGGTTGATCCCGGCGAAGTGGTCCCTCCGCTCACGGCGCACGACAAAATGCTTTTCTGGCTGCATGATGAGGTCCGCCCTATGAGCTGGGCTCCGACGTTTCTTTCCGCCGGATGGGAGCAATTGATCGACGGGCATCCGAAGTACGGCAGCGACTCGGCGGCCTTTGGCGAGCGGCTGGGCGCGGCGGCGCTTCGGGAAGCCTCGGGGCGCTTCTTCTCCGGCAGTCTGTTGCCGGTCGTGACACATGAGGACCCGCGTTACTACCGCAAGGCCCATGGAAGCATCAAGGAGCGCGGTCTCTATGCCGCCGAGCGGGTGTTTGTGGCGCAGCGCGACGACGGCTCCAGCGGCTTCAACTATTCCCAGACTTTTGGAAATCTGGGGGCTTCCGCGCTCGCCGTTACGTACTACCCCGCTCCTAGCACGAACGCCGAAGCCGTTTTGATCGCCTGGATGTGGTCATTTGCCGGGAGCGCCGGCGGCAATCTCTTTCAGGAGTTCTGGCCGGACGCGCGCGACGCTATCCTCCACCGGCACCGGCAAGCCGAGGGCCAGCCCTAAAACCGCAGGTAGAGTCCGGCCATGGGTTCCGAGGTCAGCCGGAACTTGTCCGCCTTCAACTGCGGCTCGCCAAAATCCGGAGCCTTGGCATAAAGGCCACGATACTGGAGCCTGACTCCGAAGTGCGACGTCAGCAGGCCGTGGTCGATTCCGGCGGCGAAGTTTACGCCCGGCTCGCCCTGCCAGGAGACATTCTGCCCGCCGTTGAGCGTGGGCGAAAACACCACCGCGCTTACGCCTCCCAGAGCGAACGGATGAAAGCCGAGCAGGCTTGTCCCGCTGACCAGATATGAGGCCGCGAACTCATGCATGTTGTGCTGGATGGCGGCGGGCCGGGCCGAGTAGAGCTCGGAAAACCGCGTGTAGTTGTAGCTGGCCTCATATCCCATCCACCAGTGATAGCTGTGCCGGAAAGCGGCCTGCGCGCCGAGGGACCGGGTGGTGTCCACCGCTACGCCGTTGCCAGTGACGCTGGGCGTGCGCTGCCAGAACGCGCTCACGGAAACGGAACTGTTGCGAGCCGCGTTCACGACGGCCTGGGCGTGCGACTCGACGGCAAGTCCCGCCAGGAACACAAGAAGAACGGCGAAAAAGGAGAGACGACACAAAAGACGCATCCAGCTCACAACCTCCTTTCCGATGTTACCGGAGACTGCGGCATTTTCAGAGATACTGCCACCTTTTCCTGATGGTCGCCATTGGCTCAGTTCTCCCGCCTCGAATTGCCGGGGCGGCCCAGAGCGGGCGAGACCCCTGCGGAACCATGAATTCCCCGATTCGCCGGCTGCCCGTTCGCTGGCCCACTGTTCCGTCCAAACCCTAATTTTCCCCATTCGGCCCCACCGGGTTTGTTTCCCCGGCGTGGAAGGCTATCTTCGACGCTGGTAAATTCTTGGCCCCTCAGAGGTTTACCGCCAGGCAAGGGAACTTAACCCGAGGGTCCCCGCATCGTACTTAATAAGAACAGACGAGCCACAGGAGATTTGAAACATGTCAAAAGCCGTCAAATACGCTGAGAGAGCGGTCACCATCGCAGCCCAGGGCGCGTGGACAGTATTTGAAAAGCTGAACAGCATCAGCCCCAATCCTTCGTTTACGCCAAAATGGTCGGACAAGCCCCTTTTGAAGTCCTACCAGAAGGAAAAGCCGCCGCTCGGCTGGCCTCGCTCCACGGACTCGCTGTGTCCCAAGTGCGTGCCTGAGATCCGCAACCAGATTATTCAGGGCAAGCTGCCGCACGAAATCCTGTTGAATGAGAAGGTTGGCGAGATCAAGGCGCAGATCGTCGAGCGCGACGGCAGAATCCTGATGATTAAGGACTGCCCCAAGCACGGCCATTTCGAAGACGTGATGTCGATCGACACCAAGTTCTTCAAGCACATCGAGTCGGTTTTCCCGGGCCGCGATATCAAGGCCCACAACGACGAAAAGCTCCACAATCACGGCACTTCCAGCGTGACCCATGGCCGCGGCTCGGTGCTGACCATCGACCTGACGAACCGCTGCAACATGATGT
>JAICYR010000076.1 GCA_025934135.1 Acidobacteriaceae bacterium | reverse complement strand
GTTCTGCGTGGAAATTTCTGATTCGTCATGGCCCTTGTGAACCAGCTTGGGGACCAGCGCGATGAGGTGCGCGACCACCGCTTTCAATTCGGACGGGCTTCCGCCGAGGGCATCCAGCCGGGCGCGGAGGCGCTCTATCTGGGAGCGCGTTTGGTCGGCGTGCTGGGCGAACAATTGGCGCGCGGCCAGGTGGTCGCCCTCGCCGGACATCTCTTCCATGCGCTCGGCGGAACTCTGCTCGGCGGCCACAGCGTCGGCCAGGTACCGTCTCATGATGCTTTCCTTCGGTTCGTCGCGGGTCATCTCGGGTCCTTTCAATGACTGGTGGGTCCGCCGGCTGTCAGCGATTCTCCTCCACCGGCGGCAAGCAGGGGAAATCGCGAAAACCCCGCTCCCCATCCAGCCCTTGTTAAGCCTATGGCTCTTCCGGGAAAGATGCGAAGGTCGTTACGGTGGATGGCTAAAAACAGCGATCGGCGGTCAGGGTTCAGCGGTCAGTGGGGACTAACTCCCGCTGTGATCCCGCTTTGGTCCCCCACTCAAGCCCAAAATGGGGCTTGAGTCCACCCACGAACGAAGACCTGTTCGTGGGGACCCCGGAGTGGGGCACCCGAAGAAAGAAAATATGTTGATCCTGCAAACAAAGGACTTAGCAAACGTTGATCCTGCAAACAAAGGACTTAGCAAACGTTGATCCTGCAAACAAAGGACTTAGCAAACGTTGATCCTGCAAACAAAGGACTTACGGCAGGGATCGGGGCTTAAGGGTGCAGGGCTGAGGGAGGCCAAGTAGCAGTCGTTAGCAATTTCTAAGAAAGTAAAGCTGATCCTGCAAACAAAGGACTTAGCAAATTTGATCCTACAAATAAAGGACTTACGCAGGGCTCAGGGCTTCAGGGCGCATGGAGCTTCTCAAAGTTCTCGCCAGTCTTATGCCCTTCATGATATTCGTGTTTCACCTAAAGTTTACTCCGATGAAGCCGATAGATCGACAAAAGTGGAAGCTGTCACAAAATGGGAAAAAACCGGGAAAGCACAAGCCCAATTCCGCAAATGATAAGGCTGCCACAAATCAGAATCAGACTTACGCCGCCAACAACACCGATGTTCCAATTAACGTCCATGTTCATCTTCCACCAAGCCTTGGAAAGCAGAACGGTCTCTACGACGAAAAGAAGGAGACCCGCGACAAGATAAAAGTTGCGGTGGAGATTGTCGCCGCCGCTTTGGTCTTCGTATACGCTTCGATCACTGGCTATCAGGCATGGATGACCCGCGACTTCTTTGAGCGCAATCAGAGGCCCTATGTGTCCTCTGTGGATGTCTCCCCGGCTGCTACCGCTACTCTTCCGGATCAGGCCCGAATATTGGTTGGAACGATTGACTATCAAAACTATGGGAAGTCTCCAGCCATGCACCTCAGCCACGATGAGCGTATTTTCAGCGACAAAGATCCTCTGCAATCGGCCTACACCTGGTTTGAAGGCATGGGGTCGAAGCCCCTCCCGTCCTACTCCGATTACAAAACACCCTATGGGAAAGACTTGAACAAGTTTTTCGGTCACGATTACATCCTGATGATGAATGAGAAAGGTGGAACCTCCGTCAATACCATCACTCATGCCACGACGGTGGATGCGCCTTACGTTATAGCGATTAGAATCCAGTACTTCGACAGCTTCGGTAATCGCTATTGGACGGATAACTGCTAGTGGCACATGGGAGGTAATGCCGCCCTTGTTCGATGCCCAAAGCACAACGACATACACTAGTGCAATTTTTATGCTGACATGCAACACCGCCCACTGCCGGACACATGCCCTTACTCAAAGCGGTTAGGTCGCCGTCAATAGAATTTCAAAGAATTTCAAAAGGTCACAAAAAAAATGAATGCTGATATAGAAAACAAAGTACTTAGCAAATTCAATATAGAAAACAATGGACTTATGGCAGGGCTTCAGGGCGCAGGTCTCAAAAAGGCGTTCAGTGCTCTCCAAAGGTAAAAGGCGCGGCCTGATGGCTGCGCCTTTATGGATTTCTTGTTTGTCTCTACTCTTCTATTTTACCAAATTGGCCGGAAATTAAATGCATGGGTGTTGGGCTCTGTTTTGTGAGACTTAGGGGACGGAGGGCTTGACAACTTTTGGCGAGGGGCTGGACTAACATCAAGGCGGGCGGTTTCATGTCGTGAAGGCCTGGGCGCTGGTTTTTTCCGGCATCCGATTCAGAAAGCGGAGGCCCGACTGGAATGGAGCGGGGCTCAATGGAGCGGGGCTCGATGGCCGATCATCATCATCACGATTCCTCAGCAGGCCGGCCCAGCGAACTGACGATTGAAGAGCCGGGCCACCCAGAGCATCGTGAAACGCACGCTGCGCACGATCACGCTGGTCACGGCGGCGGACATGGCCAGCACGCAGGGCACGACCAACATGCCGGGCACAGCGTGGCGATGTTTCGCAATAAATTCTGGATATCGCTTGCCCTGACAATCCCCACGCTGGTGTGGGGACACATGCTGCAGGGCGCGCTGGGGTATTCCGCGCCCGAGTTCAACGGCTTCCGATGGATTCCCGCAATTTTTGGCACTGCCGTATTTGCGTACGGCGGGTGGGTGTTTCTTCAGGGGGCCATTCGGGAGCTTCGCGGCCGGCTGCCCGGGATGATGACCCTGATCTCGCTGGCGATTCTGGTTGCGTTCGTTTTCAGCGCGGCTGTGACGCTCGGGTATCCCGGCATGGCGCTGTGGGAAGAGCTGGCGACGCTGGTGACCATTATGCTGCTGGGCCACTGGATCGAGATGCGCTCGATTCAGCAGGCGCAAGGCGCGTTGCAGGAACTGGCGAAGCTGCTGCCCGACATGGCGTCGCGGATTGCGGGCGAGGGAATCGAGGATGTTCCGGTATCGGAATTGCGCGAAGGCGACCTGGTGCTGGTGCGTCCCGGGGCGTCCGTTCCGGCCGACGGCGTGGTGCGGCAAGGGGAAAGCGCAGTCAATGAGTCGATGATTACGGGCGAGTCCCAGCCGGTGAAAAAGGCGGAAGGGCGAAAAGTAATTGCGGGAACCGTGAACGGTTCGGGGTCGCTGCGCGTGGCGATTACCGGCACGGGGGAGCGGACCGCGCTGGCTGGGATTATGCGACTGGTTGCTCAGGCGCAGACATCGCGGTCGCGCGCGCAGGCGCTGGCAGACCGCGCCGCGTTTGCATTGACGCTGGTGGCGCTCGGGTCGGGGATAGCGACGATTGTTGTGTGGCTGGCGCTGGGGGCCTCGCCCGCATTCGCGGTAGAGCGGCTGGTAACGGTGCTGGTGATCGCGTGTCCGCACGCGCTGGGCCTTGCGATACCGCTGGTGATTGCGATTTCCACCACGCTGGCGGCGCAGAATGGTCTGCTGGTGCGGGACCGGCGCGGTTTGGAGAATGCGCGCCTGATCGATACGGTGGTGTTCGACAAAACCGGAACGCTGACCCGAGGCGAAGTTGGAGTTGTGAAGATTACCACCGCCGGAGAGCTTGAGGCGGACGAAGCGCTGCGGCTGGCGGCGACTGTGGAGCGCGACTCGGAACACTCGATTGCGCAGGGCATTGCGCGCAGCGCGGAGGAGAGGGGGCTGGCGGTCCCGGCGGTCCGCGGGTTTGAGGCGATTCCGGGCAAAGGAGTGAGGGCGAGTCTGGATGGACGCGAGCTGATGATGGGAGGACCCGCCCTGCTTACGAGCTTTGGAGTGGAGGTTCCCGAGACACTTGAGCAGGCGGCGGCGGAGTCATCCGGAAGAGGGCAGGCAACGATATACCTGGTGGAGGGCGGAACAGCGCTGGCAGTATTTGCGGTTGCGGATGTGATCCGGCCCGAGTCGCACGAAGCGGTGCGGGACCTGCACCGGCGGAGCATAGAAGTGGTGATGATGACGGGCGATGCTCGCGCGGTGGCGGAGGCAGTGGGCGGCGAGCTGGGCATTGATACGGTAATGGCGGAAGTGCTGCCAGAGCAGAAGTCGAGCAAGGTGGAAGAGCTGAGGCGCGCGGGCAAGCGCGTGGCGATGGTGGGCGATGGCGTGAACGATGCTCCTGCGCTGGTGACCGCCGATGTTGGCATTGCCATTGGCGCGGGGACGGATGTCGCGGTAGAGGCGGGCGACATTGTGCTGGTACGAAGCGATCCGCGGGACGTGCCGCGAATTCTTGACCTGTCAAAGGCGAGCTACAGAAAGATGATTCAGAACCTGATCTGGGCGGCGGGCTACAACGTGGTCGCGATTCCGCTGGCGGCTGGCGTGCTTGCCCGGTGGGGCATTCTTCTTTCGCCTGCGGCCGGAGCAGTGCTGATGTCCGCAAGCACGGTGATTGTCGCCGTGAACGCGCAACTGCTGCGGCGGATGAAGTTCGCGGGGTGATCAGGCTGGCGTTGGGTGCCCGCGATGTTAAGGTAGATAGGGCTGATTCCGGCCAAAACCGTCACTGAAAACTTATTCATTTCTGATTTTTCGAGGTCGATCCCTGAATGAGAAATCTTGTTCTCGCCATCCTGCTGTTGGGTGTGTCCGCAGCGCGGCTGCATGCGCAACAACTGAGTCCAAAGTTTGAGGCATTGTGGCATGATCCCGGGGTCCAGCAGCGGATTGACACGGGTATTCGCACCAACCGGATGGGGTTCGCCAGGCTGCATTTTGAGGATGCGAGCGGGAAACCGGTGGATGGAGTCGCGGTCAAGTATCGGGAGACGACTCACGATTTTCTTTTTGGCTCGAATATTTTTGCGCTGGGTGGTTTTGCCACGGCGGAAGAGAACCGCAAGTATGAGGACACGTTTGCCGGCGCATTCAACTTTGCGACGGTGCCGTTTTATTGGTCAGATCTGGAGCCGGAGCCGGGGCAACTTCGTTATGCGAAGGACAGCGCTCCGCTTGCGAGGCGTCCTCCTCCGGATGCCGTGGTGAAGTTTTGCCAGAAGCATCACATCGCGATGCGCGGGCATAACCTGATCTGGCACTTCTGGTATCCAAAGTGGCTGCCAAATGATCAGGAGGAAGTTACAAATTATGCGGCGCAGCGGTTTAAGTCGATAGGCGAGCGGTATGGCAAAAGCATTGGCGTATGGGACGTGGTGAATGAGCCGCTGGAGCGGAAAGCGGGCGTGATTCTGCCGAAGGATTATGTCTATTGGGGAATGACGGAGGCGGCGCGGGATTTTCCCAGCACGACGAAGCTTGGCATTAATGAGACGGGCGCCGTGTGGATCAACTTCCATGAAGAGGACAGCCCGCTCTATCTGCTGCTGGAGAACCTGCGGCTGCGCGGCGCGCGCGTGGACGTG
Source organism: Acidobacteriaceae bacterium (assembly GCA_025934135.1). Lineage (GTDB taxonomy): Bacteria > Acidobacteriota > Terriglobia > Terriglobales > Acidobacteriaceae > Silvibacterium. The sequence goes on along the minus strand of JAICYR010000076.1, from coordinate 10,687 downwards.
ATTGGTTTCCAGTTCCACCTGTTCAACGAGAAGCTTTACAAAGAGGTGCTGGCCGGGGAGGCTATGAAGCCACTCGACATGCTTCATGTGCTGGACAGGTATTCGGACTTTCACCTGCCGATTCACATTACCGAGATCACGATTCCCACGCTGCCATGCACCGAGGCGGGCGAGGCGACTCAGGCGGAGTTGGTCCGCGACTACTACCGGCTGTGGTTCAGTCATCCGGCGATTCAGGCGATTACCTGGTGGAACCTTGCGGACGGCACAGCCGCGCCGGGAGAAAACAAATGGTGCGGAGGTCTGCTGCGCAAAGACTTGTCCCAGAAGCCGGCGTTTACCGCGTTGCAAAACCTGATCCAGAAGGAGTGGCACACGGAAGGGTCAGGGAAATCCGGGGCCGCGGCTGAGATGGAGTTTCAGGGCTTTTATGGCGAGTACGAAATTGAGGCCACCCGTGCGGGGAAGACGATCCATCAGACGATCCATCTATCGAAGACAGGGAACCATGATTTTGTGGTGAAGATGGAGTAGGGCGTTAACTTACCCTTCCTGTAGCTGCTGGCTCTGGGGCATGGTTGATACTTTCGGCCATATGATGCAGCAGGTTGTACAGGATGATCTGCGCGGCTGATGAAGCTTGCGGGGTTTGCGCCAGGAGTTCCGATGGAGGCTGCTGAAAGGGCTTGCCGGGTTCAATGTCCTGGACGGCGTTGTCCACAAGTTGCTGAACGCTTTCGGGCGTGGCTTCAAGATGAAATTGCAGCCCGAGGGCGGAGCCGAGTTGGAAGGCCTGATTGGGAACGGCATCGGTTTCCGCGAGCCTGATGGCGCTGTCGGGCAGGTCAAATGTCTCTCCATGCCAATGGAAAGGAGCGAAGGTTTCGGGGAAGAGCGCACCCGCGCCCGCCTCCGTTACCCGGCGCACGGGGAACCAGCCGATTTCTTTTTCAGGCCCCCGGTAAACGCGCGCGCCCATGGCCGCGGCGATCATCTGCGCGCCAAGGCAGACGCCGAGGACAGCGCGTCCGGATCCAATGGCGCTGCGGACCAATGCTTTTTCTTCTTTCAGCCACGGCTGGAGATGCTCGTCGTTCACGCTCATGGGGCCGCCCATGATGACGAGAAGATCGAAGCCCGCGAGGGTGGGCAAGGGTCCGCCCTTGTCCAGGCGTGAGCAGGTGATGACGTGCCCGGAGCGGCGGGCCCAGTCCTCAATGGCCGCCGGTCCCTCGAATGCAACATGCTGGAGAACGTGAATGCGCATAGCGAGATTATTTCACCGCTTATGCACGGCACTGCTACGCACCCGCCAAGGAAGGGGCATTCTCCAGCCCAGGTCCCAAAAGCGGGACCTGGGTCAGCGCGTCTGCAAGCAACTTAGAAGTTGTAGCCGACGAAGAGGCGTAGGACTGGAGCGGGGTCTGACCACAAGCTTGTTTTCATCTCGACAAACATCTTGTTTTTTTGCGCTCCCAGAAAAACGTTGAAGCCGGTCTTGTATGTGAAGTCGCTGAAACTGGTGTCTCCGCTGCTGGCGCCCTGATGAATGAAGTTCAGCGACGGCCCCATGCCGAAGTATGGGGTCCATTGCCCGTGAAGCCGGGTATGGAGCCAGTAGGTCCCTTCCAGATTCAAAGAAAACATGTCGGTCAACTCGCCGAAGCCAAACTCGGCGCTGGGCCGGAACAAAACGCGCGGACTGAAGACCGGGCCGATCTGCGACTGGAGGCCGAACATGAATATTTCGGGGCTGAAGCCGGCTCCAACGCGTCCGCCAATGTGCCAACGGCGGACCTGGCGCTTGATCTCCCGTGTTGTTTGCTTCACCTGAGGAGGAGGCGGGGCCGCCGGTGGTGTTTGCTGTGCGTCAAAGGCCAGAGCCGGTGTGCTGTCGGAGTCCAGAACGGGCGTGCTGTCGGGGTTGCTCAGGAAAGCAATTGGCGACGCGAGCTGGAACCTGGGAACAGAAGAACCAGTCTCGATAAGCGTGCCAGGATTGTCCTGGGCGAGCATGGCGACAGGCGAAGCGAGTTGGAACTCGCGGGCAGAAGAACCATTCTCAGCAAGCGCGCCGAGCGGCAGGCTTGCAAATACAAACAAAATGAGAAGCACATGAATGTGGCTGGAGCGAACCTTCGGCATAGAATTTTCTCCTTTTCAGGAGGGATCGATCGTGGTCAAAATGGGGCGCCAGTCGCGCGAAAAAAGTTGCGCCCCGCGGGAGCGAGGATAATTCAACTTTCTCAGTGACTTGCCGCCGGGCGAGGGAGGAGGCTTACGGGAAACTCACCGGCTATTCAGGTGGGATGCGGTTCTTGCGGCCCCTGAATCAAATCGTTTCAATATCTTCAAAACACTTGGCCAAGAGGCGCAAAGAATATTCTGGAACTGTGACGGCGTTAATCGGCAATCGGCCTGCGCCGGAGGAAATCTTCCAGGTCGCCCACTTTGTCGTTGAGCGCGTTGAGTCTGCGGGCGACGCCCTGAATCTCTGATTCGGCTTTGCGGTTCACCTCGAAATCGAGTTCGCTGCGAAGGCGGTCTTTTTTGTCCTGCCGGTTCTGGCTCATCATGATGATGGGCGCCTGGATGGCCGCGAGCATGGACAGAAACAGATTCAAAAGGATGAACGGATAGTGGTCCCATGCCGATCGTCCGAGAGTCACGTTGAGCAGGATGTAAACCAGCATGAATACGCCGAACGACGTGATGAAGGTCCACGATCCTCCGAATCTGGCGACGGAGTCGGCGACCTCCTCGCCCAGCGTTTCTGATTCGGCGATGACGTCATTGGGATTGCGTGTGGCGCGGGCCTGCACCAGCCGTTCGGCGGCGTGAAACTGGCGTCCCAGTGTGGTGAGCAGATCCATCCCGGCCATGGGTTTTCTCTGGAGCAGGACCGCGATGTCGTGACGATCAATCGCAAGGCATGTAGTTTCCTCAAGCGCGACGGCGGCGGTGTGGTGCGGCTTCTCGTCCATCATGGAGGCGAAGCCGAAAAATTCTCCCGCGCCCGGCTCGTCCACTACGACTTCCTGATGGTCCTCATCGACGGTGCTGACCTGCACCGTTCCGGAGAGAACGATATAGGCCTGGCCGGCAAGGTCGCCAATTTTGTAAATGCGCTGCCGCTTGGCGAAGTTTATGGTTTCCACCTGGCTGGCGAGGACGGCAATTTCTTCCTCGTCCAGCAGAGCAAAGAGCGGAACATTCCTTAACGATTCTGCACTCGAAGCCACGCGCATTCCCTCCTCTAGATAACCGGCCTATCTGCCTGGTTGAGTCCTGCGCCCGCAGTCGCGGGTGGACGGACTCTATCTTATATATGAGGTGCCGGTTGAGATTGTGGAGTGATGTGATTTCGGCTGGAGGCTTGTCCCCCACTCAAGCCAACAGCGGGCTTGAGTCCACCCCACGAACCTGGACCTGTTCGTGGGGGCCCCGGCGCGCCGGTCAAGGATGGGGCAGAGGGGCAGAGATTATGCCGTACTCTGTGTGCGTCTCAGCTCCTTAGGAAGAAATGCATCAATTTCCTCTTCGCTGAATGTCATATCCTGAAATCTCTGCAATGCGTCCTGCGCAACCTTATAAGCCTTGTAATTGGTACTGGGCGCGCCGCTGTAGACTCCATGTAGCTGCTCAACAAGGGCATCACGTTTCCTTTGGAGTTCTTCCAGAGGCTTCTCCTTCATCGCAATGTCTACCAGGAGCGATTGGTAGCTCTCTCGAATGAACCAAAGGTCATTCGCGGCTTGTTTATGTTTCTGAGCGATCTCACCCAAATCGTAGTCCTTCGTATAGGTATTCAGTGCTAGGAGTGCCGTGGAGACCGCCAGCCCAATCAGAGCCCCGGCTTTACCGGCTCCGAAGGCTGCACCGACAAACCCAGCAGTTGTAATTGCGGATAAGCAAATCTGTGAGGTTCTGATTCTGGCGAGTCTGGCGAGTAGGATATCGGCACATTTTTCGTGGGTCTTGTGCGAGTAGACCACTCGTCCGTATGCCTCTCTAATTTGGCCTTCAAGTATGGCCCGCGAGTGAGGAGAATCCTCAGTATGGGAATGAAGATCCAAAAATTTGCCTCCATTCTTGTTTGGCGGACCACTCCTGCCCGGCTTGCAAATGGCCGATTGCAGTCACAGCAATGTTGTAACAACGTTTTGCTTTGTATTGAAATAATCCTTTGCCGTAAACCCAGCTTCCGCTTCCAGGTGCCCTCCACCATTCCTGAGTCTCATCTTGCTCCGACATCCATTTGAAGAAATCGCGACACATCCAGTCATAGTAGTAGTATGACTTACCGCGATACTCGTAATTCTCAATGAACTGGTAGGCTAAAGTGTCCACGAGGAGCCCGCCAATTGGAACGCCCCACTGGCGTTTCCAAGCTCGCATCATCCGACATAGCATTGTCAGGTTTCCGTTGCATAACGAATTGCGGGACCTCATCGCCTCGATCTCCGCCTTTGGATCAGTTGTTCTCCAACCGCCGCCGTCATTCGCATTTGGATACGTAAAGCTGTCGTTATTGTTAAGAAAGGCCGGAACTACTTCAAAAGCGATGTTGTCAGTGAATGGAACTGATATAACCTGTCCGTCTGCCTTGATGCTCGTTGTCGCATAGGTTTTCGTAATAGATGACCTGACTACCTGCAACAACGCCGATTGGCCATTAGTGGAGTAGTTACTGTATTGACGGTACATATGCACCGGAAGAAAGAAAAGCATATCGAGGTCACTAAAACCCTCAATTGCGGTGTTTCGACCGTACGATCCGACGTATAGACTATGTGCGACTTCTGACGTAGTCGTCCAAAAGTCGGTATTGAGTCTGCGGGTGATCGCTTTGTATCTGCTCGAAATTGTATCTCCGACAGTAACCTGCAAATTGCTGCAAAATGTGCTGAACCAGTCCCCCAGACCCATTGTGCCCTTGCTTATCCTTCCTGTTCGTGTGGTTGGTTCCCAGTCTACTCCCAATTACGCGGTTGCTTGCTGGCGGTTTGAGTGGCTTCCATAGTTTGAAATGCAGGTTCTTCGACTTCGCTCTCTGGCGGTCGCTTCGCTCAGGATGGCGACTTTGAAAGTCGAACCTTGGAAATTGCCGTTCTTATCGCTTCAGCACATCCACCGGCTCGTGGATTTCGGTGGTGCGGAAGTATTGGGCCAGAGACGGGTACTGCTTGCGGACGCCTTCGTACATTTCCCAGGCGATGCGGCGGTAGGAGATGTGTCCCTGGGGGGCGGAGCGGAGTTCGGAGATGTAGAGGGCTTCGGCGAAGTCCATTTTGAAGAGCGCGCGGCGGCGGGTGGCCAGCGGAAGGGCGTACTGGGCCGACTCGGGGTGGTTGATGGCGAGTTCGGCGTAGGCGGCGTGGGCGGCGTCGATGGCCTGGCGGTAGCGGGCGGCGAGACTCGACTCGGGGCCGTCTTCTTCCAAATCCGGCGGAAGCTCGTAGCCGTGGCGGTGGGTGTAGTCCTGCAGGATTTGAATGCAGCGGCGGTGGCGGTGCATGTCGCGGAATCCGCCGATGTCCATGAGGATGTCGAAGCGGAGCGCCTGTCCGGAGGCGAACTCGCGCAGCAACTCGTCGTGCTTGCCGCGATGGGCAGCGCCGAGGGCGATGATCTCGCTGCGGCGGGCCTCGGTGAGTTGGTCCACGATGCGGCGAATCTGGCGGTAGGGATGGTGGCTGGCTCCGTAGAGCAGCGTGGTGGCGAGTTCCACTTCGAGGGTTTCGTCTCCGCCGATGAGATCGACGGCGGGAGCGGCCTCGATGGGCTCGTTGCGGAGCAACTCGGCCGCGGCCTGGCGCAGTTCGCAACGGGTGGCGATGGCGTATTCGTTGGGGGCCGCGTATTTGACCAGCGTGGGCGCGGTTTTGACTTCACGGGTGAGCAGGGCGGCGGCGCGTTCGCCGAGCGCGGGGTCGAGAGCGGCGATTTCCTGCTGGAGTTTGGCGAACTCGTCCGCGTGGACGTTCCATGCGGGGCCGCTGGCGGCGGTGCGAAGGGTTTCGCCGAGTTGGCGGACCTCGGCAAATTCGCTGGAGAGCAGACGGGAGATTTGGGTTTCCAGCGTGCGGGCGTTGACGATCTGGCCGAGCGAGGTGTTGGTGGCGAGCGGGAGCAGATAGCGGGCAACGTCAAAAGCGCGGGCCTTGAGGGTGCGCTCCCAGGTCTCGGGCTTCATGTCGTCGGGGCGGGGGACGCGCTGCTTTAGGGATTCAAGTGCGCCCTCGGCGACTTCGTGGTAGGCGGCGAACGATGTCTGGATGCTGTGGCGGAAGGCGTCGGCGGCGTTGGTGTCCGCTCCGAATTCGGGCATGAACCAACTGCTTTTGCGGAAGTTCTGGTAACGGGTGGAGCGCTCCTGACCATCCCATCTCTGTTCGTCGACGAGTACAATCGCAGCGAGCAGGGAAAGCCGCTCGACGGCGAAGGCCAGGTGGGCGAGGTCGGCGATGGAGCGGTGGCCGTACTGGAAATAGAATGTGTTGAGGAACTGCTCGGCGCGCTGGCTGCTGATTTCCGTGAGCGACTCGCGCATGGAAAGGGCGGAGCGCGAGTATTTGGCCATGGCATAGGCCAGCACTTCGGGGTCGGCGCCGTGGACGGCAAAGACTTCGGTCTGGTTCTGAGGTGTCTCGGCGGCTTGATTGTCGGGCATGGGCAACAGGATACGATAGTTGGGTCTCTGGAAAATTGGCCATCCGCATTCATTCCGATATTGAAAGGCAGTCTGTAACGGCGGCTGTGGGGCTGCCGCGACGGAAGCCCACGCCTGGTGACAGCATTTTGACGACCACGGCGCATCGTCCGTGGCCGCTGCCTTCGTCGCACTGGACGATGACGCAACGGTGGAACGATCTGCTGTTCGCGCACTGGCCGGTTCCGGCGGCGCAGATCGCTCCGCTGGTGCCACCGGGGCTCTGCGTGGATACCTTCGACGGGTCGGCGTGGGTGGGGGTGGTTCCGTTCTGGATGGACCAGATCCATACGCGCGGGCTGCCTGCGATTCCGGGGGCGAACCGGTTTCCGGAGTTGAACTTGCGGACGTATGTTCGCGAACCACATTCAAATTTGTCGGGCGTGTATTTCTTTTCGCTGGACGCGGGGAATCCGCTGGCCGTTGCGGCGGCGCGCACGGTCTACAAGCTGCCGTATTACTGGTCGAAGATGAGCATTGAATCGGTGGGTGAGCGGGAGTTTCTGTACAACAGCGAGCGGCGCTTTGTGAAGCCATCGGCGCGGTTGCGGGTGCGGTACAAGAGCCTGGGGCAGGCGGCGGACAAATACGGTTTGGAGCAGTTTCTGACGGAGCGCTATGCGCTTTATACAGCGGACCGGGGCGGTGCATTGTTCAAGGGAAACATTCACCATTTGCCGTGGCCGCTGGAGCGGGCGGAGGCGGACTTCGAGATTAATGAGCTACCGGCCGCGCACGGCATTACTCTGCCAAACACGGCTCCGCTGCTGCACTATAGCCGGGAGCTGGTGGTTTACGTGTGGGCGATTGAGCCGCTGCCGAAGCCGCATCTTGCGGCCGGACGAGCGCCGGTGCCGGTACCGAATCCCTAATTTTCCAACTGCACGGAAGCGAAGGCGAGCGTCTGGCTGTGAGTGAGGGAGAGCGAGACGTGCTGGACGCCGAGGCGGTTGGCGCGGGCCAAGGCACGTCCGGAGAAGTGAAGGGTGGGGCGCTGGCCGGGGTGGCGACGGACTTCGATTTCGGTCCAGGTGACGCCCTGCTGAATGCCGGTGCCGAGGGCCTTGGCTCCGGCTTCTTTGGCGGCAAAGCGGGCGGCGAAGCTTTCGGCGCAGTTCTTTTTGCGGTGGCAATAGGCGATCTCCGCAGGGGTGAAGATGCGCTGGAGGAAGCGGTCGCCATAGCGCTCGATGGAGCGGGCGATGCGGTCGATTTCCACGGCGTCGATTCCGGTGCCTACCAGCATGATGGCCCAAGTATATGATTCTTTCTCCGGCGTTCGATCCACATGGCCCTCCGGTGCTCCACTTTGTTATCCTTGAGCAGGATTGCCATGCGCGTATTGTTTGCCGTTTTTGTGTTTTGCATTGCCGCGCTGGTCTTCACCCTCATGGCGTTCCGGAGGCACATCCGCAACCACGACGCGAAACGGGGCGACCCGCCCCCGCTAGCCGAAAGCGCCCGCGAAGATTCACTTGATCAGAACCATTAGAGACCTCGAAGGTCCCGGAGAAAGCAACTTATGGCCGAAACGCAAATCCAGAAATCATTCCCAGCGGCAGCGTCATCCTTCCTGCCCAATTCGCGCGCGACCCGCGCCGTTGTGGCGGTACTTGCGGGAAGCGCCCTGCTCGCCGCTTCCGCGCACGTTTCGATTCCGTTTTTCTTCACGCCCGTGCCCTTCACGCTGCAGCCGATGGCCGTACTGCTGCTGGCCCTCATGCTGGAGCCCTCGCTGGCCTTCGCCACGCTGGTGGCTTATCTGGCTGAAGGGGCCGCCGGGCTACCGGTGTTTACTCCGCAAGGGCCGTTGGGCATCCTGCATCTCATGGGCCCCGACGGCGGATTTCTGCTCGCCTATCCGTTCGCGGCTTTTCTTGTGAGCAAGCTGCGCCGCACGCTGCCGCGGACCTTCACCTTCGCCGCTCTTTCCGCGGCTGCGGGCGCCGTGGTCTATTTCGTCTGCGGAGCTTCGTGGCTCGCGGTTCTTATCCATCAGCCCATGAGCGTCGCGTTTGATCTTGCCGTGTGGCCGTTCGTCGCGGGAGATGCCCTCAAGGTCGTCCTCGCCGCCGGAATCGTTACCGGATACGCCCGCTTCCGCTCGCGCAGCGCCCGCTCTGCGCTTTAACTGTGGGGGCCGTCCGTCGTCCCTTGTATCATTCCTCTTCCCTGCCATGCTCGCCCGGCAACAGTTTTTAGTTTGAAAGGACCATCCAAAGCCGTGAACGCCTCATCTTCCGTTTCCTCAGAATCCGCGCCTCCTCCATCAACGGCGCGCGAAATCCTCATCGCCCATAGTCCTGACTCCGACGACGCCTTCATGTTCTATGGCATGGCCACCAACAAGGTCCGCCGCCCCGGCCTCAAATTCACCCACACGCTGACGGATATTGAGACCCTGAACCAGAAGGCGATCAACGAGGCCTATTACGACGTGACGGCCATCTCGTTCCATGCCTATCCATATATTCAGGACAACTACGCTCTGATGGCCTGCGGAGGCTCGGTGGGCGAGGGATACGGCCCCATGATCGTAGCCAGCCGCCCCTTCACGCTTGATGAAGTCCGTAAGGTCCGCATCGCGATTCCAGGGACGCTCACCACCGCGTATCTCACGCTCAAGCTGTTTGCGCCGGAGATCGAAACAGCCGTCATTCCGTTCGACCGCATCATTCCTGAAGTGCAGGCCGGGAATTTTGACGCCGGACTCATCATCCACGAAGGCCAACTCACCTATTCGCAAAGCGGACTGCACAAGATTCTCGACCTGGGCCAGTGGTGGCGCGACGAAACCGGACTGCCTCTGCCGCTGGGCGGCAACGCCATTCGCCGGTCACTGGGAGACGACCTGATGCTGACCGTCACGGGCGCGCTCCGCGAAAGCATCCAGCACGGCCTGGAACACCGCGAACCGGCGCTCGCCTACGCCATGCAGTTTGCCCGCGACCTCGACCACGACCTCGCCAACAAATTCGTGGGCATGTATGTGAACGAGCGCACGCTGAACTACGGTGAAGACGGGAAAGAAGCCATCCGCAAGCTGCTGCAAATGGGGCACGAGCGCGGCGTCATTCCGCACCCGGTCAAGGTGGATTTCATCGGCTGAAGAAAGCGATACTTTGTCCGAGGATTGCTTGAATGACAGCACCTAACGCCGAATCCGAGGAGAGTGTCCATCGGAAACACTTACCCGTTTGGGCACTCATTCTGGTATTGGTGTGCGGAGTTTTGGCAGCAAAGTATCCGACTGCCAATCTGGTAGTCCGCTTTACTTTCCTCTTATATCCGTTTTTTGCTGTTCTTCATTACGCGAGAAAAGTATTTGATTCTTCTGCGCTGTGGAAGACATTGCTGTCGCTTCTTGCAATTCACTTACTTCTGAGCATTTATTTTTTGCGGTTTCTTGTTTCAATTAATTTTTGGCTACTTACCGGAATCGTTTTTCTGGAGTTCGTGGCCGTGGTGCTGATTGTAGCGAGGACAGTTCCAACAAAGAGTCAAAAGAGAAAATCCGCAGCCCCTCAGTACCAGTCGTAGTAGCCATCGCGGCGCATGATCTGTACCTCCGTCCCAAACAGCGCGCCGAGCTTGTCCGCGTCCAGCAGATCCTCCTTTGGCCCGTCGGCGGCGATTCTGCCGTCGTGCATCATGATGACGCGCTCAATCTCAGGCAGAATGTCTGCCAGATGATGCGTCACCATAATGATTCCCGTTCCCTGCCGAGCCACCCGCCGCAGAGACTCGCGTAACTCGCGTTGTGCGGCGATGTCCAGCGCGTTCGACGGCTCATCCAGCAGCAGCATCTCCGGCCGGTGGACCAGCGCGCGCGCGATCATGATGCGCCGCTGTTCACCAGCGGACATTTGCCCGACCAATTTCTGTTCGAGATGCGCCGCCTGCATCCTCTCCAAAGATTCGTGCGCCAGCGACCGCATTTCGTCGGTAACATGCAGGTTGGGCCAGAGCGTAGAG
>JAICYR010000157.1 GCA_025934135.1 Acidobacteriaceae bacterium | reverse complement strand
GAGCTTTTCCTCCGTCTTGAAGTATCCGGGCTTTTCCTGAATTTCGGGGAAGGCGCTGACCACGAAGGGCGTGTAGGCGCTGATTTCGTCGCCGCTGAAGGTGCGCGCCCATCCATCCTCAAAGACCCATTGCCTGAGGCCCGGCTCCCAGTGCGCGCTGGAGGCGAAGATTCGCCTGGAGATGGAGAAGGAGCCGGGGTTGAACTCGAAGACGGAGATGTTGCCGAAGGTGTTATGGTCGGCGTCGAAATATTGGTAATAGAAGATGTGTCCTTGCTGGCCGGGGGCGTGTTGGCCGAAGATCCAGTTTTCGCCGGGGTGTTCGAAGGTCTGCGCGGGCCGGCCTTTGATGATGTTACGCAGCGCCTCCTGCCGGCGGTTGGCTGTGGGCAGGTAGATTTGATCGAATGCGAAGAGCAGAGAAGCCAGCACGCAGGCGATGATGAGTACCGGCGCCACGATGCGGTAGAGGCTGATGCCGGTGGACTTCATGGCGGTAAGCTCGCTGGTGCGGCTCATGACTCCGAAGACCACCAGCACCGCGATGAGCACGCTGAGGGGCGTGATGGTGTAGATCATGCGCGGGGTTAGGTTCAAGAGATATTCGCCGACCAGAATAAGCGAGGAATGATTGCGGATGATGTCGCCGATGAGCTCGAAAAAGGTGAAGAGCAGCATAAGCATCACGAAGCTGACCAGCACAATGGCGAATGTGCCCAGAAACTGCCGCAGAACATACTCGTCCAGAATGAGAGGAAAGCGGCCGCGCGCGTGCCGTGCCTTGACGCGCGGAAGTTCGGCGCGGTATTCGAGAGTTTCTTCGTCTTTTTCGGCGCGCTTGAACCAGCTTCCGACGGATACGATGGCGGCCAGGGCCGCGCCGCCTGTGGCCATTTGCCGCAGTAGAAACAGACCGAAGGCGGCGAACAGGATATTGACCAGCCACACGCCGACGATGACGGGTAATTTTTCCTGCCGCGCGAGAGCGGTTCCGGTGGAGGACAGGAAGTAGTAGATGAAGACCAGCAGTACCGTAAGGACGAAGCCTGCTCCTTTGCCCCCGCGTCGTGAAGCCAGGCCCAGGGGAACGCCGACGAGCATGAGGACCAGACAGGCCGCAGGGAAGGCGAGTCGCTTTTGCAATTCGATGAGGTAGGGGCGTCCGGCGGGTTCGTGACCGCGCGCCCATAGCTCGCGGTTGGACATGGCCTGGATCGGCGCGTCGCTGCGCGTAATTCGGGTGTTGGAGTGGGCCGAGAGCGAGAGCGGAAAATCGGCTTCTGCGAAGGTAGAGACCTTATATTCATCGGGGTTGTTTGCCACGGTCTCGTGTTCGGTGCCGTCGCGCAGCCGCATGACGGCGCCCTCGCCTTTGCGATTTACGACTGTGGCGGAAGCGCCGGTGGTGATTTTGGGGGCGGTGGGATTGGAGAGATCGGCGAGGAAAATCTGCTTCCAGTTGGCCGCGCGGGAGCCGGGGACCACGTCCTGCACATAGAAGACGTAGTTCTTGAATTCTTCGTTGAAGACGCGGGGCTGGACTTCGAAAGAAGCCTGCGCGTTCAGTAGCTCAGATTCCAGACTCCGGATTGCGACGGAAGCCTTGGGGGAGAAGTAGAGTGTGTTGGCCATGTCCACTCCCCAGCCTGCCAACGCCACCAATGCGACCACGCCGACGAAACTCCAGACGCCAATTCCGGAGGCGCGCATGGCGGTGATTTCGCTGTCGGAGGCCAGGCGGCTGAGGCCGAGCAGGATGCCAACCAGCACGGCCATGGGAATGGTGACGGTGAACATGTTGGGCAGCATCAGGAGGAAGATCTTCGCGATCACTCCCATCGATGCGCTGTTGCGAACGATCAGCTCCATCAGGTTCGGCAGGTTGGGCATGACCAACACGAACGTAAAGAGCACCCCGCCAAGGAAGGCGTAGGAGAGCACCTCTTTGAGGATGTACCGGGTGAGGATTCGCACAGGCTTCCAGTTTATCGTGGTGCGAACCGCTTCAGGCGAAGGCTGTTGGCGAGCACGCTGACCGAACTGAGCGCCATGGCAGCCGCCGCGACGGCGGGACTCAGCAGGATTCCGGTGGCGGGATAAAGCACTCCGGCGGCAATTGGGATGCCGATGACGTTGTAGGCGAGCGCCCAGCCCAGGTTCTGGCGCATGATGCGCAAGGTTTGCCGCGCGATGGCGAGGGCCGCCACAATCTGCGCAGGTTCACCGCTGAGCAGGATTGCGTCTCCGGCCTCACGGGCAAGGTCGGTCCCAGTGCCCACGGCGAGGCCCGCGTCGGCCTGGGCGAGTGCGGCGGCGTCATTGATACCATCGCCGACCATGGCAACCCTGCGGCCCTGCTGCTGCAACTCGCGAATTTTGTCCAGTTTGCCTTGCGGAGAGAGTCCCGCGTAAATCTCATCGAGGGGCACGGTCCGGTGGACCTCCTCGGCAGCGGCGCGATTGTCTCCGGTGAGCATAATGGTTCGCATGCCCGCGCGCCGCAGCGAGGCGATGGCATCCGACGCGCCGTGGCGCGCCTGATCGCGCGCCGCCAGCAGTCCGGCGTAGCGGCCATCGACGGCAATGTAAAGGGCCGTTTCGCCAGCCCGCGTAATTGCGGATTCAGGGAGGGGGACACCCTGATCGGCCATGAGAGTGCTGTTCCCGGCGGCTACATGTTTCCCCTGCACGGTGCCGAGCAGGCCTTTGCCTGGAACCGAGCGGGCGTCCACAGCGGGGGCGGCTTCGATTCCGTGATGCCAGGCGTAATCGAGGACAGCGCGCGCGAGTGGATGCTCAGACCGCTGTTCGAGCGAGGCAGCAAGTGCGATGAGGTCGCGTTCCTCGACGCCGTTGGGACGAACTGCGGTGATGGCGGGCCTGCCTTCGGTAATTGTTCCAGTCTTGTCGAGAACGATGGTGTCGACGCGCGCCAGCCGCTCCACGCTTTCGCCGCCCTTGAAGAGGATTCCGAGTTGCGCGGCGCGGCCTATCGTGACAGTAAGAGCGGCAGGAACGGCCAGTCCCATGGCGCAGGGGCAGGCGATGACCAGCACGGCCACGGCGATCGCGAAAGCGCGGCCCGCTCCACTGGGATGAGCAGCGATGGTCCAGACGACAAACGTGAGCGCGGAGAGCACAAGAACCACCGGGACAAAGACGGCGCTTACGCGGTCGGCAAGCTGCTGCATGGGGGCCTTGGAGGACTGCGCCTCTTCCATGAGCCGCAGCATCTGGCCAAGAACGCTGTCCGCGCCGATGGAGGTGGCTCGATACTCAAGCGCGCCTTCGTAGTTGAGCGAGCCGCCAATCAGGCGCTCGCCTACCGCGCGCGGCACCGGGGCGGATTCGCCGGTGATGAGCGATTCATCGACGCTGCTGGCGCCCGCGACGATAACTCCATCGACCGGAATGCGCTCGCCGGGGCGGACAACGAGCAACTCTCCGGGAGCAAGGGCGGCGACCGGAACCTCGGTTTCCGTACCGTCGCGCAGAACCCGCGCCGTTTGCGGCTGCAGGGCGGCAAAGCCGTGGAGGGCGTCGAGCGTGCGGCGCTTGGCGCGAGCGTCGAGCCAGTTGCCGAGCAGCAAAAAGCCGAGGATCAGCAGAACCGAGTCGTAATAGATGTCGGCGCGAAGGCCGTGCCCCGCGAAGAAGCCCGGAGCCACCGTAGCCGCGACGGAATAAAGAAAAGCCGCGCCGGTGCCCAGCGCGACCAGCGTATTCATGTTGGTTGCGCGGTGCCGCGCGGCCTGCCATGCGCGCTGGTAGATGGCCCCGCCCGCCCAGACCATTCCGGCGAGCGTGATGAGCAGCATGCCGTACTCGAGCGCCAGCACCGGAAGGTGGAAGAGTCCCGGCACGATTTGCATTGCGGTGCGGTCCACCGCGCCCGGGTGCCCAGCCATGCCCAACGGCATGGAAAGAACCATGACGACCGCGCCGCCGACGAGCGCGGCAATGGCTTTCCATTTCAGCCGCCGCTCCTGCTTGTCGCGGTCCTCTTCGGTTTCGGCGGAGGCGGTCAGCGAGACTTCATAACCTGCCTCGCGCACGGCATCGAAGAGCGACTCAAGTCGCGCGACCTCAGGCTCATAGACCACGCGCGCGGAGTGCGTCATTAAATTGACGCTGGCGCTCGTTACGCCCTCGGTTTCGCGCAAGGCGCGTTCCACATGGGCCTGACAGGCGGCACAGGTCATTCCCTGAACACCCAGCGTGATCGCCTGTGCGCCGTTCGTCTTCAATGTCACTCCTTTATTCCGCGTGGGCCGTGTATCCGGCTTTCGCGAGGGTAGCGATGGCCGAACCGGGTTCTTCCGCCTTGACGCGGGCCGCGCCTATGCGGACCTCAAGGACCTCGGTTCCGGGTGTCCGTTCCAGAGCCTGAGTGACGCGCCGGACGCAGGCCCCGCAGTGCATTCCTTCAATGTTCAGCGTTATCTCGCGCATAAGTCCATCCATAACGATGCGCCGGTATAGCCGGGGGATTCAACTCATTCCCCGGAGGGCACAAAGCTGTAGCCGATGCCGCGGACCGTCCGCAGGTAGCGCGGCGATGAAGGCTCGTCCTCCATGTAGCGGCGCAGTCTCACGATAAAGTTATCGATGGCGCGGGTGTCGGTGTCCTCGCGCAGTCGCCAAACCTGCTCCAGAAGTTCCTTGCGCGAGACGGAGCGGCCCTGGTTCCGCACCAGATAGCGCAGCAGGTCGGCCTCCATGAGAGTCAGATGGACCTCCTTGCCGAGGGCCTCCAGGCGCAGGTTTTCAAAATCGATGCGGCGTCCGGCGAATTCAAATTGGGGCAGGTCGTCGGGCGTGGCCTCCGGTCGCGCTGGGCTGTGCCACTTCATGCGTCGCAGCAGTCCGTTGAGTCGTGCGAGCAGGATGGAAAGATCAAACGGCTTGGGAAGGTAGTCGTCCGCTCCGGCGGCGAACCCTTGCAGCACGTCTTCCGGGCGGGAGCGAGCGGTGAGCATCAACAGCGGGATATAGTTCTGCGACTGGCGCAACTCCGCCGCGACTTCAAAACCGCTTTTGCCGGGCAGCATGACGTCGAGCAGGGCCGCGTCAAAGTGCTCGCGACCCAGCAGCGCCAGCGCGCGCTCGCCGTCGGGCGCAAGCGCAACCTCATAGCCTTCGGCCTGAAGGTTAAACATCAGGCCCTCGGCCAAATGCTTTTCATCTTCGACCACCAGAATGCGCGTCGCGCTCATAATGTCTCCCGCATTGGCTGAGGTTCTTCTTTTTTCTCGAGCACGCGCGGCAACTGCACACCCACGGTGGCTCCCCTGCCTTCGCCCGCACTTTCGGCAAAGGCATCGCCTCCGTGCTGGCGGGCAATGGTGCGGACAAGAAAGAGTCCCAGCCCCGTGCCCTTGGTGCGCAGCACGCTCCGAGAGGGGACGCGATAGAAGCGGTTGAAAATTCGTTTTAGGTGCGCGGGTGGGATTCCGATGCCGCGGTCGCTTACGCTCAGCAGAACCCAGGCTTCGCGCTCCACGGCGAGGCGCACCTGAATGTTGATGCCTCGCGGCGAATACTTGACCGCGTTTGCCAGCAGATTCATAACCACAGCGCGGAGGTCCTCGTGATCGCCGCGGACGATGAGCGGTGTTTCCGGAGGGGGCTGCTCGAATCGAAGATTTTCTTCGCTGAGGTGATGGAGCGTCTTGACGCGATAGATGGATTCCCCGACCAATTGGCGCATGTCCACCGGCGCGCGCTCCACTTTGCGTGCCCGCTGGCCGACTTCTCCGGCTTTGAGCACCTGCTCCACTGTGGCCAGGAGGCGGTCGCTGTCTTCCAGCATGATGCCGTAAAATTCGCGGCGTTTTTCTTCGCTGAGTTCGCGGCGCACCAGTGTCTCCAGATAAAGACGGATGGAAGTGATAGGGGTCTTAAGTTCGTGAGTGACGGCGTTGATAAAGCTATCGTGGCGCTCGTTGCGCCGCACTTCGCGGACGAGAAAGATGGTGTTGAGGACAACTCCGGCGATGAGGAGCAGGAAAAATGGAATGCCGATGAGCATCGGCATGAGCCGGCGCCAGTTCAGGATAATCCAACTGACGTTGAGAAAGACCGCCACCCCGACAAGGCATGCGCCCAGCGCGATGAACAGGACAACGTTCCGTCTTCTCCCCTTGATCTTCACAAAACGCCCCGCATGAAAATTCCCGTCCCGGCAAGTGTACCGGGAGCGGGCGTGCTAGGGCATGTGAGTGACGACTCCGGACCGGGCGTCGTCGATGGAAACGTGCATTCGGTCGAGCGTGGAGCCGGTGGAGAAGTCAAGGTTGACCTTGGCCTCTTCGAGCTTGGTTTGCGCGGCGAAGAGCGCGGATTCGGCAACGGCCAGATCGTGCTCGGAGGAGAGCGTATCGGAGCGGGACATGGCCCCGAGTTTCTGCTCCTGCTGCGCGATTTGAAAGGTTTTCTGGGCGAGATCGCGGGCCGTCGTCAGGGCCTCCACCTGCGCCTCGGCCTGCTGGAGAGCGTACTGGGCGTTGCGCACGTCGAAGCGGATACTCTTTTTCTGCTGCTCGAAAGTGACTTCCCTCTGGCGGTATTCGATCACGGCTCGGAACTGGTCGGCTTTCGCGACGCGATTGCGAAGAGTTATGTCCAGTTTGAAGCCGACCTGATAATCAGGCGAGCTGTAGTTGAAGGTATCCCCCAATACGCCGCCGAAACCGGTGGGGAGCGCGGAGGTGCAGAACTCCGGACCGAGGTTGCAGGCTGGATTCACAGGCCCACCCTGGCCGTAGCCAGCGTATTGTCCGTAGAGGTCGAGCGAGGGGAGAAGCGCGTTCTTGATTGTCTTAAGGCTGTTCTGCGCGATCTCCATCGCGAACTGGTCCATGGCGACATCTGGGCGGTTCTGCTCGGCTTCGGCAATAAGCTTGTCGATGGATTTTCCGGCATTGGGGTCGGGCGGCCCTTGGCGATCGAGAGGGATGACGGGCATGTCCGCGAGCGCGGGATCAATGGCCTTGGTGAGAGCGTTTTTAATCAGCAGCTCGTTGAGCTTGAGCGTGGCCTTGGCCTTGGTGAGGTCGCCAAGGCTGGTGGCCACGGCGGACTGGTCTTTCATGACCTGCATGGCGGGGACGTTCTGAAGCTGAAGCTGCTTCTGGTCATCGGCCAGCGTGTCGTTGGCGAACGCGAGCGAGCGCTGCTTTACCTGCACGTCCTGATAGGCGGCGACGAGGTCCCAGTAGATGTTTTGCACCTGCGTGATTGTGGCGATGACCTGCGCCTTGAAGGCCAGATCGGTGATCTGAAGATTGCGCTTGGCGATGTGGATGTAGCGCTCGTTGGTAGCCAATCCGAAGCCGGCGAGAAGCGGCTGATCAATGGTGAAGTTGAAATAGGAGGCCAGACTTGGGTTGACAGTGAAGGTAACGCTGTTCTGCGCGACGCGCTGACCCTCATACTGGACCATGATGTTGGTGCCCAGCGGAAAAGACTGCGAATACATGGATTGGGCTTGAATGGTGTTGGTTTCGAGCGATGGAATGCCATAGAGCACGGGATTGACGAGCGCCTGTTTGCTGTGGTCGACGAACGCCTTGAAAGAAAGCTGAGGATCGAAAGAGGGGACGAAGGTGCCGCCGCCCAGAGTCGATTGCACCAGACCTCCGGCCCCGGCGGCCCCCGCTCCCGCGCTGGCGCCGGCTTCCGGTCCGGCGGCGGAGAACCCCCCTTGGGTGCCCTGCACCACGCTGGTGTTGACGCCGCGGGTCGAGCCTCCCGCCTTGGTGCGGGCGAGGTCGGTTTTGGCGATGGGCAGGTTGTAGCGGGAGTGGACGATGTCGAGGTTGTTTTCTAGTGTGAGCGCGACAACGTCCCGCAACGAGAGATAGAGCTTTCCGTCGCGCACCAGATTCATGAGGCGCGGCGAATTCGTAAGGTCCAGCGGCGGCACGGTGCTGGGCAGGTAGGGCGCAAGGGGATTGTGCGAGTGCGGCATCTCGACATGGAAGGGCTGCTGCGCGGTCACGGGGCGCGTCTGCTGAAGCGCGGCGGCCTGCTGGGCGATGGTTTGCGTTTGCGGCGTGGCGGGCGCCGGGGCGTCCGGCGTCGTTTGCTGCGCGAATCCGCAAGGTGAAATGAGAAGCGCGGCGAGCGCGGCGGCGCTCAGTTTCTGGTGCCAGCGATAATCCATGCTTGCTCCTGGTTCATGGAGTTGCGTTGAGTTCGGGATGAGCGGAATCGCGGTCCATCCAGCCGTCGCGCAGTTCAATGACGCGGGTGCCGTAGGAGGCGTTGGCGTCGGAGTGCGTGACCTGGACGATGGTGGTCCCTTCGTTGTTCAGCTCGCGGAAGAGTTCCATGATCTCTTTGGCCTGGCTGGAGTGGAGGTTTCCGGT
>JAICYR010000105.1 GCA_025934135.1 Acidobacteriaceae bacterium | reverse complement strand
GCGAATTCTGGACTGGTACAAGAAGGATACGGGCAAGGACTATCAGGGAGCGGACGATCCGGGCGTGCAGTCGGTGACGAAGATTTATAACTACTTCAAGAAGTTCGGCTACAAGACGCAGGTGATGGGCGCGAGCTTCCGCAACACAGGCGAGATTCGCGAGCTGGCCGGATGCGACCTGCTGACCATTGCTCCCAAGCTGCTGGAGGAGCTTGAGGCGACGCAGGAAGAGTTGCCGCGCAAGCTCGACCCGGAAAAGGCGAAGTCGATGCAGATTGAAAAGCTGCACATGGACGAAGCCACCTTTGAGAAAATGCACGCGGCGGACCGCATGGCGCACGACAAGCTGAAGGAAGGCATTGAAGGCTTCTCGAAGGCGCTGGAGGAGTTGGAGCATCTGCTGGCGCAGCGCGTGGCGGAGTTGAAGCCGGTCGGCGCGCGCTAAGGAAGGGAACTACTACTAAGGGGGCGGGCTTGGGGCCTGCCCCTTTTCCTGGTTTAGAACCGCTTCATCTCCACGATGGCGTCGTACACGTCGTCGGTCTGAGGCAGGATCACGTCTTCCAGAATCGGCTGGTAGGCGACGAAGGTGTCCATGGAAGCGAGACGCTTTACCGGCGCGTCCAGGTCGTGGAAGAGCTCGTCGCCGATGCGGGCGGCAAGCTCGGCCCCATATCCCCAACTCAGCATGTCCTCATGGGCCACAATCACGCGGCTGGTTTTGCGCACGGATTCCGCAATGGCCTCAAAGTCGTAGGGATTGAGGGTGCGGAGGTCGAGAATTTCGGTCTCGATGCCATGCTCGCGCTGGGCCTTCTCGGCGGCCTGGATGGCGCGCGGAACGACGGCCCCATAGGTCACGATGGTCAGGTCGCGCCCTTCGCGCACGGTTGCGGCCTTGCCGAAGGGAACCATGTAGTCGGGGCCGGGATAAAAAGCGCGTCCGTAGAAGCCGCGATAAAGATGCTTGTGCTCCAGGAACATCACCGGGTCATCGCAGCGGATGGCCGTGCGAAGCAGGCCATTCGCGTCCAGCGCGTTTGAGGGCATGACGACACGCATTCCGGGCGTGTGCGTGAAGATGCTTTCGCCGGACTGCGAGTGGTAAATGGAGCCTCCCGTGAGATAGCCACCGATGGGCACGCGGATGACAGCGGGCGCGGCCCAGGTTCCGCTGGAGCGCCAGCGCATCAGCGGCAGTTCGTTGCGCAGCTGGTGCATGGCTGGCCAGATGTAGTCGAAGAACTGGATTTCGACCACGGGCTTGATGCCGCGCACGGCCATGCCCACGGCGCGGCCGACGATGTTGGCTTCGGCCAGCGGAGAGTTGAACACGCGGTCCGCACCGAACTCGGACTGAAGTCCGGCAGTGAGCTTGAAAACGCCACCCTTGCCCTTCACCGAGTGCTCGCGCAGGTAGCCCTCGCGGGAGCAGTCCGCCACATCCTCGCCAAAGATGAGGATGCGCGGGTCGCGGCGCATTTCATCCTTCAGGCAAAGGTTGATGAGGTCGGCCATGGTGCGCTCCTGCGCTTTTTCGGCGGGAGACGCGGGCGTGGTCTGCAACTCGGCGCGCGTGGGGTCGTAGCGCTCGGAGTAGACGTGCTTCAGAATTTCCGTCTTGTGCGGCGGAGGCGGCGCGGCGCGAAGCGCGTGCTCGGCGGCGTGACGGACCTCTTCATCCACTTTCTTTTCGAGGCGGTTGATGCCTTCCGCATCGAGAATGCCTTCGCGCAGAAGCAGCATCTGCACTTTGGAGAGCGGATCGCGAAGGGCATCGGCATGGCGCTCGGCTTCGGGGCGGTAGAGCTTGTCGTCGTCGGAGAGCGAGTGCGAGTAGGGGCGGATCACGTGTCCGTGAACAAGCGCGGGTCCTTTTCCGGCGCGGCAGTGCGCCGCCGCTTCCTCAAAGGCGTGCTGGCATTCAACAATGTCGGTGCCGTCAATTTCCGCGAAGTAGAAATTCGGGAAATTCTGGACGAGCTTCGAGATGCTGCCGCCGGGAGTGTTGACCTCGACGGGCACGGAGATGGCGTAGCCGTTGTCTTCCACTACGAAGATGACGGGCAGCTTCTCATTGGAGGCGGTGTTGAGCGACTCCCAGAATTCTCCCTGCGAGGTTGAGCCGTCGCCGAGAGAGGTGTAGACAACTTCATCGCCCTTGAACTGAACATCGCGCCATTGGCGGTAGTCGCCCTCGTGCTTTTCGGCGGCTTCAGGGTGGCGCGAGAAGTAGCGCCCTGCTTCGGCGCAGCCCACGGCGTGCAGGCATTGCGTGGTGGTGGCGGAAGAGCCGGAGACAATGTGGCGCTCGACGCTGCTCCAGTGGGAAGGCATCTGGCGTCCAGCGCTGGCCGGGTCTGAGGCCGCGCCGACGGATTGCAGCAGCAACGCCTCGGGTGTGATGCCAAGAGCGAGCACCAGGCCGCGATCACGATAGTAGGGAAAGAACCAGTCGTATCCGGGCTTCAGCGTAACGCCGGCCGCGACCAGCAGCGCTTCATGCCCGGCGCCGGAGATCTGGAAGAAGGTCTTCTGCTGGTGCTTCAGAATGATCTCGCGGTCGTCGAGGCGACGCGAGAGGTACATCAGGCGATAGATTTCCACCAGCCGCTCCGCGCTGACGCCGGAGGCTGACTTCACCGGAATTTGTTCTTCGACCGCGCTGCGGGCCATGGACCCAATCTCCGCCGGAATAATTGGTGCTCGTTCTTTCTTACCGGAAAGAACACCAGATTGTACAGCCGCCGGACCTCCGGTGACGATCACGCTCCGGCGATCTGGGCGGCGATGCGGATGGTCGCGGTGTGGGCGGGCGCTGTTTGCGGCAGGCGCACGAGTCGCAGGACAGTGATGTCATCCTTCTGCCCGAAGGCGCACGCGGCATCCACGATCTGTTCCACCGTTGGATTGGATGCGGCAAGGGCGGCGGCGCGTTCAAAGCCATAGAGCTCGCCGGTTTCGCTCTGCGCTTCGATCACGCCATCGGTGTAGAGGGTCAGAAAGTCGTCTTCGCGAAGATGAATCGCGGCTTCCTCATACCTCGTATCGGGAGCGAGGCCGAGGGGAAGCGATCCGGCGAGGGGCAACTCGGCCGCGTTGTGGAACGGCGACAGATGGCCTGCGTTGGCGAGCGTGATGGAGCCGCTGGGGTCAACGCGCGCGCAGAGGCAGGTGGCGAATCCGCCGTCGGTGCGCCCGATGAGCCGTCGGTTGAGCCGGGCCAGAATTTCGGCGGGGCTCTGGGTGTAGTCAGCCAGCGTGCGGAGCGTGCCCACAATGAGCGCCACGGTCATGGCGGCCTTGAGTCCCTTGCCGCTTACGTCCCCAAGCACGATGAGCGCGCCGCCTCCGGAAATGGGAATGACCTGGAAGAAGTCTCCGCCGACTTCCTCGGCGGGGCGGTAGATGCTGGAAATGGTGAAGCCAGGAATGGCGGGCGTGTCCTCTGGAACCAACACGCGCTGAATCTCCTGCGCCGACTTGATCTCAAGCTCAATGCGCGATTGGCGTTCGCGCTCCATGAATGATTCGCGGGCGATGGTGAAGATGAGGGCAAGGAAGAGCAGGGTATTGAGAATGAAAGCGATGCCGAAGGAGTAGCCGCCGACATGGAGTCCGCTGGTCTGGGCCTGAATCGCAAGGGTCCAATGCGTAAAACGGGTGCCCTGTCCAACGAGATTGATGACGCAGTTATAGAGTCCGTTCAGGCAGACCACCGCGATGAGAGGCCAGAGCGTGATCTGCTTTCTGCGGGTCAGTCCATAGCCGATGATGACAAAGACATACAGGGGCGTGATGGAGTAGACGGCGGTCGTGATGGCGTCGATCCAAGGCAGGGACGGCCAGCTTTTGGCCCAGATGAAGATGGTCCCTATGTCGCCGATCTGGGCGGCTATGTAAAGCGCCATGAGCCATGCTGTGGCGCGCATCCAGCGGCGGTTCCTCGCCAGCCCGAACAGATAGAGCAGGATCATCCACATGGAGATGTCCTGCACGCATTCGCCAAGTTGAATTGCGAGCTGCGTGGTTCGGAAGGTGAGGGAAAAGTTGTAGGCCGATAAGTCCCTGACTCCGAGAAGACCACCGGCGACGAGATAGAGGCCGAGCCACAAATACAGGCCCTGCTTACGGTCGCGGAGATAAAGAAGGAAGCTCAGGAACCCCGCGACGAGGACCACGGCCGAGATGAGCAGGTTGGGGAGCCGGTGCTCGTCGCGCCGATAGTAGGGCAGTTTGGCCTGGGCGTTGAGAATTTCGGCATCGCCGATGAGCGGTGCGGCCTGGAAGCCGCCAAGGGTGGAGGAATCAACGGAAGAGAGAGGGGCCTTCCAGACGCGCAGCGCGAGGACGCCGGATCCGGAAGCGGGCAGGGAATAGACGGCATTGTGGCCGCTGGACCACCAGTTGGGCTTGGGCGGCAGACCGCCGTAGCTGCCGATCTTCTTGCCGTTCCAGTAGAGGTCGTAGGCGTCATCGACAGGAGGGATGAGGATGGCCAGGTTCTTCGTGGCTGTGGCGCCGGAGTTTTCAATGGTGATGTGGCGGCGATACCAGGCGAATCCCGTGTAGGAGGGGTGGGTCTGCGCGCCCCAGGACTTGTCTGAGCTGAGCTGTTCCCATGCGGAGTCGTCGAGTGCGGGATTGGCCCATGCGAGGTCGTCGCCCATGCGGAACTGCCACTGGCCGTCGAGTGGGACGACTCCTGTTCCGGGATTCTGCACGACGATGGGCTGAGCGAGGGAGGGTGCGGAAAGCCCGAGCGCCGCCACGAGGGCCGCGAGTGCCCAACAATAACGCGCCAAGCGGAGAACTCTGGTTGCCATTCCGAACCGCCTTCTGGGGGAGGCATGGGAAATATGGCAACCAGCATAGCAGTTGCGGGGATGGGTTGGCTGGCTTATCGCAGCAGGGCGCGGCCAGCCTGCCGAACAGCCATTTGCCGATTGTCTTCCGAATAGCTTAGACTCTGCTTTCCTATGTGGCATCCAAAGGATTTTCTGTTCCGGGGCGAGTCGGATTGGGTAGTCCTGCTCCGGTGATTCTCTTTTGATTGACCAATGTTTCTTTCACGTGCTGTAATGGCGCGTTTGCAACGAGTTTGTGCCCTGGTCCGGGCAAAATCGGCCGGGGCGGAAGTGAATGGTTTTCAGGTAAATGGAGGACTTTTGATGGAGTGTTTTTCTTCCGCGGCTTTGCTGGCCTGGCAGGCGAACGGAGTTGCCGCGGTAATTGATGGCCAATTTTATCTCTGGATTGCGCTGGCGGTTGGCGGCGTGGGTTTGATTGCGGCGTTCGGCTTTGCGCGTTTTGTGCTGGCGTCCGATACGGGATCGGCGGAGATGCAGAAGATCTCGAACGCGATCCGGCAGGGCGCGGAAGCGTTCATGAAGCGGCAGTACGGAACCATCGCGCTGATCGCCGTCATCCTGGCAATCATTCTTTATGTGGGATACCGGGTCTCTCCTTATACCGCTCCCTATGCCAATAAGGTTGTGATCAGCTTTTTGATCGGCGCGTTTTGCTCGGCGCTTTCCGGGCAGACGGGGATGTGGGTTTCGATCCGCACCAACATTCGCACGGCGGCGGCGGCGCGCATCAGCATGGGCAAGGCATTACAGATGGCGCTGCGCGGCGGGGCGGTGACAGGCCTGGTGGTCGGCGGACTTTCACTGCTGGGCGTGGGACTGCTGTTCTGGTGGTTTGGGGGGCTCAGGAACCCGGAGCAGGTCCCGTATGAGTTAGTGGGATTTGGCTTTGGAGCGTCGCTGGTGGCGCTGTTTGCGCAATTGGGCGGCGGTATCTACACCAAGGCCGCCGATGTGGGCGCGGACCTGGTGGGCAAGGTGGAGGCGGGGATTCCTGAGGATGATCCGAGGAACCCTGCGGTAATCGCCGACCTGGTAGGCGACAACGTGGGCGACTGCGCGGGACGCGGCGCGGACATCTTCGAGTCGACGGCGGCGGAGAACGTGGGCGCCATGATTCTGGGCGCAGCGCTCTATCCGGTATTTGGGTTGAAGGGGATTCTGTTCCCGCTGATTGTGCAGGCCATCAACATCCTCGCCAGCACGATTGGAGTGGCGGTGGTGCGGGCCAAGGAAGATGAAGTCCCGATGCACGCGCTGAACCGGGGATACTTTGTAACGACGGTGCTGGCGCTGGCGGGCTTTGCGGCAGCCGTCTACTACATGTTTGATGCCGGTCAGCACCCGATTCGCTGGTGGCTGTTCGGCTGCGGCATCTGCGGCATTGTGATGTCGCTGCTGTTCGTGTGGATCACGGAGTACTACACGGAGACTCGCTTCCGGCCCGTGAAGGCCATTGCGCAGGCCTCGACTACAGGCCCGGCGACAAACATTATTCAGGGTCTGGCGGTGGGAATGGAAACCCCCGCGCTGCCGGCGATTGTGATTGGCGCGGCGCTGCTGCTCAGCTACTACTTCGGGACGCTCGGCCTCCACGATGTGACCAGCGTGTCCGATTACGCCAAGGGGATTTACGGAACCGCCATTGCGACCATGGGGATGCTCTCCTCGGCGGCTTACATTCTGGCCATGGACACCTTCGGGCCCATTACGGACAACGCGGGCGGCATCATCGAGATGAGCAACCAGCCGGAGTCCATCCGCGAGAAGACGGACAAGCTGGACGCGGCGGGCAACACGACCAAGGCGCTGACCAAGGGATACGCCATCGGTTCGGCCTCCTTGGCGGCGTTCCTGCTGTTCTCGGCCTACCTGGCCTCGGTGCATGACATTGTGCAGCAGCGGGTGGCGGACGCGGGCGGGATTCTGCCGACGAACTGGAGCTTCTCAAACGTGAACATTGCCTCGGTGCCCGTGTTTGTGGGCGCGCTGATGGGCGCGATGCTGGTTTTCCTGTTTTCGTCCATGGCTATCAAGGCGGTGGGACGCGCGGCGCAAACGGTGATTCAGGACGTGCATGAGCAGTTCCGTGACAACCCGGGCATTATGGAGGGCACCTCGCAGCCGGACTACGGGCGCTGCGTGAGGATTGTGACCGGAGCGGCGCTGAAAGAGATGGTCCTGCCGGGACTTCTGGTGGTGGTCATGCCGCTGTGCATCGGGCTGATCTTCCGGCACTTCGGCAAGGAGTTCAACACGACCATGATTCTGGACGCGCCCATGCTGCACGGCGTGCCGATGAACCTGAGCGGTGCGGAGTCCGTGGCCGCTCTGTTGATGGTGGGCACCATTACCGGCATCATGATGGCCATGATGATGAACAACGGCGGAGGCGCGTGGGACAACGCGAAAAAGCTGATTGAAACCGGAATGTATGGCGGCAAGCGATCCGAGGCGCACAAGGCGGCGGTGGTTGGCGATACGGTGGGCGATCCGTTCAAGGACACAGCCGGGCCGTCGCTGCACGTACTCATTAAGCTGCTGGCAACCGTGACTCTGGTGCTGGCTCCGCTGTTCCTGTAGAAGCAAGCGGTCAGCGGTCCGCGGTCCGCGTTCAGCGTTCCGGATGAAAAAATTCGAATGCTGAGCGCGGAACGCTGTACCCTGTGACGAATGGCGACAAGCTCCCACACTGCCTGGTACCTACGCAAGCCGAAGGGCTGGGTACATTTTCAATCCATTCCGATTTCGCGGCTGAGTATGTTGATACTCGCCGTCTTCATGCTGTTTTCGACTTTTGGGTTTTACGCGGACCTAATGAATGGCGGCGTTCTGCCTTACGCTGTGGTCGCCGTGGGAGTTATCGAGAGCGGACTGACCGCTGTGGCGTGGGTTTATGTACTGGCGCGGCTGCCTTTGATCTGGATCTTGTTTCCCATAGCGCTGTCCGCACTTAATCCCCGCATCATCGCCGAATTGGATGGTTTGATGGCGCGCGCCTTTGATCTTCGCGCGGTTCCCGGAGCGACGGGGATCCGCGTGTCCGCCACAGGGACAATGTGCCTGATCATCTTGTCCTACACGTTTTTCCTGATTTTCATTCGCCGCGAGGGAAGGGAGTCCTTCAAATTGCGCAATGAGCTTGAACTGGCGCATGGAATCCAGGCCACGCTGGTGCCTCCGTTCACGCTGCGGACGGATGGGTTTGAAGTGTACGGCATCTCAAAGCCGAGTGAAAAGGTGGGTGGCGACCTTGTGGACGCGCTCGCGCTGGCGAATGGAGATGCCATCGCATACGTGGGAGACATTGCGGGGCACGGCCTGCAGGCGGGCATTCTGATGGGCATGCTGAAGACGGCGGCGCGCACCGCGCTGCTGGACGCGGCGGAACGCGAGCCGTGCCGCACGCTTCCCGCGCTGTTGCACAGGCTGAACACGGTGCTGCCGGGAGTGAAGGAGGAGCATATGTACGCGACGTTCACGGCCTTTCGTCTGGGCGGGGATGGCAGCGTGCATTACGCTCTGGCCGCGAGTCCGCCGATTCTTCACTGGCATTCCGGCAGGCTCGCGCTTTCGAGGCTGGAGGAGGAGCAGTTTCCACTGGGGCTGCTGCCGGTGGCCGAGTTTAAAGGGCAGCAGATTGAGATGGCGCGCGGCGACCTGCTGGCGGTGGCGACGGATGGGGTGCTGGAGGCGTGCGACGCGCGCGGCGATGAATTCGGGATTGATCGGTTGGAGCGTACCATTGGCGCGCTCGCCGACAGCCCGCTCCCCGAGTTGGCCGGCCGGATCTTGGACGCGGCACGGGAATTTGGCAAACAGGCGGACGATCAGACCATTCTGCTGATCCGGCGACTATAGATCAGCAGATCAGCGCAGCCCGTGGACGCCGAGGTTTACGCCCGACTGTCCGATGGCTTTGAGCAGCTTGGCGGTGGTCACGACCTGGCCGGTGTGGCGCTGAGTATGGTCGGCAAGATGGACCAGGATGCCTCCCAGGCTCGCCGGAAGCTGCTTGCGGCCGATGGCGCGAGCCTCTTCGAGGTTGGCCCCATCGAAGGTGCGGACCCTGCGGGCGGCTGAGGCAATGCCGTCGTCGAAAATGGCAAACAGCTCGTCGCGAGAGGGGCCGGGCGAGGACTCGGCCTTCATGGCCGCAATCTGCCCGGCTGAGAGCTGTGTGCCTTCGGCATAGGTCAGCAGGCGGTCGAGGCTTCCGGGAATGTGGCGCAGGTGGTAGGCGATGGGCGTGAGGCCGGCGGGCGAGGCGTCCAGGTCGGCCTCGGTAAGCTCATAGGTCCACTTGTGCACGTCCTCCTGCGCCAGGTCGAAAGCGTGGAGAATGGCGCGCAGAACGGCAGGTGTCCCGGCGTGGGTCGCGCGAAGCCACGGTTCGGGCTGAGAGATGGGGTTGGGTGAGGTAGCCATAAAGTCCTCTCGTCCCATCTTCGCACTTACCCCGCGCGAGTTTTACATGGACGCGACAGGGAGCAGGGTGAGGTCGTCAATGAGACCGACCTCCTTCTGGACGAACGGCTCGCCGTAAGTCACGCCGGCCAGCAGTCCATAGTGGCGGGCCTCGGCGAAGGTGCGCTCGCGAATCTCCTCCTCGGGCACGAACAGCCCGCTGCCCGCCTGCTGGTTCGCGTACTGCGAGCGGTAGGCCATCAGCGCGCGATGGCGGTCCTCGATGAAGGGGCTGATGTCCACGATGAAGCTGGGGCGCACGTCGGCATAAAGGCTGGCATAGACGATCTTGAAGGGCCGGTGCGGGGCCGTTCCGGTGTCGAGCTTCGCGAGCCCGCTCAGGAAGCAGGCCTCATAACCAAGCGTTGCCGTGGTGTAGTGGTCGGGGTGGCGGCCTGTCCAGTAGGGCAGAATGACGACACGGGGCCGGACGCGGCGAAGAGCTTCGACGATTTTCAGGCGGTTCTCATAGGTGTTTTCAACCCGCCCGTCGGGGATGTCGAGGGCCTCGCGCCAGCCAACACCGAGTATTTTCGCGGCTTCCGCGGCTTCGGCCTCGCGTTCAGCCGCCGAGCCGCGCGTGCCCGCCTCGCCTTGGGTCAGGTCGAGAATGGCGGTGCGCAACCCCTGCGCGCGCATTCTGAGCAGAGTTCCGCCGCAGGTCTGCTCCACGTCATCGCGATGCGCGGCAATGGCGAAGACTTCTGCAATGGACAGCCCGGTCATAGTTGGCATTGTTCAGAGTAGCATTCAGGGGCCAAGAGGCTCGTCTGGTTCAATGACCGCGACTGAGCCCTCGCCCCTGGCCCTTAGCTACCGCTCGTCCGCAGACGGCCCGTAGGTCCCAGGAATCGGAATGTCATTCAGCCGCAGATAAAGCCCAAGCTGCGCCCGGTGATGAATCATGTGGTTCATCGCCACCATGCGATAGGCCGTCCGGCGCGCATCATCGAACACCGCCTGTCCACCAAATTCCATCTTCCAGTGTTCGTCCCACGCGGTATCCGGAACAGTCGCCAAAGCTTCACGCGCTGCCTTCAGGTCAGCGTCGAACCGCTCCAGAATCGCCCCGCGGGTTTTGCCCACCCACGCGCTCCGCCGCTTCGGCAGGTCTTCCAGCCTGACGCTGAATCCCGGCGTGCTCGCCACGCTCAACGCATATCCCGGAAAATCGGATATATGCCACGCCAACCGTCCCAAAGCCATCGATTTGTCGTGGGGTTTCCAGCCCAATTTATCATCCGGAACCAGCGCCAGAAACTTCCGCGTCGATGCAAACTCCCGGTCAAACTCCGGAAGCAGTTTTTCAGCAATGCTCATAACAGTCCTTTTCGTTGAAATAGCTGCGTGTTAATGTTCGCCGTGACGGAGGAAGTCCCATGGTACGGCGAAAGAAGATTGGAATGTGGACACTTGCCCTGACCGTCGCAGCGCTGACGTCTCCGCTTCTGATTTTCTCTCAAAATGGAAACTCGCAAAAAATGCCGAATCTGGAACTCCGCCTCAAACCCGGCCAGATGGTCAACGGAATCCCAGAGTCCTTCACGTTCGCATTTGTGAATATCAGCAATCACGATGTACGGATGCCGCAGCCGTCGCGATGCAGTAGCAGCGCCATGGGAACGATTTACTTGGTTGTCGAATTGAGGCCTGCGCCACCCCCGGGCATCAGAGGCGGATGTGGTGAGGGCTTTTCAGGTATGGGGCCGATGCGTGATCAGGCCGAGAATTGGAAAGTGCTTAAGCCCGGTGAATCGCTGAAGGTCAGCTTCAGCAGAGGGGAATTATTCTCAAACGAGCAGGCGCCCGGCACCTATAATTTCTGGGCCAAATATACGCCACCGACCATTCCGGTCAAGGACCGGCGAGTCCTGACCGAAGAAGACATCGACTTCCCCCGAACTCACCTTGTGAGTCCTCATCTGCTTTTCATGAGAAAGAAGTGACCGATAAGAAAACGCGGTCAGCGGACGAGGAAATCTCCCGTCCGCTGATCGCGGAACGCCGTCATTTACCGTTCAGCCGAGACCGCCAGCGACATCGTCGAGCCGCTGCTCAGATTGACGTTCCGTCCTTGCCCTTGGAACGTGGCCGACGACTCCGCGTCCGAGCCGCTGAAAAACGACACGCCGCGCATATTGCCGACCGGGATCAATTGACCCTGTGCGCTCGTGCCCGTTCCCGCGCCGAGCGTTCCGCCCAGGCTTCTGTTGCCCGTGTGGGACATCGCATTCGTCTCTCCGGAAGTAGCAGCACTCGCTCCTGCGGTGGTAGTTCTCAGGCTGTTCGCCGCTCCGCCTGCCACGTTGCCGCCGGTGTGCAGCGCGCCACCTGCAAGGGCGCTGCCTCCTTCAACCGCTCCACGACTGGCCCCGCCCAGCAGGCCGCCGCCGCCGCCACCAGCGGACATCATGGGAGCGCTTACCCCGGCGTCGCCTCCAAAGGCTCCATCCGCGTCCGCCATCGGCGCCGGCGCAGAAAGCGACCGCAGCACGGCATGCACCGGCACTTCGCGGCCATTATGCAAAACCGCGTGGTCGAACGCGAATGCCAGCTGCGAGGTCTTGTGGGCCTTCGTCTCCCGGCTCACTTTCGTTACATGGCCGATCAATTTCGTCCCTTTCGGAAGTCTTGTTCCATCCGCCAGCAGTGCTTTGCTGGTGGTCTTCGCTTCTACCGGATCACCCACTTTTGCATGCTTTGAATCGAGGCTCCTGGTCAGCTCCGCCGATACATTGCTGGCCTGCGAAGCCGATCCGGCCATGTGCCGCGACTGGGCAGCCGCCGCGCTTGTCTGGTTGAGGCTGCCGCCTGCCGCCGTAGCGTTGCGGGAAACATTGCCCGCCTCAGCCGCCGACCCCGCGATATGCCGCGATTGAGCCGCCGCCGCGCCCGTTTCATTTACTCCGCTGCGGCTTGCCGCCGCCGCCGCGCTCTGGGAAACATTGGTTTGCGGGGCCGT